>DATLWF010000534.1:0-4369 GCA_035576605.1 Blastocatellia bacterium | reverse complement strand
ATATCGTCGAACAGGTTTTGCGAGCACTTCACCTCACCGATGAACGTCGCGCCGGGACGCTCCTTCAGAATGTAGCGCGCAAAGATGAGCATCAATTGATCGCCCCATATGATTCTTCCTTCTTCATCGACCACTCCAATGCGATCGGCGTCCCCGTCAAAAGCGATCGCGAGATCAGCCTTATGCTCGCGCACGGCGTTGATCGCAAACTGCATATTCTCGACGACTGTTGGATCAGGATGGTGATTCGGGAAGCGACTATCGGGTTCGCAGAACAGTTCGATCACCTCGCAGCCGAATTCTTTGTAAAGAGGCGCGCCGATGAAGCCTCCCATTCCGTTGCCGGCGTCAACGACAACTCTCAGTTTACGAGAACCCATTCGTATGTTCGATCGAATGTATTCGCTGTAAGCGTCAGCCACCTCGATCTCGTGCTTCCTCCCCTGGCCGCTCACGAAGGTTTGCGCCAGCGCTATTCGTTTGATTTCCGAAATATGCTCGCCGAAGATGGTGCTCTTCCCGAGACACACCTTGAAGCCGTTGTTGTCGGCCGGATTGTGACTGCCTGTTATCATCACACCTGAGTCGACGGGTTGAGTGAATAGCGTGTAGTAGAGGACCGGTGTCGGCACCATTCCAACATCCAGCACATCGCAGCCAGTCTCAGTGAGTCCGCGAGTCATGATGTCGCGAAAGCGCGGCGAGCTTTCGCGGGCATCGCGGCCGAGACTCGCATTAGTGGCGCCGTTCGCCCGGAAAAAAGTGCCGATCGCACGAGCCAGGTCGTATACGGTCTCGTCCGTCAGATCCTTGTCGACCACCCCTCTGATGTCGTATTCGCGAAAGATGTGCTCGTTCATCTCTTCTTCTCTCTTTCTCGATTCGTCGAAGATTCTTGCGCAATGGTGGGCAAAGAGCAAAGGGCAAAGGGCAAAGAGCAAAAAGCGAAGATCACCCTTTGCTCTTTGCCCTTTGCCCTTTGCTCTTTCCTGTTCGATTGTGGGCAGTCTAATTCCCACGAGCGAAAAGCGCCAAGCTCTCTTCAACGCTGTGCCAACCGTTAAGCCGCGCAATTTGTCTGTTTATCGCTGTGAGATCGAGTGGCACAGGACTTGGCTACTATCATCTTTCGAATTGCCGGGATTTCGTTTGGCCGCCGCGTTGTTTCGTGTATCATCAAATCAGCAGCAGGCCAAGAGATCCGGCAGGATCATGTTTCGAAACATAGGAGTTCAGCTATGATCGCGATGCGCAACGTTGAGAAGTTTTTCGAGTCAGGCGTGGGCAAGACATTCGTGCTGCGCCGCGTAAACATAGATATCAAGCCTGGAGAATTCGTCTCGATAATGGGGCCCTCGGGCGCCGGTAAGTCGACTCTGCTTCACATCCTTGGTATGCACGACAGCGCATGGACCGGTGAGTTCAATTTTCTCGAGCAGCCAGTTCACAAGCTTGGAAAGAAGGAGCGGGCCGATCTGCGAAACAAGAACATCGGCTTCGTATTTCAGAGTTATCATCTGCTCGATCACATGACAGTCTACGAGAATCTAGAGGTGCCGTTGTCGTACCGGGACGTGAAAAAGGCCGAGCGTGAAAGCATAGTCTGCGACGTGCTTGACCGTTTTCAGATAGTCGGCAAGCGAAATCTGTATCCCACTCAGCTATCGGGAGGTCAGCAGCAGTTGGTCGGCGTCGCGAGAGCGGTGATAGCCAACCCAAAAGTGATACTCGCGGACGAGCCAACCGGAAACCTGCATTCAGACCAGGGCAAAGAGATTATGGAGTTATTCAAGAAACTCAATGAGGCGGGCGCGACTATCATTCAGGTCACCCACTCTGAGGTGAACGCCTCTTACGGACACCGGATCATCAAGCTACGGGATGGCTGGGTGGTAAACGACTGAGGAAGGCAAGAGTAAAAAGGCAAAAGGCAAAGTAAGATGGGCAACTATGTTCATATTGCGGCGCCGGGCTCGGTTGGGGCGCGACTTTTTTACTTTTGCCTTTTTACTTTTGCCTTGTTTCCCTGTCCGCTTCTGAACACGGAGTTCCCAGAAGCGAAAAGCGGGGTCGCTTACGGTTGCTGTTGATCTTTGTTAAGATGAGGCATACAACGAGTTACCAGGGCAGCCCCGATGGCACGGAACTTCCTTAGAGGTAATTGGAGGAAGCATGGACATACCGCGTAAATCTGCAGCAAAGAAACGCCGCGTTAAGAGGATCTTGTACGCGCTAACCGCAGTGATTGCCGTTGCACTGATAACCGTTGGTGTATCGCGGTTGCAGCCTGCCGCTCCCAGCGTTGACAAGGAGACCTTGTGGAAGGGAACGGTAGCACGGGGCACGATACCTCGAAACGTCCGTGGATTGGGTACGCTCGTGCCTGAAGAGATTCGCTATGTGCCGGCTATCAGCCCGGGGCGCGTCGAGAAGCGACTCGTGCAGCCCGGCGCACAGGTTAAGGCCGACACCGTTTTGTTGGAGTTGACCGATCCCGCAATCTCGCAGGCCTTTGTCGATGCTGAGTCTCAACTTCGTGGCGCCGACGCCAATCTCACGACTCTGAAAGTCCAGCTTGATAAGACAATCCTCGATCAAGAAGCTACGCTGGCTCAGGTTACTTCTGATTTCAAGAAGGCACAGATGCAGTATGAAGTGAATGATTCACTAGGCAAGCAAGGCCTGAAATCATCTCTTGAAGTACAGCTTTCTAAGATTGCCGCTGAAGACTTGGACAATCGGGTCGCGCTCGAAAGAAAGCGTCTGGCCGGCAGCCGCGACGAAGCCAAAGCCAGGATGGCCGCCGAAGACGAGAAGGTGCGGCAACTCAGGGACGCTGTGCAGCTCAAACGCAAACAGCTTGACGCTCTCAAGGTCCGCGCGGGAATCGATGGTGAGCTACAAACAGTTTCAGTTCAGGTCGGCCAGCAAGTCACTCTGGGTCAGGAGCTCGCGAGAGTAGCAAACCCAAAGAAACTGAAAGCGGAGTTGAAGATCGCTGAGACTCAAGCCAAAGATATTCAGCTAGGCCAGGCGGTCACGGTTGACACTCGCAACGGAATAATCTCCGGCAGGGTAATTCGGATAGACCCGTCGGTCCAGAACGGCACACGCACCGTTGACTCGTCGCTGGAAGGGGACTTGCCCAAGGGCGCGGTGCCCGACCTAAGCGTCGATGGCACAATCGAGCTGGAGAAGCTCGAGAACATCCTGTATGTTAATCGTCCGGTGCACGGACAGGAACACGCCACGGTGGGCATCTTCAAGCTCGACCCGGACGGGGCAGGCGCCAGCCAGGTTCAGGTCAAGCTGGGCCGGGGCTCCGTCACCACGATTGAGGTTCTTGAAGGTCTTAAAGAGGGTGATGTAGTGATCCTCTCCGACACGTCACAGTGGGACAGCTCACCTCGAATTCGTCTGAACTGACATTCGACTAAACTTTTGGGAGGAACGAAACCACATGAGCGCTAGCGACCAACCGCTGCTTCGGCTCGAAGGTGTTACCAAGGTATTTCTCACCGACGAGGTTGAGACCCACGCCCTTTCAGGCATTCACATGGAAATCAAGAAGGGCGAATACATCTCGATAGCCGGGCCCTCCGGCTGCGGTAAATCGACGCTGCTTTCCATTCTCGGTTTGCTGGATTCGCCCACCGACGGAACCTACTCGCTGGCGGGCAAACCCGTTTCGGACCTGCCGCTATCGGAACGCGCGCGAGTTCGGAACCGCGAGGTCGGATTCATTTTTCAGAGTTTTAATCTGATTGGTGACCTCAACGTTTTCGAGAATGTGGAGCTGCCATTGACCTACCGCGGCACCAAAGCCGCCGAACGCAAGAAGCGGGTGATGGAAGCGCTTGAACGCGTTGGCATGGCCCACCGCGCAAAGCATCTTCCGAGCCAGCTATCGGGCGGTCAGCAGCAACGCGTGGCCGTAGCACGAGCAGTGGCCGGTGATCCGTTGATACTGCTGGCAGATGAGCCGACCGGGAACCTCGACTCGACAAACGGCGAAGCGGTGATGGAGTTGCTGCGCGAATTACACGGGCAAGGCGCGACCGTTTGCATGGTCACGCACGATCCCCGATATGCGCGGCACGCGGACCGGCAAGTACATTTGTTTGACGGCCGCGTCGTGGACGAAGAGCACGAGCCCAAGGCCGAGCACGAGATGCAGGAAAGCGGCTTCGAGAAGGTTTAGCGGCCCAGGCCCGGTGTGCGTGAGGTTGCCCGCCGCATTGAAATTAAAAATTGAAAATCGCAATTTGCGATTTTCAGTCTTCAATTTTCAATGCGGCGTATCCTTGAACATCCAGCGTCTGCGCCAGCGCATGCACGCGTTTAGAAATATCAATCTCGCCTATCCGGC
>DATLWF010000533.1:0-7269 GCA_035576605.1 Blastocatellia bacterium | reverse complement strand
TGCGATTGGCAGGAATGTCATCGTGAACGGACGAAGCTTTTCGATCATAGGCGTCGCGCCGCGAGGCTTCAACGGTTCGGAGATCAGCTACGTGCCGGAGATGTGGTTTCCGATGATGATGCTCGCGCAAATCGAACCGGGCAACAATTACCTGGAAGATCGCGACTCTGCCAACTTCTTCGTTCAGGGCCGCTTGAAACCCGGCGTGTCCACCGCGCAGGCCGAAGGCGCCCTCAAAAGCATCGCCGCGCAACTGGCTCGCGAATATCCCAACGAGAACGAAAACAAAACGATCGAACTCTCGCCACCCGGCTTGTTCGGCGCGTTTATGCGAGGTCCGATCCTGGGCTTTGCCGGAGTGTTGATGGCGGTCGTCGGATTGGTTCTGCTGCTCGCTTGCACCAATCTGGCAAACCTGTTGCTCGCGCGTGCGACCGAACGGCGCAAGGAAATTGCGATTCGGCTGGCGATCGGCGCGAGCCGCCGGCGGCTGGTTCGGCAACTCCTCACCGAAAGCGTCCTGCTGGCGACTTGCGGCGGCGCGCTCGGATTGGGGTTGGCATATTGGCTGGTCGATGCGATGACGGCGCTCAGGCCGCCGCTCGATATTCCGCTTTCGACCGAGGTGCACATCGACTATCGCGTGCTGCTGTTCACCGCCGTCGTCTCGGTGTCAACCGGTGTGTTGTTTGGGCTGCTGCCCGCTCTGCAAGCAACCAACCCGGACCTCGTGCCGGCGTTGAAAGACGAGACCTCCATCAGCGGTTATCGGCGTTCGTGGCTGCGCAGCGGCCTGGTTGTCTTTCAAGTCTCGTTGTCGCTGCTGCTGCTGATCTGCGCCGGTTTGGTTTTGCGCGGCTTGCAACGCGCGCAGTTGCTCAATCCCGGCTTCGTGCCCCAACACGCGATTGAGATGTCCTTCGATCTAAGCTTACAGGGCTACGATGGGCCGCGCAGCAAGGAGTTCAAGCGTCAACTACTCGAGCGTGTGCGCGCGGCGCCGGGCGTGCAATATGCCGGTCTGTCCAACAACGTGCCGCTCAGCATGAACATCAACAACAACAGCATCTTCGTCGAAGGCGCGCCGCAAGAGCGCGGGGCGAATATTCCGCAAGCGATGACCTCCGGCGCATCGCCCGGCTTCATCGCGGCGTTGGGCGCGGACTTGCTCGAGGGCCGCGATTTTATCGAACAGGACGCAGAAAAAAAGCAGCGAGAGGCAGTGATTAACGAGACCTTCGCGCGACGCTTCTGGCCCAGTCAGTCGGCGGTCGGCAAACGATTCAGCCTCGAAAGCGCCGCCGGCCCGTGGGTCGAAGTCGCCGGCGTGATAAGAGACGGCAAGTACTTCAGTCTCAGCGAAGACCCGACGCCTTTCGTCTACCTCAACCTGCGGCCCGAGAACGGAAGCTACCTTACGCTGGTAGTGCGTACGGCGAGCGATCCGCAAAGCGTGATCGGCGCGCTGCGCGGCGAGTTTCAACAGCTCGACGCCAATCTGCCGGTCTACAACGTCAAGACGATGACCGAGCACATGGCCCTGCCGCTCTTTCCTGCGCGCGTGGCGGCGATGCTTCTTGGCGGTTTCGGCTTGCTGGCTTTGATCCTGGCAGCGATCGGGATCTTTGGTGTTATGTCTTACGCGGTTAGTCAGCGCACTCGCGAGATCGGCATCCGGATGGCGCTCGGCGCAAATCGCGGCGGGATTCTAAAGCTTGTGGTCGGCAACGGGCTAAAACTGATCATGCTTGGTCTGGGGATCGGGCTCGCCGGCGCCGTTGCCGGAACGCGGCTGATGTCGAGCTTTCTCTACGGCGTGAGCGCGACCGATGCGGTAACTTTTGCGATCATCGCGCTGCTGCTCACCGGAGTGGCGCTGCTGGCTTGTTACATCCCGGCGCGGCGCGCAACGAAAGTGGATCCGATGGTCGCGCTCCGATATGAGTGATCATTGACAGGGAGAACTGACATGGACAATCTGCTCCAGGATTTGCGGTTTGCTTTTCGAATGCTTGCCAGGAAGCCCGGATTCACAGTTGTCGCTGTGGTGATCATGGCTTTGGGAATCGGCGCCAACACAGCGATCTTCAGCCTGGTTCGCGCAGTGCTGCTTCGTCCCTTGCCGTTTCACGAGCCAAACCGGCTTGTGATGGTTTGGGAAGACGCCTCGTTCATCGGTTTTCCTCGCAACACGCCCGCGCCTGCAAACTACGCCGACTGGAAAGCGCGTAACGAGGTCTTCGAGGATATGGCAGCCCTCGCATCGCGCAGCTTCAATCTCACCGGCGACGGCGAGCCCGAGAAAGTCCAGGCTTACGGAGTGAGTGCTGAGTTCTTCCCCTTGCTTGGCGTCACACCAGCGCTGGGTCGCGTCTTTCTTTCTGAAGAAGACAAACCCGAGGCAAACCGGGTGGCTATTATCAGCTACAAGCTCTGGCAGAGCCGGTACGGCGGCGAGCGAGACATTATTGGTCGGGACATCCTGCTCAACAGCGATAAGCATACCGTTGTGGGAGTGATGCCCGCGGGCTTCCAGTTTCTGGAAAGCTACATCGGGATTTGGGTCCCGTTGAGACTGCCGAAAGAAGAGATGGCTAATCGGTACAATCACTACCTTCAGGTCGTCGCGCGCACAAAGCCGGGGGTCACGCTCGATCAGGCGCAAACCAACATCAAGACGATCATGGCCGGGATCGTGCGCGATTATCCCGACTCAGCCGAAGCCGGAAGACTGGGCGCCTACATCGTGCCGCTCAGCGAAGAGCTTACCGGTGAAACGCGACGCCCGTTGGTGGTGTTGCTTGTCGCCGTCGGGTTCGTTCTTCTGATCGCCTGCGCGAATCTCGCGAACCTTCTTCTCTCCCGCGCGATGGGTCGAAGCAAAGAGATCGCGGTTCGAACTGCGCTCGGCGCCCGGCGCTCGCGGCTGGTGAGGCAGTTGCTGACCGAGAGCATCGTGCTTTCAATCGCGGGCGGCGCAGGAGGAATGATTGTTGCGGTGTGGAGTTTCTCATTCCTGCAGCAACTGATTCCGGCGGGACTGACTCTTTTTGCAGACCTGCGAGTTGACCCGATGGTGTTGGTGTTCACTTTCGCGTTGTCGGTGATGACTGGGATTATTTTTGGACTAGCCCCAGCCATTCAAGGCACAAAGACTGACTTGAACGAGGCGTTGAAGCAGGGCGGCGGGCGCACGACCCTGAGCGCGGGCAATCGCAGGCTGCAAGGCGCAATGGTCGTTGGCGAAGTCGCGCTGGCGATGGTGCTGCTTGTTGGCGCGGGCCTGCTGATTCAGACCTTCTCCCGGCTGCGAGGCCAGTACGAAGGGCTGCGCCCCGAAGGCGTGCTCACGGTGCGGACCCAATTACCCGACGGCAAGTACGAGGAGCCGTCGCGCCGGACGGCCTTTTACGAGCAGGTGCTGGAACGGGTTGGCGCTTTGCCCGGTGTGGTCGCCGCGGGCTACACGACTTCGGTCCCGCTCGAATGGAAAGGAGGCAGCAACGTCATAAGCATCGAAGGCCGGCCGGCTGAGCCGGGGGTTCTCTACGACGCCATTTCCCGCCAGGTCAGCGCTGATTACTTCAATGCGATGGGAGTTGCTCTGCGCGAGGGTCGTTATTTCAGCGAAAGCGACACGGCTCAATCAATGCCGGTGACGATCATTAACCAGACGATGGCGCGCGAGTTCTGGCCAAACGAGAGCGCACTCGGCAAGCGCTTCAAAAACGGCGGCTCCCAATCGAAGCAACCCTGGATGACCATAGTGGGTATCGTCGCCGATGTCAGGCAGATGGGAGTTGACGCGCCCGTGAAAGCCGAGAGGTACATGCCCTACAAACAGGCGGCGACGCAATACTGGTTCGCTCCGCGCGATCTTGTCATCCGCGCATCAGTCAGCCCCACCAGTCTCTCATCCGCGGTAGTCGCCAGGGTACACGAGGTCGATCCCGACCAGCCGGTGTCGAACATTCGAACGATGGAACAAGTGCTGGGCGAAGAAATTCAACTGCGAAGGACGGGGACGACTCTGTTGGGAGTCTTTGCGGCGTTGGCGATGCTCCTCGCGGCGCTTGGGATCTATGGCGTGCTTTCCTATTTCGTCACCCAACGCACGCCGGAGTTTGGCGTGAGGATGGCGATGGGCGCACAGACGAGCGACATCATGGGACTGGTGCTCAAGAGAGGAATGGGCCTCGCGCTTGCGGGAGTCGTCATCGGACTTGCCGCCTCCTTTGCGCTGACACGGTTGATGGCGAGCTTGCTTTTTGAAGTCAGCGCGAGTGATCCGGTGACGTTCGGCGTGATAGCCCTGATGCTCACTGGAGTCGCGTTCCTATCCTGCTACATCCCGGCTCGCCGCGCGACGAAAGTAGATCCGATGGTCGCGCTCAGGTATGAATGAACTGATTTCCAATTGCCGATTGTCGATTGCCGATTGAAAGACAAAGCGTGATCAGTCGCAATCGGCAATTGGCAATCGGCAATTGGCAATCGGCAATTGGCAATCGGAAATCGGCAATCGGCAATTGGCAATCGGAAATCGGCAATGGGGGGGACTGATGGAAACTCTACTAAGTGATCTCAGATTCGGAATTCGAATGATGGTGCGAAGTCCCGGTTTCACGCTCGTTGCGCTGGTCACGATCGCGCTGGGCATCGGCGCCAACACTGCAATCTTCAGCGTGGTCAACACTGTGCTGCTCCGCCCGCTGCCCTACCAGGATCCCGACAAGCTCGTAGTTCTCTGGGAGAAGCAGGAGCAGATCGATCAGGAATCGCCTTCCCTGCCCGACTTCCTCGACTGGCGCGAGCGGAATCAGAGCTTCGAGCAGATGGCCATCGCTCGCCGCGACAACGTGAACCTCACAGGAGCCGGTGAGCCTGAGCGCCTGCTAGCCCGGCAAATCACCGCCAACTTCTTCTCGACGCTTGGCGTCACCACTCAAATTGGCCGCTCGTTCTCGACCGAGGAAGAACAGGCCAAAGCTCCAGTGGTTCTCGTGAGCGATTCATTGTGGAAACGGCGGTTCGGTTCCGATCCCGCACTCGTCGGCAAAGCGGTCACGCTCTACGACACGAGTTTCACGGTCATTGGGATACTTCCACCGGCTTTTCAGTTCTACACGCCGGCCGATGTGTTCGTGCCGATAAGCTTCATGCCGGACCGTTTGAAGGAAGCGCGAGAGGAGCACGGAGGCATCGTCGCTATCGGACGATTGAAACCCGGCGTCACAAAACAGCAGGCTCAATCGGAGATGGACAGCATAGCCGGAGCGCTCGAGCAGCAGTATCCGAAGACGAACAACACCGTTCGCGTATCTATCAACTCGATCTACACCGACATGGTTGGAGACGTGCGGGCTTCGCTGCTCGTGTTGTTGGGTGCGGTCGGGTTCGTATTGCTGATCGCGTGTGCAAACGTAGCGAATCTTCTGCTGGCACGAGCCGCCGCGCGGCAGAAAGAGATCGCGATTCGCACCGCGCTTGGGGCCAGCCGACTGCGCATAGTGAGGCAACTGCTCACCGAGAGCGTTGCTTTGTCAGTGATCGGAGGTGCACTCGGCCTCATGCTGGCCATGTGGGGAGCAGAACTGCTGCTGGCGGTCATACCTAACAACGTTCCGTGGGTGACGGAAATCGCGCTTGATCGAAACGTGTTTGGCTTTACTCTCGCTGCGTCACTCGCAACGGGAATCATCTTCGGGCTCGCCCCCGCGTTGCAGGCTTCGAGTCCCGACCTCAATGAGACGCTCAAGGAAGGCGGGCGCGGCTCAACCGGCGGACGTCAACGCGCGCGATCCGCACTAGTCGTCTCTGAAGTGGCCCTGGCGCTGGTATTGCTGATCGGGGCCGGGCTTATGCTGAAGACGTTCTCGCGGCTGCGGCAGATCGATGCCGGATTTAATCCCAGGAACCTGCTTACAATGACGCTCTCCCTCTCGCCAATCAAGTACTCCGACGGGCCGAAGGCGCGTGCATTCTTTGAGCAGCTCGAGCAACGCGTTGCCGCTTTGCCCGGCGCTGAGGCTGCGGCGTTCACCACCAGCGTCCCGCTGAACGGCGCGACAGTCACAACCGTGTTACTCGATGGTGAGTCATTTACCAATTACGGCGACCAGAGACTGACGGTGCAGTCGGCCGTTGGCGTCGGCTACTTTCGCGCAATGGGCATTCCGCTGTTGAAGGGGCGAGGGTTCTCGGAACAGGAGACCGACAAGACGCCGCTGGTCGCAGTGATCGACGAGAACATGGCGCGCGGGCTTTTCCCCGATAAGGATCCGATCGGACAGCACCTGCTTCTCAACGAGGGCACCATCCGATTTGAGATCATCGGTGTAGCGAGCCACATCAAGCACCTGAGTTGGGACGCTGATGCGCAGTCGAGAGTCCGGTTTCAGATGTATTCGAACTACAACCAGATTCCGGATGAGTTCTTCGTCCAGGTGACCCGGACCATGAGTCTCGTGGTGCGAACCAGCTCCGACCCGCTGAGTCTCGTAACTGCAGTAAGGGGACAGGTCGTCGCCGTTGACAAGGATCAACCAATCTACAATCTCAAGCTGATGGGCGAGCTCATCTCAGGTTCAATGTCACAGCAGCGGTTCGCGATGCTGCTGCTTGCGGTGTTCGCCGGTGTGGCAATGGTCCTGGCGGCAGTGGGGATCTACGGCGTGACAAGTTACTCGGTCACGCAACGCTCGCATGAGATCGGTATAAGGATGGCGCTGGGAGCGCGTCGGCGGGATGTATTGAACCTGGTTGTCACGCAAGGATTGAAGCTGGTGATTGTGGGCGTCGCGATCGGCCTCGGAGGAGCGTTCGCGTTGACACGAGTGATGTCCAGTTTGTTGTTCGGCGTAAGCGCTACTGATCCGCTGGTCTTTGTTCTTACTTCTGTCGTTCTGACAGGAGTGGCTCTGGCAGCCAGTTTTATGCCGGCACGCCGCGCGACGAAGGTGGACCCGATGGTGGCGCTGAGATATGAATGAGAGGTTTTGAGTTCGGCAACCGGCATCTTTGCGCCTCCTGGCGTCTTTGCGCGAAACAGGTTATTGAGAAAGTTATCGCGCAAAGGCGCTACGAGGCGCAAAGACGCAAATCCTTCACTCGTTCGACGTCGCTTGATCACATCCCTATTCTCCTCTGGTTTCCGTCAACTGCGGCTTCTTTGACAAATCCATTTCTCAACATTACAGTGTGCGCGCCCGGCACTTTAACGTGTTGGTGAATCACATGGCCCGACATGGTCCAGCCTGAACCCCAGAA
>DATLWF010000532.1:0-2740 GCA_035576605.1 Blastocatellia bacterium | reverse complement strand
CCATATTCACTGACTCGTTGACGGCGGCAGATTGCGGGATGCGAGAGAGATGGCGAAGTTGATAAAGGCCCACCCGTAATGCGATCAACACCGGCAAGTCCAACCGCGCAATCGAGCGCTCGGAATAGCGTTCAATAAAGTAGTCGAGCGATCGCTGCCAGCGGAGCACTCCCAATACTAATTCCTGTGCAAGCGCGCGATCCTCGCGAGACAAATCCGCATCGGAAAGCGCACTAACAAGAACTGACGCGTAGGCGTGTTCTGCCGTGACTCGGCAAAGTATATCGAATGCGGCACGTCGCGAAGGGCTTACTGATTCACTCTGTTTCGCATTCATTAAAGCTTACGACGCAGACGCGATACTGCGAGATGATGGGATTGTGGCATTCATTTCAGGCAAACGGTATGAACTCAGGATCGCCTTGTCGCCGGCGCTCGGATGCGAGAAAGTCGTAATATCCGCAGCGCTGGCTGTCGGGGTAGCCTCGGCAGACCGCCGGTCGGGCATCATATATGGTGCACTGACGCTTCTCCGGGTCCAGAAACGCACAAACCTTCCTGAAGATGTGGTCCTTCTTATGTCGTAGTATGCGACCCACGGGCGAGGACTTTGTGTACCGCCGCTCTGCTTGCTTGTACGAAATGCCAAAGTGATTTGCGATACGTAGCAAATCGCGCTTGGTTACCTCGACCCGATCATAGCTGCAACAGTAGGCCGGACACTTCGAACAGTTGTACATCACCCGCAGCGAACGCGAGGATGTCTTTGAGTTCCCATTACCTGTCATGCTCATCAAGAAGTTCCTCGGGCTATGTGACGCAAGAAAAAAAAGTACGAATCATTCTAGCACGCATTCGTTCGGCGTCAGCAACGACCACGTCAGTATGGAGGCATCATTGCTAACCGGAACGAGACGCGCTTTCCAATCCCTGCTGTCGAAACGCGCGCCGGAAACAGCTCTTTGGTGCAAGCGCTTGGGGCAAGCTGACAGGCCAACGGCGGGTGGCTTACAATACGGCCTGGTCTCGGGCTAAGTGAGCTGGCGACATCGTGAGGCTACTCGGTCCAGTCTTCTTCTTCCTCTTCGACCGCCACGTCCAGTTCGATCGGATCGAGGCCAACTACCTCCAATTGAGTGCCGCAGTCCGAGCATTCGACAACGTCGCCCTTATCGGTGTCTTCGTCTACCTGAACTTCAGCATCACATTCGGGACAGGTCCCTCTTGGCATCTTGGCATCCCTCCATTATTTTTGCGCTGGGTCTGTTATTTCTGCTGTGCGACTCAACTAAAAATATCTAAACCGAAATGCCTGGGATTTGCAAGAAGCAAAAATCGGGACGAGCGAGGCCGCGACACGATAACGAATCCTTGGCCATTGCGGACCGCGAACTCTCACCGTTGCCGCGCCATTTTCCGGTTGTTGAGCTCGAGGCGTTGGCGCGCGAGGCTGGCCGCCTCACCGTCGGGAAAGCGCCTGACGACCTCGCGGTATGCTTTTCCGTCGTAGACGAACTCGCCGGTTGATTCGTTGAAATCGAAGACGACGCCCAGCTTGCTGTAGCGGTCGAGGCCGGCATCGCTCAGATAGTAGTCGCGTAAGCTGGCGTCAGCGCCGCGTACTTCTGCGAGCCGTCTGCGCGTTCGTTGACTCAGAGTCTCCGCAACGCGCTCCGCTTCTTCACCTAACTGCAGCATCGTGCGGGGTACCAATTGCGATTGGCTGAAACGTTGGCTTAGGATTCGGCACAGCGCAATCTTGTCGACACCATCGCTGCCCTCGATTAGCTTCATGATGCGCTGATCCTCGCCTGTGCGGCCTTGCACGGCGAGGGCGGATTCGTGGATCCATCCACGCGTGCGTCTTGTTACCGCTACGCGGCAGAACCTCGGCTGGCCGGCTTGGTGCCTACTAATGCCGACGATGAACACGGCGTGTCCAAGTCGAAGCCGTCGGATTACCATGGACTGCAAGCCAGGTTCGCGTCTGAGCGCTGATAAACGGTCATCTATGACGAAGGCCTTCAGGTAAGACGGGGCCTTTATCGAGCCTTCGACGTATTGCGCCGGGGCTTGTTTCGTTACGTGTTGGGCAGAGGAACTGGAAGCGGGCGCCAGGAGAAGAATAAGAGTTCCCGCTGTTGGTCTGACGACTTGGCCAAGCCTACTCATCGCTTTCCCCCCTTATTGGAAGTGTTGTCGATATCTGGTATGACGTAATCAGAATCGAACTCGTTTCAGAAAAATAGAATATATTCAGAAACAATGGATTCGACTAAGCGTAATGGATTCGTAGAAAGCCTCGGAATCGAGCCGGAGGGTGAAGCAAGAAGGTACGGGGGATGCGGCGGGGATGCGGCGGGCTGGAAGGGGGTAGTCCAGCTAAATACAGATCCATTCGCAGCCTATTGGGGCCAGAAAGGATTGGGAACGAAGGGATTGGGAACGAAGGGATTGGGAACGAAAGGGTTGGGCGCCGAAAGGGTTGGGCGCGAAGCAAGGGCTGGGCGCGAAGCAAGGGCTGGGCGCGAAGCAAGGGCTGGGCGCGAAACTTGACGGACCAAAACAAAGTCTTGTATCTTGAAGCCTCTTCGTTCGAGTCATGAAAGGGCAGCCAGCGTAGCTCAGTTGGTAGAGCATCGGTTTCGTAAACCGGAGGTCAAGGGTTCGAGTCCCTTCGCTGGCTCCATAGAATCAAGAAGTTAGGGCGCTTCCGAAGCGGCCTTCGCACCAAGACAAA
>DATLWF010000531.1:0-3101 GCA_035576605.1 Blastocatellia bacterium | reverse complement strand
GATTGAAGCCAACTCGCATCAGCGCGACGAATACATCTACGAGCGATCCGATTTGTGGATCGTAAACACCGACGGTCGGATCAAGCGGTTGACCGATGATGGGTTCAATCATACCGCGCCCTCGTTCTCTCCTGACGGGCGCAACATCGTGTTCCGCCGGCAGCAGAATTTGAATGCGGTAATTGCGGCGAAACAGAATCACGGCGGCGCCGTCGACGTGTACCGCATGCCGGCGGATGGCGGCGAGATGGAAAACCTGACCCCGAACTGGGACCTGCTTCCGGGCGCCACTGCGTGGAGCTCCGATGGGCGCTTCATCTATTTCAGCGGAGGCATCGGCGGCAGCAATCATCTGTTTCGAGTACCTGCCGCTGGTGGCTCGGTGGAACAAATCACTAAAGGTGAACGTGGTCTGAGCGGCTTCAGCATGTCGGCAGCGTTTGATCGCATCACGTATTCAGCGACCGATTCAACGCATCCTTCTGAAGTCTTCGCCGCGCGAATCGACGGCGCAGATGAAAAGAGACTTTCAGGATTTAACGACGCGCTGATGAGCGAGCTGAATCTTAGCCCGGCAGAGCGCATTCTCTATCCGAGCAAAGACGGCACGCAGATCGAAGGCTGGGTGCTGCGTTCGCGCGACTATGATCCGGCGAAGGCGAAGTATCCGTTGATCCTGAACACTCACGGCGGACCGCACGGAGCGTATGGCAACGACTTCTCATTTCAGTTTCAGTTGCTGGCCGCGAACGGCTACGTGGTGCTGTACACAAACCCGCGCGGCTCGACCGGTTACGGCGAGAAGTTTTTGTGGGGAACGTGGGGCGGGTGGGGCGTACTCGATTACCAGGATGTGATGGCGGGTGTTGACTACACGATGAAGCGATATGCCGTTGACGAAAAGCGGATGGGCGTGACCGGCTATTCGTACGGCGGGTTCCTGACCGATTGGATCATCACGCAAACAACGCGGTTTGCAGCGGCGATCGCCGGAGCGGGCATTTCCAACTGGATCAGCGACTACGGCACCGCCGATATCCCCCGCACCAAGGAGAGCGAGTTCTACGGGCCGCCGTGGGATCCGACGAGCAGGGATTTGCTGGTCAAGCTTTCACCGATCACTCACGTAGCGAATGTCACTACGCCGACGATGTTTGTTCACGGCGAGTCGGATATGCGAGTCCCAATCGAGCAAGCCGAGCAGATGTACACGGCGCTAAAGAAGCGCCGCGTACCGGCGATGTTCATCCGGTATCCGGAGTCTTATCACGGTGGTTGGACACCTTGGAATACAGTGCATCGGTTCTATCAGGAGTTGAAGTGGTGGGACGCGCACCTGGGCGGAGGCGCAGATGGAAGCCGCGCGGCTGCTTCAGTACCGAGTCAATCGCAAAAGAGATAAGCGCTTGGCGTCCCCTGGCTTGACCTGGTCAGCCGTTACTTTGTACAGTCAGCCTCTACCGGATTCTTGAGCTATCCAAACGGAATAATGGCCACGCACACCACTTACAGTAATGCCCGCGCGAATCTGGCAACTCTGCTGAAGAAGGTGGCGGCGGATCGGGAGATCGTGATTATCGACCGGCGCGGCTCGGAGAGCGTTGCGCTGATTGCCGAGTCCGAGCTCTCGAGCCTGATGGAAACCGCTCACTTGCTCCGATCCCCGAAGAATGCGCGAAAGACTCTTGACGGCATTGCGCCGAGCCCGGTCAAAAAACCCTTCAACCAATGTTGCTCGGCAGAGGTGATGACGTGAGGAGCAGGGCGTCAATACTGCTTGGAGGAATTCTGCTGGCGGCATCCTGTGTGGTCTTCGGCCAGGAACAGAAACATCAAACACCCATACCCATCGACTTCAACCGCGACATAGCTCCGATCCTATCCGATACCTGTTTCACTTGCCACGGCCCTGACACGACGCAACGAATGGCCGGCCTTAGATTCGATACTAAAGAAGGCGCCTTCGCAAAAGCCGGAGTAATCATTCCCGGTGACTCTTCGAACAGCCGGTTGATAAAGCGCATCGCTGCGACTGAACCGGAAATGCGCATGCCGCCACCGGCTTCGGGCCGCACGCTGAGCGCAAAGCAGATCGAGCTCTTGCGACGCTGGATAGACGAGGGCGCCAAATGGAATACACACTGGGCCTATCTGACGCCGAAACGCCCGGAGCCTCCCAAGGTGAGCGCTCCCGCGTGGCCGCGCAATGCGATCGATAACTTTATCCTTGCCCGCCTTGAGCGCGAGGGGCTGACGCCATCGCCCCCGGCAGACAAGGTCACTTTGCTTCGCCGCGTTACTCTCGATCTGACCGGCCTGCCGCCCACGCCTGCAGAGACCGCTTCGTTTCTCAAAGACGCTTCGCCCGAAGCCTATGAGAAGCGTGTGGATCAACTGCTCAACTCTCCACATTACGGGGAACGCATGGCAATGCAGTGGCTGGACCTTGCCCGCTACGCCGATACGCACGGCTACCACATCGACAGCCACCGTGATATGTGGCGTTGGCGCGACTGGGTTATCGATGCATTCAATCGCAACATGCCGTTCGACCAGTTCACGATCGAACAACTGGCCGGCGATCTGTTGCCCGGCGCGACCGTCGAACAGAAGATAGCCTCGGGCTTCAACAGAAACCACATGATCAATTTCGAGGGGGGAGCGATCCCTGAAGAGTATCAAGTCGAGTACGTCGTCGATCGCGTGGAGACAACCGCAAATGTATGGATGGCTACAACATTGGGCTGCGCTCGCTGTCACAGTCATAAATATGACCCGATCACGCAGAAGGAGTTCTATCAATTCTTCGCCTTCTTCAACACGGTTTCGGAAGAGGGACTCGACGGGAGAACGGGTAATGCAAAGCCTTTCCTGGCGCTGCCCTCTCACGAGCAGAAGACGAGATTAGAAGAACTGACATCCGCAATAAAAGCAAAAGACGATGCGCTATCCGAAAAAGAGGTGGCGCCTCTTCAGGAGAAATGGGAGAAGTCCCTGGTTGGAAAGATCGCCGAGTCGCCGCGAAAGGGTCTCACCGCCCACTATGAGCTCGACGGCAGCCTCTCGGATGTGTCCGGCCGGTATCAACACGGGCGCACTGT
>DATLWF010000530.1:0-2088 GCA_035576605.1 Blastocatellia bacterium | reverse complement strand
AGTTGATGCTCGACGTGATGTATATGCTGCCGTCCCACAAGAAGGTCAAAGAGTTTGTGGTAACGGGCGAAATGGTTGAGAGCCGCCGCGCAACGTTCCCGGTTTTGGAAAAGGCAGGTTAGGGACATCAGTCGGATAAGTCCGATAGGCCCTATTATTCAAATGAACGAATTCAGCGACAGTACACCCACGGACGTAGTGAAGTGCCCGATGGTCCCAATTCGGGACGTCGTGGTGTTCCCTTTCACGATGGTTGCCTTTGTGATCGGGCGGCCGGCAAGCGTGCGAGCGCTTGAAGCCGCGTTGCGCAGCGACAAGACGATCTTTCTGGCGACTCAGCACGATGCGACGGTCGACGAACCTAGTGTTGATCAGGTCTACACGGTCGGCACGATCGCGCGGATAACGCACAACCTGCGTCTCCCGGATGGCAATATCAAGGTCATGGTCGAGGGGATCGAGCGCGCTCGCTCGGTGCGCGTCGAAGAGGACGGCGACTACTGGCTGGCGACGTTGAGAAAAGCGCAGCAGACGGTAGAGCCGCGATCACGATTGAATTCACTTATTGGCCGGGTTGGCTCGCTCGTTGACCAGTACGTGCGCCAGTCCACCGAGTTGAGTAACCCCGAGACTCTTACCTCCGCGCTGAGAAACGACGACGCCGCCAGACTGTGCGATACAATCGCGTCGAACCTCAAGATTTCAGTTGAAGACAAGCAGGGTCTGCTCGAGATCTTCTCCCTGTCTGACCGGCTTGCACGGCTGGTCGAGGTGCTCGAAGTAGAGCTTGAAAAAATACAGGTCGATCGGGCAATCCACGGTCGCGTCAAACGCCAGATGGAGCGCGCGCAAAAAGAGTACTACCTCAACGAAAAGATCAAAGCGATTCATAAGGAACTTGGCCGCAAGGACGAGAAGGCGGAGCTCGAAGAACTAAAACAGAAGATCGAGGCTGCCGGGATGTCGAAGGATGCCTATGAGAAGGCGATCACCGAACTGCGCCGTCTCGAACAGATGCCGCCGATGTCCGCCGAGAGCACAGTCTCCCGCAACTATCTCGATTGGCTGCTTGCGGTGCCGTGGAAGGACAAGTCCGAAGAGGTGCGCGATATCAGAGCGGCTCACGAGGTATTGGAAGCGGATCACTACGGCCTGGACAAAGTCAAAGAGCGCATACTCGAGTTTCTCGCGGTTCGCCAACTGGTCGAGCGGCCCAAAGGTTCCATACTCTGTTTCGTCGGCCCGCCCGGTGTTGGCAAGACCAGCCTCGGCCGCTCGATCGCAAAAGCGACCGGACGTAAGTTTGTCCGACTCAGCCTGGGCGGCGTGCGCGATGAAGCCGAGATACGCGGCCACCGGCGCACCTACATCGGCGCGTTACCTGGCCAGATAATCCAGATGATGAAGAAGGCCGGGACCGTCAACCCGCTCATCATGCTCGATGAAGTCGACAAGCTGGGCATGGACTTTCGCGGCGACCCGTCTGCGGCGCTGCTTGAAGTGCTGGACCCCGAGCAGAACTTTGCGTTCCACGACCACTATCTGGACGTCGAATATGACCTCTCGAATGTGATGTTCATAGCTACGGCGAATGTGCTTCACACGATTCCGCCGGCGCTGCAAGACAGGCTGGAAATAATACGGTTGCCGGGTTACACCGAGCGGGAGAAGCTCGAGATCGCCCTGCGTCATTTGCTGCGCAAGCAGCTCGAAGCGAACGGTCTCACTTCTGAGCAGATTGATTTCACCGAAGACGGGATCCGCACGATCACCCAATACTATACCCGAGAAGCGGGAGTCCGCAGCCTCGAGCGCGAGATCGCTTCGGTGCTCAGAAAGCTCGCGCGGAGAATGCTTACGTCCGACGACCCCGCGGCGTATCACGGTTTGGTGGAGGGCGAGCTGGTCAAAGAACTTCTCGGCCCAATTCGTTTCCGTCCCCAGTCGCTTGAGGAGCACAGCGAGATCGGACTTTCAACCGGCCTTGCGTGGACCGAAGTTGGCGGTGAAGTGCTTCACATTGAAGCAACGCTTATGCAGGGCCGCGGCAACATCACCCTCACCGGAAAGCTCGGAGAGGTCATGCAG
>DATLWF010000529.1:0-2639 GCA_035576605.1 Blastocatellia bacterium | reverse complement strand
CTTCGATGGCCGTGCTGGACACCACTGCCAAGTATCGCGAAGCATTGCTTTACAATCGCTTCCAAGCAGCGCGTGACAACATCGAGCGCTTTCGCAGGGAACCGCCTTTCGCCTACGTGATCCCCGCCGAGCAGCACGATTCGCCTACTGCCACGACGATGGTGGAGAAGCTTCTGATCGACGGCATCGAGGTGCATCAAGCTGTGAAACCATTTGTGGCTAATGGTCGTGAGTATCGATCGGGTTCGTTCGTCGTGCTGATGGACCAGCCGTTTGCGCCGCTCGTGAAAGAGCTTTTTGAGACGCAGCGCTATCCGGATCTGCGCGAGTCGCCGAACGGGCCTCCAATCCTCCCGTACGATGTGGCTGGTTGGACTCTGCCGATGCAGATGGGAGTTGAAACCGCAACGGTATTGCAGCCGGTCAGCGCGGATCAACGCGCCGGGTTAAAGTTGCTCGAACAAGCCCTGCCGCCGTCAGGCGGTGTTCAAGGCACTGGTCCCGTTTACGTGATCAGTCACCGGACGAACATCTCCTTCAGCGCAGTCAATCAGGTGCTCTCGGCGGGCGGCCAGGTAGGCTTTACCACAAGTGAAGCTCCGACGCCCGACGGCCAGCAAGCCGGTGCGATTGTAGTATCGGGTATCGATCGCGAGCGTATGGCGGAGATCGCGCGGAAGAGCTCGATAGTTGCTCAATCGATCGCGAGGCCACCGGAAGGCGTCATCTCGACTAAGAAGCCGCGGGTCGGTTTGTATCGAGCGTGGGTCCCGGTTATCGATGAAGGATGGACTCGCTGGATATTGGAGAACTATGGGTTCAGTCCGGTGACGCTTCGAAACGGCGATGTTCAAGCGGGGCATCTGATGGAACGGTTCGATGCAATTGTGATCCCCGACTCTTCGCCGAGGGTGATTTTGGATGGATTTGCTCCGGGGTCAATCTCAGGAGAGTACGCTGGTGGCCTGGGCGAACAGGGCGTCGATGCCTTGCGGGAATTCGTTCGTCGAGGCGGCACGTTAATCACATTCAACAACGCATCGCTGATGGCCATCGACGCTCTTGGGTTGCCGGTAACCAACGTGCTGGCCGATCTGAAGAATGACCAGTTCTTTTGCTCCGGATCATTGTTGCGGGTCGAACTGCGTGATTTGAGTCATCCTGCGCTTTGGGGCATGCCACGAGACCCGATCGTGATGTTCGAGCGGGGCCCGGCTTTCGAGCCGAAAACCGGGTTCCAGGGTGCGGTTCTCGCTACATATCCAAAGGACCGCAACCCGCTGGCGAGCGGCTTTCTTCTACACCCTGAACGCATTCAGGGGAAGGCGGCGATGATCGAAGTTTTCTACGGCAGCGGGCGGGTTTATCTTTTCGGTTTCAGGCCGCAGTGGCGCGGGCAATCTCACGGCACGTACAAGTTGATCTTCAATGCAATCTACGATTCGCCGAGTCTTGCCAGGCCTTCAACTCTCCCGAAGCCGTCTGAAAAGAAGCAGTCTGAGGCGGGTGCTTCGCAGTCGGAAGGCTGGAGAGGTGTAACGAATCGAGTTCACACGGATCTTTCAGTGCTGTTGCGTCAGAATCAGGTGTTCTTTTCCGCGCGAGGTCCGCAGGCCGTGGAAGAGCGCGGCAAGCTATCTGCTGCAGTCGACCAGTTCGAGAAGGACCGAATTCCAGAAGTCCAGGATGCGGCGGCCGAGTTGGATGAAGCGGCGCGAAGAAAGGCCGGGGAATACGTGCGCCAACTGCGACGCGTTGCGGCGGACTTGAAGAGCAGGGAATTCGAGAGCTCGTTGAGTCAGGATGGACTCCTGGAACGCTACAGGATCGCGGCGATCGAGCAGGAGATTGCTGCTACTTTGTCGGGACCAAAGTAGCTACGAAACCTTCCCCAGGGCGTAGATTGGCATAGTGGGCTGCTGGGAACCGCCTTCCGGTTCAAGCGTGATCGCGGCTGCCGCGAGCGGAGCGGCGTTGGGAGGGAACTGAACGACCGTGAAACCGTGGCCGGTGTTATTGGGACTGATCAGGCCGGCGCTGATCTTGGCTGTTTGAGTGACAAACCATACCTGATAAACCTTGCCTTCGGGTGCGGGCGGCAGGTCCGCCGTAACGACCCATCGATTGCCTCGCACATCCCAATAGACTTTCGCGGAGAAGGCGCCTGGAGCGGGTCCTTGTCCGGCGAGAGGTATGATTCGCCACTGAGGCGAGCTAAGCACGGAGTTGATCTGGGCCAGCTCGGCCGATGCAGTATCTTCTTTGGCGAGCTGCTGTTTGAGATTGGTGTTCTCGTTGAGCGCTTCGGAACTTTGCGCTTTTTCCTGATCTAACGCGCCCCGCAACGACTGGCGATCCGTTCGCCAGGTTATGAACGTGTACGCAAACGCGATCAGGAGCGCAGCGGCAACGGCCCAGGGCCACAGCGCGCTGGTGAACGTCGAGGGCTTCGGCGCCGGCTTGCGATGAATGGCGCCGGCTTTTTCAGGGAAGGGAAGGACGGACGCTGACGCAGGTGGGGCTTGCGTTTGTTCCCTTTCAATACGGAGGGAAAGCAGGTCGCGCAAGTACTCAGGAGGCGTAACCGGCGCCGCTGCTGTGCCCATCACGCCTACAACCTGATCAAACTGCTCCAACTC
>DATLWF010000528.1:0-2354 GCA_035576605.1 Blastocatellia bacterium | reverse complement strand
ACCCGAAACCCGCGTCCTCGAGAAATAACTCGATCTCGTCTTTTTGTGGACGAATCACATAGACGGCCGGCGACAGGCTGTCGGTCGTGAACACATCGCCGTTGGACTGAATGATCAAGTCGCCGAGTGCGTGCTTTTTAGTTGCGTTCGACAGCACGTACTTCTTTAACAGCTTCTTCGTGCGCAGATCGAACTTAAATACCACCGATACGCCGTCTTCTTCCTTCTTGAAATTGAGCATCTGCGGGAACGCGGTGCTGGTGACCCACAGATGACGGCGCTTGGCATCGACCGACATGCCCAGAACGCTGAACAAGCCATCTTGCTCTGACGCAAACGTCTTTGTTTCGCCGGTCCTGCTGACGCTTAAAATCTTCCGCTTGTGAACGCTGCTGACGAAGAACGTTTCTTCCACCGGATCATAGGCGAGCCCCTCAGTGATCAGTCCTTTCTCGTGAATTGTGAAGGCGGTCGAGCTCCTCACAACGGGCGCCCTGTTTTCCTCAAACCGTTTCAGGATCGCATTGAACTCGGAGCTGTCCTTGATTGAATCAAAGTCAGGGTCTTTCTCCGGTCGAAGCGCAAGCCCCATCTCGGCGACTTTTGAAAGCGAAGCGATCGCCTCGTTCTTCTTGCCCTGAAGCGCCGAGATTGCAGCGATGTTGTAGAACAGTGTCGGGTGATCGGGGATCAGCTCGAGAGCCTTCTTCAAGTGGTCAATGGCCGAGGCATAGTCCTTCGTCTTGTAAGCCGCGGCGGCTTGCTGGCGATAGTATCTCGCTGTCTTTGGCGGGTCGTCGTTGGCGGTACTCCCGTGCTGCGCCGCGAGCGCTATCAAGACAACCACCAACAGCGCTGATCCGCTCAATCCAAGCCTGGACACAAGCAGTTTCCTCAAAGAGAACCTCCTGCGCACGAAATGCGACACGTAACAATGCAAACTCGACGAGTCCCGGAACAGAGATTTGTGATGAAATCCATTCTGGAAGTGATCAAGCGGCCTTTCCGGGGAACGAAGGTTGGCATAGATCGCGTAGATGGAGGGCAGCGGGCCAAATGATAAATGACAAATGACAAATGGAAAATGGAAAATAGGATCGTTGCAATTTGGGGGATCCATTTTCCATTTTCCATTTGTCATTTGTCATTTGGCCCATCCTCTCCCTTCTATCCTCGGTCCTCTCTTCATTCGTGCCTTAGCGCGACCATTGGGTCCACTTTCATCGCCCGGCGTGCAGGGATGAAACTGGCTCCCAGAGCCACTCCTGCCAGCAGCAGTGAAATTACTATGAAGGTGAGCGGATCGGCTGCGCTCACGCGGTAGAGCAGGGTCGACATCAAGCGCGTTATGGCGAATGCGCCCAGCAACCCCGTCGCCACACCGATAACGGCGAGCGCCATACCCTCTCCCAGCACGAGCTGCACAATGTCGCGAGGCTGCGCTCCCAGCGCCATACGGATCCCCATCTCACGCGTTCGGTGTGCGACCGAAAACGCCACCACCCCGTAGACGCCCACTGCCGCCAGCGCCAGTGCGACCGTTGCAAACACACCCAGCAAAATCGCGAGAAAGCGCGGCTGGGCCACTGAGCGTGACGCAACCTCCTCCATCGTGCTGAAGTTATCGACCGGTTGATCTTTGTCGATGGAATGCACCAGCGCCCGCAAAGGCCCGGCTAAAGCAATCGCCTCGGAGTCTGCTCGCGCCACCAGCACACGGTGAGAGGACTGGTCGGCGAATGGAAGGTAAATTTCCGGTTCATACTCAGCGTCCAACCCCGCGTGCTTGATGTTTCCCACGACCCCGACGATTGTAGGCCCGGAGTCTCCAAACAGGATTCGCTTCCCGACGGGATCCTCGTCAGGCCAGAACCGGCGGGCCAATGTCTCATTGATAATCACCGAGTCGGATGGGTCCTTTGCATCGCGCGTCTCGAATGACCTTCCGGTCCGCAGGGGAATTGCCATTGTGCGAAAGTAGTCCGGGCTAATGAGGCGCAGGCTAGCCCAATTGGCGTCGGCGTTTTCACGCCCCTCGATGCCAAAACTATTCTTAGATTCATTGCCGCTTAGAGGAAGGACTGTTGTAAGCCCAACAGACCGCACGCCGGGCAGACTCCCGGCACGCTCAAGGAGCTGCCGAAAAAACTCTGTCCGCTGATTCTCCTTACTGTACTTGTACTGAGGGAGCGAGATCTCCATCGTCAGCAGATTCTCGGTCCGAAACCCGGGGTCAACTGAAAGCAACGCGATGAAACTGCGGCCCAGCAATCCCGCGCCGATGAGCAGGATCAGCGACAGAGCGATCTCGGAGATGACCAGCAAGCCGCGCAAGAAGCGACGTGAGCCAGTGC
>DATLWF010000527.1:0-8399 GCA_035576605.1 Blastocatellia bacterium | reverse complement strand
GAATGCCGGCGCGTCATTGCAACTCAATGGCAGCACGAACAGTTTGAGATCCTGACCGAAGCCCCCGACGCGACTGAGTAACTCCGCAAACCAATAGCTGTCCGGTGTCCCTCCAACAAACGGCTCGCCTGTCTTTACGACCCGCGCAAAAACGCTGTCCACGTCCAGTGGGAGGCAAAGCTCACGAACCAGCTCATCCGCGCTCTTGCCATCCTTACCCTGGCTGAGCCCGAACTGACCTAGCCCACAGAGCTTTGAGTCTTTGATGGCAAACAGAATACCCCTGGTCGCCAATTCGCTCGCATATCTCATTATCATCAGGCTGACCTCAGCCTCGAACGAGTTCTGCCCCATCTCGGCGAGCAACGAGCACAAGAGCGAAGAGCGGTCGTAGTCCTCCGTGTCGGACGCATTGTCCTCGCCGGGCTTCACTGCGTAAGTGTCCTCACTGCGGCCGGTGAGCGGCCCTGTCTCCCGTCCGCCATTAAAACTAAACACGCCGTGATCGTCATCCTGTGTCATCGTCCGCAGCTCTCGATCTCTGTATGATTCATCTTCTTCATGCGCGGCGTATAAGAGCGCCTCGCCTACATCGAGGCCTTCGATGAGTCTCAGCCCGTCAACCGATTGCGGAACCATCACCTCACCCAACGCAATGCTGAAGCGCCCCTTCTCGAGCCTCACAAGCTTTCCTATCACGCGCTGGGCATGTCGCCTGGCCGCCGCTGTCAATCCATTGCGCGTAAGAATGCCGCTCCCAACAAGTAACGTTTCTAACTGATTATCTGTGCGGTCAGTGCCTCTCATCGCGTCGGGAACAATCAGGCCGGCGACCGCCAGGCTATCCGCCAGGCTTTCTCCGGGCTGCATTGACGCTTCAGTTATGCGCCCGTTCTCGACAACTATCTTCCCTGCCCACTCGGCGCCTTCGAGCAACACCATTCCCGTCTTTCTGCTCAACGCCAGTATCTGCAGGATGTCGGTAAGAGCGAAGTCGCTTAAGTCCCCAGTTAACTGCATAGCCTTGCTCAGTGTTCACCCAGGAAATTCGTAACCAGTTCTTTCAGCCGCGCCATCGATACCGGTTTAGACAGGTAACCGCTAGCGCCAAGATTCATCCCCAACTGCACGTCTTCATCGGCGCCCTTGGTGCTGACTATGATTATGGGCAACGCGAGATCTTTCAGCTCGGAGCGGACCTGCCGGATAAACTCCAGTCCATCCATCCCCGGCATGCGGATATCAGTCAGCACTAGATCGAAGCTACCGCTCCTGACTTTGTCTAATGCCTCTGCGCCGTCAGAGGCTTCAGTAATGTTTGCCTGAGTAATGCCGTCTACTCTTGTCAGCGTCATGCACAGGAGCTGTCGCATCGTCGCCGAATCATCAACCACCAGCAGAGACTTGTTAGTCATTGCCACCTCCTTGCGTCACACGCAACAAACTCATGAAACCTTCAATCGTTCGCAGCTTTCGATCGGTCATCGAGTAAAGCTTCGAGCTAATCAGCGCGCTCGCCGCATGTCCCGCCAGAAGCTCGAGCAGCTTGTGATCCAGCACGGAGAGTCCCTTCTTGTGAGACAGCAGTGTGTAGATCACTATCAGGCCTACTACGCGGTCCTTGATCTTCAGGGGTACGCACGCGCGAGGCCCCTCGCCGCCGGACTCGCCAAAGAACGGCTCACCCCCCAGGGCTACAACGCCTTCCAGTCCTTCACCCGGCACAATGTTCGCTTTCTCGGGCCCCCCTGCGGTCTCGCCCTCATAGCCCGAGCGGACGAGTGCGCCGGTCTCATCGTCCACGACAAAGAGTCCGAAGTCCTCCGAACCGATCATGTTCAGAAGGATCTCTTTTATGCACTCGACCACCTCTGACGAGTCTAGCGTCGAATGCAGCCGATGGCTCGCCACGTACAGATTTGCGAGGCTCTCATTTTGCTCTTCCACCTCCACATATCTTTGGGCGAAGTCTTTGTTTTCAGCTTCGACCTGCTGAAACTTGCCATCCAGAAACTCGAGCTTCTGCGCCATACGACCGTTCTCAATCCTCAGCCGCTCAAGCTCTTTCGTTAGCGTTTCGGACGGGCTCAGCTTCTCAGCTTCCAACTGTACGACGCGATAGCGGAGCCGCTCATTCTCGCACATCAGCTCCTCGGTGAATGCCCTTCCCTTTCTGAGCATGTCGACCAGTTCTTCACTCTTCTTGAAAAGGTTCAAGATCTCTGCAGGCTCTTGTTGCATGTTTCCAGTTCCTTTCAATCCAGATCCTGAATGGTTATGTTGACTCGCACTTCGCCATAAGCGGTAGCGAACGGCGCCACCAGGGTCTCAAAACATTGATCGTAGCTGACCAGATTTGCGCCTGTGATCACCGTCGGAGGACTCATCCTGAGTCGCATGCCGCCGTCGTTGATCTTTGATATGGCCCGGCCGATCGCCATCGAAGCAAGCTCGGCGATCGAGCTGCGAACCAGAGGCGTCATTCCCGGCGAGGGCTCTCCGAGCATGTGTCCGGCGAGTTGAACCGCAGTAAACATATCCATGTCGAAAATGACCCGTCCGTGCGCCTCGCCGGCCAGCCCTATGATCGCCATGACTTCTCTGCCGGCTACCGGGCTGGGTTTCATGCTGATCGAAGGAGCATCTACTGCCGGCCCGATTAATTCTCGGAACAGTACGGCCGTCGAGTCGACGAATATCTTTACAAAGTCTAGCCTCATACCAACTCTCCCCGATTAATGTCCGTCATTGGAGACAGGACATTTTCGATCGCTCTTCTCAGCTCTGCGGTGGTGACGGGTTTCGGTATGAACCACTTTGCGCCGGCCGACATCGCCTCAGCCACTTTCTCCTGGTAACTCACCGAGCTGATCATGATGACTTTGGCTTTCGGGTCCTGGTCGCAGATCCGTTTCACCGTCTCGACGCCCTCCAGCCCGGGCATGACGATGTCCATCAGCACGATGTCGGGTTTGAGTCGCCCGTATTCTCGGATGGCCTCATTGCCGTTGGCGGCCTCGCTTGCGATTATGTTGTCGAAGGAATCCATCATTCGCCTGAGATGAAATCGCATAAATGCAGAATCGTCTACGATCAAACATGTGAGGGGGGATTTCACTATCGATCTGTCTTTTTCAACTTCTGGCATAGCTCTCCTCCAATGCGGCGAGCCGCCCCACCTTAAATGACAGATAGGAAGCCATCTCGGTGAGCGGCACGATCTTATTCGCAAATCCTTTTTCCGCTGCGACTCTGGGCATTCCGTAAACCGCGGAGCTTTCCTTGTCCTGCGCCAGAGTGTGTCCGCCGGCGGCCTTGATCTCTCCCAGTCCCTGCGCTCCGTCACTGCCCATTCCGGTCATGAGGACTCCCGTTGCCTGGGCCCCATACTGCTCGGCAACGGAGCGGAACAGCACGTCGACGGATGGCTTGTGACCATTTACGAGAGCGCCTCCTTCCAGCAAGACCTCGCACCCCAGGGCCGTTCTCCTGACTTTCATATGCGAGCTGCCGGGTGCTATCAGCGCCTTGCCGGGGAGAGCCAGATCGCCTGATTCAGCCTCTTTCACTTCCAGCTCGCAAATCTCGTTGAGCCACTGCGCGAGCATCGCGGTGAAGCTTTCCGGCATATGTTGCACAATCACGATACCCGCATCCAAATCCACCGGAATTCGCGGCAACAAGTGTCGCAGAGCGTGAGGCCCGCCGGACGAGGCCCCGATCGCTAAAACTCTCCCCTGTCCCCTGCCCTGCCCCACAACTGGAGGCTTCTTCTTGACTGGCGCTCCGGCCTGCGAAGTGTGACTCAGCGCCTGCACATTCGTTCGCGCCGCGGCCTTTATTTTTGCCACGAGCTCGTCGGCCATCTCCGGTAGCCGGGCTGAGCCTGCTGGCTTGCAGACAAAATCTACCGCTCCCTTCTCCAGCGCCTGCATGGTCAAGGCCGCCCCACGTGTCGTAAGGGAACTGAGCATGATCACAGGGGTGTGATGCTTCGAAACCATTTCGGCGAGCGCGGTCAGTCCGTCCATTCTTGGCATATCAACATCCAGCGTCACGACGTCCGGTTTCAACTGCTCGACCTTGGTTAAAGCGAAGCAGCCGTCAATTGCCGTAGCGATCACTTCGAGTTCGGGGTCCTTTGACAGCAGGTTCGAGATGAGCTTGCGCATAAGCGCAGAATCGTCTACCACCAGAACTCGGATCTTCTTTCTCTCAGACTGCATACGCTTCCCTGTAGTTCCCTTTCCCTCGTTCGTATTTGATTGCTTTGCGGAAGACCATCTCCGCGTCCATTATCAGGACGACGCGTCCATCACCCAGCACTGAAGCACCGGCCAGGGCCTCATTTTGCACCCAGCGGCTGTCGAGCGGCTTGATCACTAGTTCCTGCTCACCTATCAATTCGTCCGCAACAACCCCGTACTTTTTGTCACCAGTAGCGAGGACGACGACGAAGAAATGCTTTGCCTCGCTTCTGAGCGCTGCACCGCTGCCGCCTCTGCGCCTATCAAACGAGAGCACGATCCCCGGCCGCACAAGCGAGATGAAACGGTCGCGCAGTCGGTAGTTCTCGACGCCATCCAGATGAACAATGTCGGAGCCTTCTGCGCGAGCTATCTCGCTGACTGCCAGCAGCGGCAAAGCGAAGAGCTGCCCGGAAGCGGTGAATAGCAGCGCCTTGATAATCGCGAGCGTCAGCGGCATTCGAAGAGTAAAACAGGTTCCACTACCAACTTCGCTCCTTACGGCCACGGTTCCGCGCAACTGCTCGATGGCCGCCTTCACGGCGGCGGCTCCGACGCCTCGTCCGGAAACCTGGGTGAGTTCCCTCGCGGTGGACAGGCCCTGCACGAAGATCAACTCGACCGCGTCTTCGTCGGACATCCGATCGGCATCTTGTTGGGTTAGCGCGCCAACCTCGACGGCTTTCACCTTTACAGTACTAGGGTCGATGCCGCGGCCGTCATCGCTGACTTCGACAACGACCTGGTTCCCCTCGTGATAAGCGCGCATCGTAATTCGACCGGCTTCCGGCTTGCCTGCACCTCGCCGCTCCTCCATCGTCTCAAGCCCATGGTCGACTGCGTTGCGCAGGAGATGTAGCAACGGCTCGTGAAGGACGTCGACCAGGGCCCGATCGAGCTCCGTCTCGCCTCCGCTTATCTGAAGCTCAACTTCCTTTCCACGTTGGGCAGCAAGCTCACGCATGGGTCTGGCGAACCTGCGGAAGACGTAATCGATGGTGACCATTCGCATCTTAAGCACGCTCTTCTGCAGCTCGGCGATCAGCTTGCCCATCTGGTTACTCGCCCCGCTGAACCGGTCAACCATCTCGTTCCGCTGAATCGCCAATTCAAGCTCAGGTCCGAGCTGAGTCATTACCGACCGCGCGATCACCATCTCGCCGGCCAGGTTTAGCAGCGTATCAATTTTCGCTGCATCAACGCGGACGAATCCGCGGCGATTCCTGCTCTGCGCTTCACCTTCGCCGTGAATCGAGCCCTCTGGCACTTGAAGCGGCTCGCCCCGGTGATCATTCGACAAGTGGGCAAATACAGCGGCCTCGCCCCTTTTCTGAATCCCGTCCAGAGCTTTAACCATCTCATTTGTCGACTCAGCCGGAACATCGCCGACTTCCTCGTCGCCAATCGCCGTCTTTATCGAATCCAGAGCCTCGAGAATCACATCCACCGAGCGACGATCAAATTCGATCTGTCCGACAAGCACACCATCGAACACGTCTTCGATTTTGTGAGCCACTTGCGTTACGCCATCAAGTCCGACGCACGCCGAATCGCCCTTGATGGTGTGCGCTCCTCTCCGCAGACGGGTCATCGCTTCGGCGTCAGCCTGCCCTGACTCGAGCGCGAGCAGATCCTGACCCATCTCCTCTAGAATCTGGAGAGATTGGTCGCGGAACACCGCAAGCAACTGATCGAGTTCTGCTTTTGTCAGATCATCCATCTCGAACCCGTTCCCCTATTGGTTCATCCATCAAGCCTGTAAGCGATGCCCTTGTTGCGATGCAACATCGCAAACCTCGTTGATAGACCCTGTAGACTCTCGGCATGACCCAGGAAAAGGAACCCACCGGGCACCAGGCAATTCGCAAATCTATTCACCAGTTTGCGCTGCTCTTCAGCATCGAAATAGATCATCACGTTCCGGCAAAAGACTATATCGAGCCCCCGGAGCCCGTTGTCGTGCTTGAGGTTGTGATAGTCGAATATCACGCGTTTTCTGACGTCCTCACTCATCACATAGTGCCCGTTCTCCTGCCGAAAGTACCTCGCGACACACCTTGGATCGATGCCCTTCAACTGGTCTGCGCGATATAAACCATAGTGCGCCCGTTCGAGCGCCGTAAATGACAGGTCCGACGCAAAAACCCGAATAGTCCACGCATCAAGGTCAGGCAATGATTCCAGCAAAGTCATTACCGCGCTGTAAGGCTCCTGTCCTGTTGAGCATCCCGCACTCCAGACGCGCAGGAGCCTGGTTCCGGCTTTCTCTTTCCTGGCAACGATATTCGGCAACACGACGTCTCTGAGCAGGTCGAACTGCGGCTGGTTCCTGAAAAACGAAGTCTCGCAGATCATCAGTGAGTCAAGCAGCGTTGGCAACTCCTCCGATCTGCTGTCGGGAGCGTTGATGATGCAGTAGTATTCGTAAGCGCTTTTGATGCCCAGTTCGTCCATCCGTCGTCTTAATCTGGATTCGAGAAACGATTTCCTCTCGATCCCCAGGCTGACGCCGCACTCTTCGTAGATGAGCTCCCTGAACAGCCTGAACTCGCTATCGGACAGAATGCTCATTCCGAGCGGTCCCGATCCCGATTGGTCTATTGATCCTGATGTCAAGACTTGCGATGAATAAATCATATTTAGACCGCTTTGGCGGGTGCGACCGGCTCGCTTTGCCTGGCTAAGACTCTAATCACTTCGTCCAGTTCGCCTACGATTTCTCCGGAGAGAGCCTTTCTCAAGTCAATGAGTGTTATGAATCTACCTTTGACGTTGACCACCCCCTCGACGTATCCAACGCCGAGCTCCGATATGAGGTGAGGCACGGGCTCGATCATATCCTCGCTTACTCTTATTACGTCGGATGCGCCGTCGACGATCAAACCCGCGGTCCGTCCGTCGAGATTCGCGATGATGATTCGGTGGTCCGTATGCGCGGCCGTGGCGCAAGCGCGAAGCCGCTTTCTGAAGTCGAGCACCGGCACAAGGTTTCCTCTGAGATTCATTACGCCTTCCACGTAATCCTCGGTCTCGGGCACGGGGGTGATTTCTCGCATCAACACGACCTCCTTAGTGAGCATGATGTCGACGGCGAATTCTTCGGTTCCTACTCTGAAGACCACCAGTTGTCGTCTTGTTGCCAAGGCTGCCTCCCTGCTCGTTTGCAAGCCTGCCTGGCTCAGTCGCCCTGCCGATAGCGCGGCAGAGTAGACCCGTTGGCGCGTGAGCCCGGCACGTCGTACGAGAACGGGTGAACGTAGTCTTCCGCGACCTTGAACTGCGAGATTGACTTGTTCAACCGGTCAGCCAGTCCCACCATGCCCTCAATCGTTTGCGCGGTTTCGTGAGCGCCCGCAGATGTTTCGAGAGTAATGCTTGAGATGGTCTGCATGGCGCCGGCTACGTTGCTGGTCACTCGTGCTTGCTCTTCGGAGGCCGCTGAGATTTCCTCGATCAGCTCCGATGACTGACGCACTGCTTCGGAGATATCCTGAAGGGCGTTACTCGCCTGGGTGGCAAGGTGACTCCCTCCCCGAACCTCTTTCATCCCAATCTCCATCGCGGTTAGTGCTTCCGACGTCTCCTTTTGAATTGACTTGATAAGATTTCCGACGTCTCTGGTCGCGCGCGCCGATCTCTCTGCCAGCTTCCTGATCTCGTCCGCCACTACGCTAAACCCAAGGCCGGCCTCTCCGGCGTGTGCTGCTTCGATTGCGGCGTTCAAAGCGAGCAGGTTCGTCTGAGCGGCAATCTCGTCAATCAGGTCGATTATCTCCGAGATCTCGGAACTACGAACCCCAAGCAGTCGCATTTTCTCCGACGTTTGCTGCACGGCGGAATCGATCCTGGACATCGCTTCCGAGGTGTCGCGGACGGACTTGTCACCGTGCTCGGCCATCTCCAGGGCGCGACGCGCGGCATCCGCGGAAGCCTCCGCATTTCTTGAGACCTGATTCATCGATGCTGCCATCTCCTCGACCGCGCTCGATGTGTTGGTTATTTCGTCTGCTTGTCGTTGAGACCCAACAGCGATCTGCTCTGCTGCAGCGAGAATCTCCGTTGCACTGGACGAGACCGAAAGCCCGATCTGTTTGACCTCGGTCAGCATAGTGCTGAAGTGTTCAAGCATTTTGTTCACCGACTGGACAACCA
>DATLWF010000526.1:0-17439 GCA_035576605.1 Blastocatellia bacterium | reverse complement strand
ATCTGTATACTGCGCGAAGATCTCCCTCGCCGCCCGCGAGGCTGTCTGGTAACGCGGAAAATCTGGCGGAACGATGACTGCGTTGGGGCATAGTCTTTTCGCGCGGCCCACAGGCATTGCCGAGCGCACTCCGAAGGGCCTTGCTTCATATGACGCGGCACAGACGACGGAACGATTTCCCTGCCAGGCGACAATGACAGGTTTACCGCGCAGTTGTACATCATCCCGCTGTTCGACGGAAGCGTAGAACGCGTCCATATCGATGTGTACGATTTTACGCATCGTCATCTTGCCATTGTCAAACTTTGTGGCTCAACTGTCAGTATCGTGGTAGGCCGCACTAGCCACGACGCCGAGTCTATCATTTTCGATTCTTTTCGACAACTTTCGATCAGCTCGTTGGCAATGCTACGCTGACACCGGCCGATTTGCGTGGCTTTAGTGGCTCGCTCCTTGTCTTTCAATGAATGCTGACGGCCAGAAGAACTTCCGGCTCAGGGTAGGTCATTGAGCTGATTCGAGACGAGATGATTAGACGTTTGCAACTGGCAGCGGTATTGCTTGGAATGATAGCCATCGGGTTCATCGGCGCCTGGTTGCTGGTGTCGGCGGGCGTTCCAGTAGCCGTTCCAGTAGCATGGACAAATCGTAAAGTTCGACAGGTCGCTGTAAGGCTGAACTGTCTTGGAATGGCAGGCAGCCAGGTAGCTGCAGATGAGCAACGGGCCACATTGCTGCGCGACTTCTCTTACACTTCATCTGCCCCGTGAGACATCTTACGCGACGATGCGTTGAACCGAACGTGAGATTGACGTGTTTGGGCGAGGGGCGCGTGCAAAGACGGTTGGGCATCATCCAGACGATTCGTCCGTTAATCGATAACGAGATGCAAGACGGCTGGGTGGTCAGCCGGTGCGGGGGGAGCGGGCCAGAGCCGGCCCACCGAGGACCATTCCTTTCTTACTGGCGACGTTTGTCGCTGCCACCCGTTGTCATTGTACTCTTCGCCTTGAATCAGTCGTTAAAACGATGCTGTGCCGCTCGAAAAACGCAAACACAACTATTGAGCCATCTTCAGAGCGGCCCAGCCACCCGGCCCTCGCAGTGCAAATCAAGTCACACCTTGCGGACGGTGCGCGCTCATAGTCCCTGGTGTAAAATGCACCGAGCGACGGAGGGATCATCCATGGCGGCTTCTACGGCACCTGAGTCTGTCTTTGAGGTCGAATCGTTCATCAACGAGTACTACGACGCGTGGAGAGGAACGGACGAGGACCTGATTATGTCTTACTACTCGGAAAATGTGGTGCTTCAAATCCCCGGCACGCTTATGGAGGGGAAGGAAGCCGTCCGCAAGCAGTTCGTTCGGCCATTTATCACTGCATTCCAGGGCAACCGCCACCTTGTGAAGAACATGATTTTCGGACCCGGCGTGCTCACCGTTGAATTTAGTTTCGAAGCCGAACACAAGGGTCCATTCGTCGGGCATGCGGCGACCGGTGCTCGAGTTAAACTACCTGGTTGTGGGGTCTATGAGTACGATTCAGCTAAACGTCAGATCACCGCTGGTCGCATCTACTTCGATATGGGGACGCTACTGCAGATGATCTTAGATTCGCCCCTTGATGATCGAAAAAAATCCGCCGCCGCCCTGCAGTCAAACGAGCGCAATTTGAGCCTGATTATCAACACGATGCCCACCTTCGTATGGTCTGCTTACCCGGACGGGTCTGTAGACTTCTTCAATCAACGTTGGCTCGATTACACCGGGTTCTCTGCGGAACGGGCGCGGGATTGGGGTTGGACTGCAGCGATTCACCCTGACGACTTGCATCGGCTCACAGATTACTGGCGCTCAATCATGATTAGCGGGGAACCAGGAGAGATTGAAGGACGCCTTTGTCGTTTTGACGGCTCATATCGCTGGTTTTTGTTTCGGGCGAACCCGTTGCGAGACAAATCGGGGAGAATCGTCAAATGGTACGGAACCAATATTGATATCGAAGATCGGAAGCGCGGAGAGGATGTCCTGCGGGCGAGCGAACTATCATGGCGGCAGATCGTCGATAACATTCCCGGGCTCGTGGCTACGACGGGTGCAATGGGCGAGGTGGAGTTTCTCAATCGGCAGACTCTGGAGTATTTCGGCAAAACAAAAGAAGAGTTGAAGGACTGGGCTCTCATCGATGCTGTTCACCCTGTTGACCTTCCTCGCGTGATCGAAGCGCGCAAAAAGTCGATCGAAGCTGGACAGATCTACGAGGTTGAGCACCGTTGCCGTCGTGCCGACGGCGTATACCGGTGGTTTCAGGTTCGCGGCCTCCCGGTGCGAAATGCGGAAGGTACGATAACGGCTTGGTATCTGCTCCTTACTGACATTGACGATCTCAAAAAAGCTGAAGAGGCTCTGCAGTCGAGCGAGCGCAATTTGGGCCTGACAATAAACACCATCCCTACCTTCATACAAGTGTCGCGACCCGATGGCACCATACTGTCGGTGAATCAAGCAGTGCTGGATTACCACGGTATCACCCTGCAGGACGTGCAGAACGAGGACTTTCGCTCTCGGTTTTACCACGCGGACGATTCGGAAAGGGTGCGGGAGGAGCGCAAGGAGGCCCTCAAACGCCCCCGACAGTTCGAATATGAGCAACGCGCGCTGGGTAAGGACGGCAAATATCGCTGGTTCCTGGTCCGCTACAATCCTCTGCTCGATGATCAGGGGAGGATCGATCGATGGTATGCGACCGCGTTCGATATCGAGGACCGAAAGCGAGCGGAGGCGCAAATCCAGAAGTCGGAGTCCAAATCTCGGCAGGTCATCGACGCAATCCCTGCGCTAGTGTGGTGTAATTTTCCGGATGGTCCGAACGAGTTTCTTAACAAAGGTTGGCGTGAGTACACCGGTCTCTCCCCGGAAGAGTCGCAGGGCTGGGGCTGGCAGGTCGCGTTCCATCCGGAGGATCTGCCGCCTTTAATGGAAAAATGGACGAAAATGTTGGTTTCGGGAGAACCAGACGAGATCGAGGCGCGCCTTCGCCGTCATGATGGCGTTTATCGCTGGTTTCTTATTCGCGCTGCGCCGTTCCGCGATGAATCTGGCGAGATCGTGAGGTGGTATGGAACCAGTTTCGACATCGAGGACCGAAAACGGGCGGAGGCGCAGGTCGAGCAAGCCTATGTTCGTCTCGCCGAAGCCCAGAGGCTGAGCAAAACGGGCAGCTTCATCACGGATTTGCTGGCGGACGAGCACAACTGGTCCGAGGAGCTCTACCGAATCTTCGAGCTCGATCCGGCGACCAGAATTACGCATGAAGCGATTCGGACGGTCTTCCACCCCGAGGACCTGCCAATATACGAAACCGCGTTCAGGCACGCCGTCGACGGGTTCGATCGGGATCTCGAACTCACCTACCGCATCATTACCCCGGCTGGGAACGTGAAGCATGTCCATGCCGTTGCCCGCGTAATCGAGACGGTAGCAGGTCGCCCCGTGTTCATCGGCGCGATTCAGGACCTGACTGAAAGTAAGGTCGCCGAGGAAGCCCTGAACAGAGCCCGCTCCGAACTCGCCCATATGGCGCGTGTCACGACCCTTAGTGCGTTGACCACCTCGATCGCACACGAGATCAACCAGCCAATTTCAGCCGCAATCACCAGCGCCGGCGCTTGTCTGCGCTGGCTGAACCGAGATCAACCGGAGGTGCAAAGGGCACGCGAGGCGGCAATGCGGATCGAGCAGGACGGAAAGCGGGCCGCTGAGATCATCGCCCACTTGAAGTCCTTCTACAAGAAAGACGTTTCGCCGGATCGAGAGATGGTCTCGGTCAACGACGTCATTGGCGAGATGCTGTTGTTACTGCGCAGCGAGGCCGACCGCCACTCGGTGGTTATGCGTACGCAGCTGGCAGCGGATCTACCCTCGGTCAGCGCCGACCGCGTCCTGTTGCAACAGGTGTTGATGAACTTGATGCAGAACGGGAGGGAGGCGATGAGCGAGGGGGGAGGCGAGCTCAAAATAAGCACCCGACGCGAGGGCCGAGACGTGATGGTGTCGGTGAGTGACACAGGAGTAGGAGTATCCGCAGACAAGATTGAAGAGATTTTTAACCCTTTCTTCACGACAAAGGCCGGGGGGACGGGTATGGGTCTGGCGATAAGCCGCACGATCATCGATTCGCACGGCGGCCGACTTTGGGCGACCGTAAACCCGGCACGTGGCGCAACTTTCTACTTCACTTTACCAACTGAATCTGAGGCTTAAGTGATCACAGAGGGCGCACCAGTCGTATTCATCGTCGACGACGACGCGAATGTGCGCCGATCGATCCAGGATCTTTTGTCGTCGGTCGCGTTGCGGTCTGAGGCGTTCGCTACGCCGCAGGAGTTTCTCGATAGCGAACGAGCCGGCTGCCCGGGTTGCCTGGTTCTCGACGTCAGACTTCCCGGGATGAGCGGTTTGGATTTTCAACGCGCGCTCACGGAAGCGGGAGTAAGCCTTCCGATTATCTTCATCACCGGGCACGGTGATGTCCCGATGTCAGTTCAAGCCATGAAGTCGGGTGCGGTTGAATTCCTGATGAAGCCTTTTAGGACTCAGGAGCTGCTGGATGCGATTCAGCAGGCGCTCGACCGGGACAGAAAATTGCGCGAAGGGCGGCGGGAGATTGCGGAGTTGCGCCAACGCTATGAGACGCTCACCCCTCGCGAACGTGAGGTGATGGAGCTGGTCGTCTCTGGCCTGCTCAATAAACAAATCGCCGGGCGGCTCGGGACCGGCGAACACACGGTGAAGATTCATCGCGGCCATGTCATGCAAAAAATGCAGGCGGACTCGCTGGCTGCTTTAGTCAGAATGGCGGATACGTTGAAATCGAGCTAGTAAACTACATCCTTCGCGCCGACGACAACCCGCCCTAAATCAGCCGTCGCCTTAAAGACCCAGGAGGTATGGATGAAAGCATTGATCTTTCGCGAGACCGGTGAACCGAACAGCGTGTTGAAACTGGCAGAGATCCCTACTCCCCCTCTGGCTCCTGGCGAAGCGCTAGTCCGAGTGCTCCTGAGCCCGATCAACGCGTCGGATCTGCACATGGTGCGCGGGCGCTATGGCTATCAGCCGGAATTGCCAGCCAGCCCAGGCATTGAAGGCGTGGGGCTTGTGGAGGCTGTAGGTCCGGGCGTGCAACGACCGACTGTTGGAACTCGCGTAATTTTCGTTGACACGTGGCAGACCTGGCGCGAACAGATCGTGTGCCCAGTGGACAAACTCGTGCCCGTTCCAGTCGGCCTGGACGATCAGGCTGCCGCCACTTCCTATATCAATCCTTTGACTGCATCGGCATTGACGAGATCAGGGCACAATCTCAAGGAGGGCGACTGGCTCCTACAGACGGCGGCCGCATCCAGCGTCGGGAGGTTGGTGCTTCAATTGGCGCAGCAGTATCGATTCAAGACAATCAGCGTTATCCGGCGGCGCGAGCAGGAAACAATCATACGCAACCTCGGAGGCAATGAGGTAATCTGCACAGCCGACGAGGATCTCAGGGCACGCCTGCAGGAATTGACCGGGGGCAAGGGCGTTGAACGAGCGATTGACTGCGTTGCGGGGGAACTTGGCGCTGAGATTGCCCGCAATCTCGCTCCCGCTGGAACCATGCTTGTGTATGGAGCCCTTTCCAGTCATCGCCAGACGGACCCCGCGAAATTCACCATGCCCCTCTTGGCGCCGCGTTTGATTTATTCGACAGCGACGGTTCGGGGGTGGTGGCTTCCGCGCTGGGTGAGTTCCCAGCCGCTCGCCGAAGTCCGGGCAGCGATGAGCGATCTCCTCACCATGTTGTCGAACGGAGCACTTACGGCGCCAGCGATTGTGCGGTACTCATTTAAGGACTTCCAAGAGGCAGTACGCCTGGCTGATGGTGAGGCAGGACAGCAAAAGGTCTTGCTGGACTTCTCCGAATGAGCGGACGAGACCCCCTTGCCACGAGATCATCCAGTGAAGGCCAATTTTGATCGGAACGTAAGGCCATAGTTTGACTGTCTGCAATGCCTCACCGTACACGCAATTGAAAACCGATCTAGTCCCAACGTTTCATTAACGACCCACTCGCGGTCGGATGCCATGTAACCAAAGTACTACTCTTTCCAACCAACGTGTAATTGTTTCCGCTCGCCGCGCCAAGTAAACTCGCATCCGTGACCAACAAGAGTAGCTCACAGTTAGTTGCTATCGTCGATGATGATCGATCAGTTCAGAGTGCGCTCAAGGATCTGATGGAATCCGCCGGGCTTGAGGCGCGGTGCTTCGGATCAGCGGAAGAATTCCTTGAACCGGACGAGCGGAACCAGACCGGTTGCCTGGTCGCGGACATTCGTATGCCGGGGATGTCAGGCCTCGAACTGCAAGCAAAGCTAAAGGCTGCGGGATCTCGCATTCCAATCATCTTCATCACGGCGCACGGTGACGCAAAGATGAAAATGAAGGCTATGAAAGCAGGCGCAGTAGAATTTCTGTCCAAGCCCTTCGATGATGAAGTGTTGCTTCAGAAGGTCCGACACGCGCTAAACGGCTGAACAAAAAATCTCCCCGCGATTTTTGAGGAAGTGAAAGAAAGAATCTTTCGGTGAGCGTCAGTGAAACTTACAAGAGCCATCCATCTTGTTGTATCGATCTTGTTGTTGACTCCCCTGACGGCCTTGGGCCAGCAAGCAGCTTCGGGTTCCGGGGATGTGTTGACGCTCGGACAAGCCATCGCGCTAGCCTTGCACGACAACCATCTGGTGAAGAACGCAGGGCTTGATGTCGGAAAAGTTGAAGATAATCTGGCGGCAGCACGAACCTTTCGCTTGCCTTCCGTGCATCTGTACACGCTCCTATCCGAGCAACTGGTGACGCAAGAGACCAGCATCAACAATCCCTTATCCAATATCATTCCAGGAGTCGGCCCCTTCTTCACAATCAGTGCACCCCGCAGGCCGACGACAATCTTCGCCGGTCAGGTTCTGCAGCCGCTGTCGCAACAATACCGAATCGGACTCAATCTTAAGGAAGTTGGTTTAGCTCGTGATGTCGAACGTGAGGAACTGCGGCAGCGCCAACAGACGACAATTGATGAGGTGAAGCGAGCCTATTATGGAATTCTGCAAACGCAGAGCGCGCTCGATAGCTTGCAGGAATCCATCAGGCTCTACCGTGAGTTGGATCGCGTGACCGGCGATTACGTCGCCCAACAGGTCGCTTTAAAGTCCGACAGCCTCGAAGTCAAAACGCGACTGGCGAAGACCGAATACGAAGCGCTCAATCTGACCAATCAACTGGCGACGCAAAAAGAACAGCTCAACAACCTGCTGGGTCGGGATGTGCGGACGGATTTCAGTGTGAGCGCCGTCTCGGACGCGGCGGACTTCGGTCTTGATCTCAGTTCGGCCCGCAATCGCGCGCTCGACCAGCGACCTGAAATTCGAGCAAGCAGGCTAAAGGTCAAGCAAGCTGAAGTCGATCGCCGCATCAAGAAGTCCGAATACATCCCCGATGTCAGCGTCGGCTTCACATATCTGGGGCTGCGTAATTTCGAAGACATCGTCCCAAAGAACTTTGCCAGTCTCGGCATTGTCGTAAAATGGGAGGTCTTTGATTGGGGAAGAAAGAAGAATCAGCTTGCAGAAAAAGACAAGGTCATTGAGCAGGTAACGAATGGCCTGCACGAAGCCGAAAGCCGCGTGTTGATCGATGTAGGTGACAAGTTTCGCAAGCTTCAACAAACTCGCCAGGCGCTTGTCGTCGCACAGCTCGGTCAGGAAACGGCGCGCGAAGGGCTACGCGTCAACACCAACAAATACAAGCTGACGGCAGCCCTCTTGTCCGAAGTCTTGCAATCACAAGCCTCGCTCGCCGAAGCGAATCGTCAGTACCAGCAGGCATTGCTCGGTTACTGGACGGCAAAGGCTCAGTTTGAAAAAGCGCTAGGCGAAGAGAAGTGATGCTTGCAAAGGAGTGAGGAGAATGTCTAAGCCAGGCACGACGGAAGAGGCCAAATCACCAGGCGCGATCCCGGATCACCGCTCCGGCGAAGCAAAACAAGCTGTAGCCGGAGATTCTGATCAACGCCCAAAAGAGAGTGAGAAACATGCGGCCGTGACTTCTGTTCAACGTCCTAAGGAAATTGAGAAAGCTCCCGCTGTCGCCGCTGATCCGCACGCAGAACAGGTCAAGAAGCCACGTGCAAGCTTGCGCAGGTTCGCACCGGTTTTGATTCTGTTGATTGCAGCCGCGATTCTTTTTCTCATTGTCACAAACTGGAATGCATGGGCGGGCCGTCGTGGCAGCCAGAAAACCGATGATGCGTATCTGCGAGCCGACATCACGCCACTGAGCACACGAGTTTCGGGCACCGTAATGAAAGTTGCGGTTGAAGATTACCAAACCGTGAAAGCGGGAGACTTGCTGGTCCAGATCAAGGACGACGATTACCGCGCGCAGGTCGAGCAGTCCGAAGCAGCCGTGCAGGCCGCGCACGCCGCGCTGGAGAACAACATCAAGCAGAAAGCGCTGCAGGAGTCCAGAATTGCACAGGCGCAAGCCGGTGTCGAAGCCGCTAAGGCCGATATCGCGCAGGCGGAAGCAAACATCGAGGCCACCAGGGCGGATATCACCAACACTCAGGCAAGTGTGGAAGCTGCGAAAGCTGATGTAGTGCGCACGCAGTTGGAAAGAAAACGCCAGGAGGCGCTGGTCGAATCGGCATCAGCAACCAGACAGAAGCTTGAACAGGTCACAGCGGATGAACAGCGATTCGCCGCAATGCTCGATAGCCGCAAAGCCGATCTTTCAAAGGCGCAGGCGCAGGTTGCCCTCCGTCAGGCGCAGGCGCAACAGGCACGAGCCGGACTTGCCAGTCGCCAATCGGAATTGGAGGCGCAGCGAAGACAGAGAGGCGTGCTCGACGCGCAGGAGCTACAACTTAGGGCCGACTTGATGGCGAAGGAAGCGGCGGTCAAGATCGCTACCACGAACCTGGACTACACGCGCATCGTCGCGCCCAGCGATGGCGTTGTCGGCGAACGCAAAGTTCGCGTCGGGCAACTCGTCAACCCGGGTACGCAGGTGATCTCGTTAGTCGAAAATGACGTGTGGGTGCAGGCCAACTACAAGGAGACTCAGCTTACTAATGTCAGCAAGGGCGATTCGGCGGTAATCACGGTTGATACGTTTCCTGGCCTCAAGCTGAAAGGCCGTGTGGAAGAGATCTCTCCAGCGAGCGGATCGCAATTCGCCCTGCTTCCGCCCGACAACGCGTCGGGCAACTTCACCAAGATCGTGCAGCGCATCCCCGTCAAGATCACCATTGATCACGATCAGGGCGCGGCTGACCGGCTGAGATCGGGCATGTCAGTTATTGTCGAGATTAACGCCTCGGGTAAGAAAAGCGACGAGTCCGCCGCGAGGAGAGAGCAGTGAGCGCTACTGCAACAAGCGCGGTTGATCCTGGAACCCTTTCAACCGTTCCGGCATTACGGCCGTTTCGCTTGAAGCTCGCGGTCAAGCCGAACGCTTACGTGGGCACGCTGGGCGTCTTTCTCGGCCTTGGCATTGCGACGCTGTATGGGCGGCTGCTGACGGTCGGGCTGCCTGACCTGCGCGGTGCGCTCGGCCTTGGGGTAGACGAGGCATCATGGATTCCGACCGCTTACAACATGGCGCTGATGTTCATGGGCCCGTTCTCGGTCTACCTCGGTGGTCTGCTGGGAGTCAGGCGGGTGCTGTTGTGGACTGCGCCTGTTTTCGCAGTGGTCTTGATCGTGCTGCCATTCTCACCGAACGCCACAGTGATGATCACGTTACAAGCTATTGCCGGGATAGGCTCGGGCGCCTTTTACCCACTGACCTTGACGTACGCCCTGCGGGCTCTGCCGATGCGCTATACGATCTACGCCCTCGGCGTCTATTCGATGGATCTCCTGGCGGTAATCACGGGCGCCGTGCCGCTGGAAGCCTGGTTCACCGAGCATCTCTCGTGGCGCTGGATCTTCTGGATCATTGCGCCGCTGACCGCGCTGATGCTGCTATGCATCTATCGTGCGATCCCGCACCCACCGCCGCGCACGGGTCCGAAGCCCAACATAAGCTGGACAGGGTTTTTGTACGGCAGTCTCGGCCTCAGCCTGATTTTTGGAGCGCTCGACCAGGGAGAGCGCTTAAACTGGCTGGAGTCGGGTGTGATCGTCGCGATGCTCGTGACGGGAGCGTTCTTGATCCTCGCCGCGGTCATTCGCCGTTGGATGTCACCCAACCCGCTGGTGAATCTTCCCTTCCTGAAGAACCGAAATACTCTCATCCTCGGGGCTGCCTTATTCTCGTTTCGTTTTGTGCTGCTCGCCATTGCCTTGCTGATTCCCGCTTATCTCGGCGCTATACAGGGCTATCGCCCGCTTGAGACCGGTCGCGTCCTGCTCTGGATCGGCGTGCCGCAAGTCATCGTAGGTATCATTGCTGCGAGGCTCATGCGGCGATTTGACAGCAGGTTAGTCTTTGCGCTCGGGTTTGCGATCATCGCCGTTGCCTGTCTAATGAACGCGCAGCTCACCAGCGCCTGGGCGGGAGATAATTTCTGGACTTCACAGCTGGTCATTTGCGGAGGCCTATCCGTGACACTCGTTGCTCTGGTCGGGTCGATCATCCAGCAATCATTCAATTCGGGAGCGGTCTTCAGACCGGGTGACATTCTCACTTTTGCGGCTTTCTTTCACGGTGTCCGGTTGTTCGGGGGCGAGGTGGGAAGCGCCTTCATGCAGAGATTCATTTCGGTGCGCGAGCAGTTTCACTCCAACTTAATTGGGCTGCACGTGGAAGCGGGCGATTGGCTGACCGACGAGCGCCTTAAGATGCTAACCGGCGGGGTGACAGGAAACTCTTCTGGGATCGATGAGGCGCAACATCGCGCCGCAGCGCTGCTCGGCGGGCAAATAAGGCAACAGGCCTACACGCTCGCCTACATGGACGGCTTCATGCTCATCGCCTGGGCATGTGTGGGGATGATTGTGCTGATTGCCCTGCTGAAGCGCATGGAGATTCTCTTCGACTCGTCATCGCCAAAACCTCCGGGTGGATAACGGCTCCAAACGAGCGAAGGACCAGGAGTCGCCAGAACACTGGTTAACGAGGAGGTCGAACCAATGAGTAAACGACGGGTGATCATCATCGGTGGTGGGTTTGGCGGCGTAACGGTCGCGCAGCACCTCGAGCGGAAACTCTCTTCCGACATCGAGATCGTTCTTATCAGCAGCGAGAATCATTTCGTCTTCACGCCGATGCTGGCCGAGGCGGTTGGGCGGTCGATCTCGCCTGATCACGTAGTCGTCGTCGGCCGACAGATGGTTCGGCGAGCGACCTGGTTGACGGCAAAGGTTACGGACATCGACTTGCAAAGCAATCTCGTCAGCTATGTCGGCGCTGGCGGCGAAAGCGCGTCGCTTACATATGACCACCTGGTGCTGGCTTGCGGCTCGGTGGTGAACATGAACATGGTGCCGGGGCTGGCGGCTTACGCTTACCCGCTCAAGACGCTCGGCGATGCGATCTATCTTGGCAACGATTTGATAATGCGAGCAGAGGAGGCAGCGATCGAACCTGATCCTTTGCGGCGAAGGCGATTGCTCACCGTCGTGATAATAGGAGGCGGCTTTAGCGGCGTTGAAGTGGTCGGGGAGATCGCCGAAGTCGCGGAGAAAACGCGGCGCTTTTACCCCACGCTCCAAGACGAGCCAGGGCGCATCATCCTGTTGCAGCGTGGTGATCACCTGATCCCGGAGTTGAATGCCCCGTCGCTCTCGTCGTTTGCTTGCGGTAAGCTGCGCAAGGCCGGTGTTGAGGTGCGGCTCAATTCAAGCGCGCAGGAAATCACTGCAGCAGGCGTGCGGCTAACATCCGGCGAATTGATCGAGGCCGCGACCGTCGTCTCAACCGTCGGGACTGCACCCAATCCGCTGATCGAGAAGCTGAGCCTGCCGCTCGAGCGCGGCCGCGTCGTCACGAACCCTGACATGAGTGTGAACGGTACAGACAACGTCTGGGCGTTAGGCGACTGCGCGATTATTCCCAACGCTTTCGATCAAAAGCCCAGCCCGCCCACCGCACAATTCGCCATGCGGCAAGCCAAGCAACTTGCCGCAAATCTGGTGCGGACATTTAGGGGTCAACCTACCAAACCATTCTCTTTCAAACTGCTGGGCATGCTCGCTTCGCTAGGCAATCGCAACGCTGTCGCAGAGATTCTTGGAATACACATTTCAGGGTTCTTCGCCTGGGTTTTGTGGCGAGGCATCTACTTGAGCAAACTCCCCAGTTTTGCGCGCAAGCTTGAGGTAGTAGTTGACTGGACATGGAAGGCGCTGTTTCCTCCGAACATCGTCCAGTTACCGCTGTCGCGCACCGGCAGCGTCGGACTGGCTCACTATGCGCCGGGCGAGTTCATATTTCGCAAAGGCGACCCGGCCGAAAGCCTCTTTGTCATTCAATCCGGGACTGCCGGGGTGTACATGGATGAACCTTCAAATCCGATAGCCGTCCTCAAGCCGGGCGAGCACTTCGGCCAGGAGGCGCTCGGCCCGAATGGGCAAGGCCCGCATCGAGTTACGGTCAAAGCCGAGACCGCACTCGATTTGATCACGCTCCGCCGCGACGATTTCGAGCGCTTGGCGCAGTCTGATGCGACGGTGCGTAAAAGCTTGCAAAGTACTTCGGCGGCCCTGAAAGGGTACGAGGGCTTAATGGCCCTGGTGAAAGACAATCCGATTCTTGCATCGATTAAGATCTCTGAGGTCATGACGAGTCCTGCCGAGACGCTTTTGACGAATAGTACGCTTGCGGAGGCAATTGGGCGCTTCGATGGCGGCCGTCCGAGCTACGCGGTAGTTGATGAGAGCGGGCGATTGCAAGGCTACTGCGGGAGGGCTGAGCTGTTTGGCGCTTTGCGTGAACTGCCATCGCTTGGAAAACCGGTCAGTGACTTCATGCGCCAAGACCCACCGGTGATCGCAGCCGATCAAAACATTATCGATGCAGCCGTGATGATGCTGCGCGAAGAGATTGAAACGCTGCCGGTGGTCAGTTCGTATGGTGGTGGCAGTGTGATAGGAGTCGTGAGCCCACTTGATGTAATTCAAAAAGCAGTTGAGCTATTTCGAAGGGATTCAAGTCTGGCAACAACGCAGGGGTGACGACAGAAAACCTCATCATAGGAGACAAACGTGAATCCAAATTCCAAAGGCACAGCACTGATAACGGGCGCGTCTTCAGGCATCGGCGCGATCTACGCGGATCGTCTGGCAAGGCGCGGTCATGACCTGATCCTCATCGCGCGCAATCAAGAACGCCTCGAAGCTCTGGCGACACGACTCATCGATGGCACCGGCCGTTCGGTCGAAGTGATCGTCGCCGATCTTAGCAACGACACGGATCTCGCCAGGGTCGAACGGGTGTTACACAATGACGCCCGCATCAAGCTGCTCGTTAACAATGCAGGCGTTGCCTCGACGGCTCCGCTTCTCGACGCCGACGTGAACAAGATGGACGAAATAATCGCTCTCAACATTCGGGCGCTCATGAGGCTGAGTTACGCGGCAGCGCCTGGATTCGTCGCGCGCGGCGGCGGCTCAATCATCAATATCTCCTCAGTGACCGGCATTGCACCTGAACTTGTGAACGGCGTCTACGGAGCCAGCAAGGCCTTTGTGCTGGCCTTTAGTCAGTCGTTGCACCACGAGCTCGCCGACAAGAACGTGCGAATCCAGGTGGTCCTGCCCGGAGCGACGGCTACAGACATCTGGGAAAAGGCTGGGTCGTCTCTGGAGAGTCTCCCCAAAGAGATCGTGATGCCGGTCGAGGATATGGTTGATGCGGCACTAGTGGGACTCGACCGCGGTGAAACCGTAACGATCCCCTCGCTGCCGGATATCGCCGAGTGGGAAGCCTACGAGGCGGCGCGCCAGAACCTGATACCAAAGTTGTCGCTCAGTTCTCCGGCAAAGCGCTATGCCGTCACCGCCGTTAATACACCGGCTTGATCAAATCAACGAACGCATTGAAAGGAGAATCCCTCATGCACAAAACGCTCAAGTATCTGGTGTTCATCGCTACTTGTGGCCTGCTCGCGGGATATACCTCCGTCGGTAGCGTGAGCGACATTCGCGGCTGGTCCCCGGCTGCAGCCGATGACAAAGGCTCCCCGATCTTCGTAACCAAAATTCCTCCCGGGTATCGCGATTGGAGGGTGGTCTCAGTGGCGCACGAAGCGGGCGAGCTGAACGACATTCGCGCCGTTCTGGGAAACGACATCGCGATCAAGGCATACCGGGAGGGCAAGCTTCCGTTTCCTGAAGGCGCCATCGTTGGCCGAATCGCCTGGAGCTACGTCGCGTCCGAGGAAAACAACAAAACTTTCGGCCGTGAGCAGTCTTTTGTCGCTGGCTCACCCACGGACGCTTACCTTCAATTTATGGTCAAGGACTCCAAAAAGTACGCCGCGACGGGCGGCTGGGGATACTCGTCATTTGGTAAGGACGGTAAACCCACAGACGAGGCAGCGATGAAGACCTGCTTCCCGTGCCACCAGGCTATTAAAGAGCGTGACTTTATCTTCACTCGTTACGCACCTTGATGCCGATGATCGCTGGACAAAAGGTAATGACGCCGACCGCGCAAGCCAGGATGACGAAGACTCGTCCGAAGGAGGGAACCATGGAACCAGCAGAAGACAGATCGCGCCGTCGCTTTCTCAAAGCCGGCTCGATGTTGGGGCTCGCAGTCGCGTTTAGCCCAGGGACGATCGCCGAGGGATTCAAAGATTCGGAATCGAAATCCAGTGCCACTAAGCCTGCCAGCGAGGCAACAGATAAGACTGCGATTCGTCCGTTCAAGGTGAATGTCCCGCAAGCGGAACTTACCGATTTGCGCAGGCGCATCAACGCGACCAAGTGGCCCGAGCGAGAATTGGTAACCGATGCGTCCCAAGGCGTCCAACTCGCGACGATGCAGAAACTCGCGCGCTATTGGGGGACTGACTACGATTGGCGCAAGTGTGAGGCAAAGATCAACGCCGTGCCGAACTTCATGACCGAGATCGACGGCCTCGACATTCATTTCATTCACGTCCGCTCTAAGCATGAAAATGCGCTACCGATGATCGTCACGCATGGCTGGCCCGGCTCGATCATCGAGCAGATGAAGATCATCGAGCCGCTGACTAACCCGACCGCGCACGGCGGGACAGCGGCGGACGCCTTCCATCTCGTGATTCCGTCGCTGCCTGGCTACGGGTTCTCAGGCAAGCCGACGAAGCCGGGATGGAACCCCGTTAGCATTGCGAAAGCGTGGGCGACGCTGATGCAACGCCTTGGCTATACCAGGTACGTGGCGCAGGGTGGGGACTGGGGCAACGCCGTTTCGGAGGTGATGGCCCTGCAACAACCCCTGGGATTGCTCGGCATCCACACCAACATGGCAGCCACCGTTCCCCCAGATGTGTCGAAGGCCCTTGCGATGGGGGGCCCTCCGCCCGCCGGCCTCTCGCCTGATGAAAAACACGCGTGGGATCAAATCGATGACTTCTACAAGAACGGGTTGGGCTACGCCCTCGAGATGAACAACCGGCCCCAGACGTTGTACGGAATCGTCGATTCTCCGATTGGTCTGGCGAGCTGGATACTCGATCACGATATTCGCAGCTATCAGATGATCGCCCGCGTATTCGACGGCAAGCCGGAAGGGCTGAGCCGTGACGACGTCCTCGACAACATCACGCTCTATTGGCTGACGAACACCGCGATCTCATCGGCACGTCTCTACTGGGACACGCGGCATAATTTGCCGCCAGGCGGCTTCTTTGACGCGAGAGGCGTCAAGCTTCCAGTCGCGGTGAGCGCGTTTGCGGAAGAAATTTATCAAGCGCCGAAGAGCTGGGCAGAGAAAGCGTATGTGAGGCTCATCCACTACAACGCGTTCCCCAAAGGCACGCACTTCGCGGCTTGGGAGCAGACAGATCTGTTCGTCGGCGAAATGCGCGCGAGTTTCAAATCGTTGCGATAGTCAGGCTCAAACCATTAGTGGCCCAGTAAGGGATTGGAGCGAGTCATGACGGCTTATCTAATTAACCACCTGCGGCAACTGCAGGAGTTGCCCTGGGTCATACCCCGGCTAAGTTTGCGGAGAAGATACGGGAGATGCTCGCCCGAGCGCCGGGTGTGGCATAGCCGTCGCCATGTTTCTAGTGAGACGAGGTTCCACAAACATCACGCACCTCCGGCGCGGCCATGTTGGTCGGCAAAATGATCATTCTTCGTCTTGAATGGAGAAATCATGATGAACGAAGACTTCAAATACGATCGCCGTCGGTTCATGGGAACTGCCGCGATGACTATTGCTGCTGCACAACTTGGAATGTTCTCCTCTGCCGCAGAATCAAAAGAGGAGAGCACCACCAGCAATTCGGCGCCACAAACATCGTTTGGCCCTCTCAAGCAAATTGAAGCCGGTCTTCTGAACACCGGGTATGCGGAAGCCGGCCCGGCTAACGGTAGTCCAGTTATTCTGCTGCATGGCTGGCCTTACGACATCTACAGCTTTGTTGACGTAGCTCCGCTGTTGGCGGCGAAAGGCTATCGAGTGATCGTTCCGTATATGCGTGGCTTTGGCACCACCCGTTTTCTCTCGAGCAATACAGTTCGTAACTCACAGCCTTCGGCGCTGGCAGCCGATGCGCTGGCGCTGATGGATGCGCTTAGGATCGATAAGGCAGTCATAGGTGCTTTCGATTTGGGAGCGCGCAGCGCCAACATTATCGCTGCGCTGTGGCCTGAACGATGTAAGGCGATGATCTCTGTGAGTGGTTACTTGATCAGCAGTCAGGAAGCAAACAAGTTACCCTTGCCGCCCCAGGCCGAATTCACGTGGTGGTACCAATTTTATTTTGCCACCGAGCGCGGGCGTGCAGGTTACGAAAAGTATCGGAGCGATTTCAACAAGCTTATTTGGCGGCTGGCTTCGCCCAAATGGAATTTCGATGATGCGACCTTCGAACGCACTGCGGCTGCGTTCGACAATCCCGATCATGTCGCTATCGTTATTCATAACTATCGCTGGCGCCTCGGTCTGGCCGAAGGCGAGACAAAGTACGACCAGTTTGAAAGGCGCCTGGCGGAAGGTCCGGTAATCAACGTGCCCACAATCACACTTGAAGGTGACGCGAATGGGGCGCCTCACCCTGAACCGGCTGCTTACGCGAAAAAGTTTTCGGGCAAGTATGAACACCGCTTGATCAAAGGCGGCGTTGGGCACAACCTGCCGCAAGAAGCACCGCAGGCATTCGCTCAAGCGGTTTTTGACGTGGATGCATTTTGATCTGAATTAGTTGATCAATTGTGTGAAATGGGGAACTGATCACC
>DATLWF010000525.1:0-16231 GCA_035576605.1 Blastocatellia bacterium | reverse complement strand
TGTCTTACATGTCGCCGGAGCAACTTCGAGGAGAGCATCTGGATGAGCGCACGGACATCTTTTCTTTCGGCATAGTGCTGTACGAGATAGTAACCGGTGACCTGCCATTCAAGGGCTCGAACTCGTTCGAAGTGGCAGCGTCCATCCTAAAAGATCCTGCGTTCGAGATCGGCACAGTTCCGGCGGGGCTGCCGCGTGCAATTAAGGGTATAGTGGCCAGGCTGCTCGAAAAACGCCGCGACGACCGGCACCGGTCGTTTGTCGAAGTGAAGAGCGCGATCGAATCTCTCAAGGACGAGACTCCGACTCTGCCGAGAGCGGACAGTGACCGCCAGACCACGGTGGAGCTACCGCGGCCGGTGAGCAGCCACAGGTCCGCCAGCCTCGCTGCGGCGTTGCGGTCATCGTCGAAAGCCGCCGTGCCCCCGACCATTCTCGTCCTGCCGCTCCAGACTGTGGGATCAGATGAGAGCAGCTCTTACATCGGTATCGGCCTGGCCCACGCGATAACCACCGACCTGGCGAAGATCAAAGGGATATCGGTGCTGTCGAAGTCGGCGGGCGCGGGCCGTGTGGACGAGGTAGGCCGCGGCGCGAGAGAGCTGGCGCGAGAGTTGGGCGCGACGATCCTGCTCGAGGGTGAAGTGATTCGGTCCGGGGAGGTGATCGGCGTGATGGCGAGGCTTACAGACGCGGAAACCGGGCACGTGATCTGGGGCTCCCAGTACCGCGGAGACGCTGCGGATCTGTTCAGCATCCAAGATGCAGTTTGCGAGAGCGTCGCGGCGGCTTTGAAGCTGAGCATTTCGGGTGAGGTCCGTGACGAAATCGCGAGACCGGCGACTACCAACTTCGACGCGTTTGAGTTCTACTCCAGGGGCCGGGCGTTCCTCGAGCGCCGAGACATCACGGAGAATATCGACTTTGCGGTCCAGATGTTTCAAGAGGCTCTCAGGCTGGACGGCAATTTTGCGTTGGCCTATGCGGGACTTGGCGAAGCTTATTGGCAAAAGTATCAGATCACGCACGATAGCGCGTGGGTAAACGGGGCGATATCCGCAAGCGATCACGCGCTGGTTCTGGATCCGAACCAGGCTCAGGTGCACATCGCTCTCGGCATCATCTATCACGGTACAGGCAAGATCGACAGCGCAATAGATGAGCTTGCGCATGCAATCGGGCTGCAACCAATGAGTGATGATGCTCACAAATGGCTTGGCCGCTGCTGGCAGGCAAAGGGCGATTTGGAGAGGGCGGTCGAGTGCTTTCAAAAGGCGATTCACATCAGGCCGGGCTATTGGGAGAATCACAACAGGCTGGGGATCTGCTATTACTCGTTTGGCCGTTATCACGACGCAGCCGAACAGTTTCGTCGCGTGATCACTATTCAACCCGACAACTATTTGGGCTATAACACGCTGGGCGGGATTTATAACCTTTTGGGCTCATACGAAGAAGCGGTGGCGATGCATAGACGGGCGATTGATATTTACCCGAACCCTTCGTCATATGCCAACCTTGGGACCGACTACTTCTCCCTGGGCCAGTATGACGACGCGATAACAGCCTATGAGTCGGCGGTCGAGCTCGATCCACGGGGAGATGTCTTGCGACGCAACCTAGGCGATGCGTATCTGCGGGTCGGAAGAGACAAGGACGCAATAGCCCAGTATACGCGCGCTAGCCAGCTGTTGAGGGAACATCTCAACGTAAATCACGATGACGCGGAGAGACTCGGCCGACTCGCAATCTGTCAGGCGAAGCTGGATCGCGATCGCGATGCCCTATCCACAATCGAACGGGCGATCACACTTGAGCCACGCAACACCACGTTGATGTATCAGCACGCGGTCGTGTATGCCTTAGCTGGAGACCCGGAAATGGCAATCAAACATTTAACCACCGCGTTGTCGCATGGTTACAGCTCTTCTTCAGCGGAGTGCGATCCAGACCTCGAGGCGCTCCGAGCTCGCGCCGAGTACCAATCCTTACTTGCCAGCCGAAACAAACCCTTCTCAGATTGAGAAGACTAGTTATCAATTATTACCTGCGGGTCCAGACTCCCCTTCTCGTCGCCGGTGACGAAAGCCCTGATTCTGTACTTGAAAGTCGCCAGTGGTGCGCTCGGTTTGGCAGGCTTTGTTTTTACCTGGCAATCGAAGCTGGTGTACGGAATGTTGAACATGTTGTCGGGGTCGGTGCCATCGCCGAACGGGTTCGTTGCAGTTGGAGCTGCTGGCGGAGGCGGTGATCTGAACTCATCAATTATCACATTCGTGGGAGGGGTAAACTGTCCGTCATACACAATGCACCAAACGATCTTTTGGTTTTTTGCCTTGTGAATGGTAACCGGGCACGGCTGCTCGATAATGTAGGTGCCTGGTGTGCTTCCGTCGCTTATGAAGATCTGAACAGTCTTGTCGGTCTTTTGTAGCGCCGCAGTGACGCCTTGATTCGTGTTCGAACTGGCGTTCGCGTTTAGGTTCGCATTGCTGTTGACGTTCTTGGCGGGCCCACAGGCGAAGACAAGGGCTAGGGGTAAGGTTAGCAACGTGGAGAGGGCTCTTTTCATTGTCGGTTCCTCCTGTCTCGATCAGCTTCGGAAACAACCCGATCAGCGCTGTTGCCGGTTTGATCTTTGCTGCGCTCCAATGGATTGTGCCGAGATGAGGTCGCCGCGTTGATTCACTCAATCCGCGAAGGCGTAGGCGAGGTTCTTTTTTGCCGCGGCCCCACGTCAGCGAGATGCCTTCTGGAACTCCATAATGCGGACGGATTCTACGCGAACCTCATAATGATGTCTACAGGATTTCGCGCTCGCAAACCGCGGCTAGTCTCGTTGGCGCGGGGCCAGTGCGAAGCCCCCTCAAGATGTCAGCAGCTCGATGAACTCCAGTAGCGCCGAATTGAACTCCTCTGGCCGCTCCATGTTCGAAAGATGACCGGCGCCCTCGATTACGCGCAGGCGCGCGCCTCGAATGCCACTGCGCAAACTCTCGGCTTCCGTGACCGGCGTCAATGTATCCTCGGAGCCCACGACGATCATCACAGGGAAATCTATGCCGGGAAGTATGTAAGTTGAATCGCGGCGTTCAGCCATTGCACGCTGTGCGCCCGCGATTCCAAGAGGCGAGTTAGATTCAATCATCGCGCGTACTCGCGCGACCACGGAGGGCCGGCTCTCGAGAGTGGTTCGGCCAAGCAATAGCGGGATCATGTCTTCTGCAATGACGCGCGCGCCTTCTCGCTCAGCCCTCTCGGCGGACTTTAGCCGGCGTATGCGTGACTCGTGGGTGTCCGCACTCGCCCGAGTGTCCGCCAGCACCAATGCGTGCACCGAGTCAGGATAGTTTCGAGAGAATGCGAGTGAGACGTAGCCGCCCATCGAAAGCCCCACGAGCACGGCCCGGTCAATGCCCAGAGCCGACATTAATACGCGAACATCGGCGGCCATCTGATCCATCAAATACGGACCTTGCGGTGCGTCCGACTGACCGAAGCCGCGCAAATCAAGTGTGATTATGCGACAACGATTGTGCAGCACAGCTAACTGATCGTCCCACATGGTCTGATTGAGGGGGAACGCGTGGATGAAGATCACTGGAACGCCTGCGCCCTGGTCGCGATAGTCGATGCTGATCCCGTTTACGTTTATCAACATTTAGACAAATTGCGGGAAACGCAAGAAAATTGCAAGATTCGCTTTAAGCCCTTGCTCCCCGCCAAGTAAACGGCGCGATCACACTATTCGTGAGATTTACCATCGTTTCGACGGGCTTGACTCGCAATATGGCGTGCTATACTCGCCGTCTTTATGAAACGCGCCGCATTGAGTTTGGAAGTTTCGTTGTAGGGCGAGGTGAGACCCCACGCCTCGGTGGCTCCGTTCGGTGCAAGGCAATATCGAAGCACTCAGGAGGTCGAATGACTTGGTTCCCTTGCAGGAGGGTCCCCAAATACCTCTCCTCGGGTTTGTTTACCCTCGCAGGTTTTGCACTCGTTCTTTGTCTCAGCGGCTCACTCGACGCGGCATTAGCAGCCGACGATCCTACGGCGAGCGCCGCGAGATCCTCTCAAGCCGGTTCCCTCGACATCCCGGGTTCGTTCAAAGATCTGCCTGACGCCAACGACACTGTCACCGCGAAGCGTGCAGCCGGAGGAATCGATTCCGTTGCACCAAGCAAAGCACCATCGGCAGAGCTCGTGATCGACGCGGAGAAAGTCGTTGGAACCGCCAGCGTTACGTATGCGGACAACGAGCTGGTGGATTTTCATGCGACGGCATATTGCTTGAAGGGCCGCACCGCATCGGGAATCAATACTCGTCCTGGAATGATAGCCGCAGACCCGAGCGTGTTACCGCTTGGCACGGTGGTACACTTGCGGGCTGGACGATATACGGGGACTTACACGGTGATGGATACCGGCGGGCGCATAAAGGGACGTCTGGTTGACGTCTACGTTCCCACGCACCGGGAAGCGCTGGAGTTCGGCAGGCAAAGGGTTAAGATCAAAGTCATCGGTCGAGGCTCCGCCAAGGGCAATGGAGCGAGTAAGAGTCTCCTGGCGTCAGAATAATAGATCTACTCTGTGGTGTTGACCGCACGATAAAAGCCCGCGCCGGCGAATTACGGCTGCGGGCTTTTTGCAGTAGTACAGACCTTGTTTTGATTGCCGCGCAGAAGATAGACGCGCCGGAACCTTTACTGCTTTAATAAGGCATCCATCGAAGCACGCCCTCCCGTAGCCACGGAGAAATATCGGACAAGCGAGTCGCGATACCGGGATATTTTTTCGATTGCGGCGCTGGAAGGCGCCGAGCCCTGCTCAGTCAGGAGAATAAAAGCAACGCGGAATTCCTTCTGTGCGTTTGCAGCTTGCGGGATGCGCGGCCCCTCGCGCTCTACAATCTGAGCTACCGAAGTAGTCTTGCGTACTGCGCTCATTGAGAAGCCTGAAGCGGGGGATTTTTCGCGCAAGAACTCAGCCAGTTGAGCGTCGGTGACAAGATAGGGAATCTCTCCGACCTCGTCTGCCGACCGCAACCCCATAAGATACTGATCAAGAGGGGTGAAATAGTTTACCGCCGATTCAACAGTTGTGAACGTGCCGGCGCCGAAGTCACGCCACGCGTTGCCTTCCATCAATGACGAGAAGCCTCCTTGCGAATCCGTCCGCGTATCGACAAGAAAACTCCAGTGGGCGTTCTCGCGTCCGAGCAAGTCATCTTTAATCTCATGATCGGCGTAGAAGCGAACATAGGCCAGCCAGCGATGACCCTGTTCGTGGCACACTATACTTATGGCTGAATTCAAGCCTGCGGCGTGCGACCGCGGGTCCGAAGGCCAGTCGGCGGCGTTGCCCATCGTTATGATCGTTGATAGCCGCGCCGGGCTTCCATAATCCGAGCCGCGATCGAAGGTCCTCAAGCCGATTCCGCTTATGTGGTTCCTGACGTTAAACGAATGGGCGATACCTAAACCGTTGTCGTAATCGAAATCGGTCCACACGAACGCCGTGTCAAAGCTATCGGAATGGGTGCGGTAGAAGGCCTGCAACAGCGCGGGCAGATCGATTCGTTTCTGCTTGCCGAAGGCTTCGAAGAACGGGCCGGTGACCTTTTCAGCGGGCGGGCTCGAGAAATCAACCGGTCTGGGTTCTATTGCGGAACCACCCGGCGAAATGCCGATCAGCGCCGCCTGCGCCTTCACCTTCCTGTAGACGAAGGCGATACGCCCGTCGTCAAATAGCACCGCTTGAAATGTGCTGACCCCGCTGTACGAGGGCTGCCCCGCTCCGTCCCAGGTGATGACGTGACGCCCGTCGAGACGGTTGTAATATATATCGCCCGCGTCGACGACCTCGAGATCCGCCCACAGCGGCGCTATGCGCGGCAGCTCGATGGCGAGGGTGGTGGGTGATATTCGGGCGGTCGTGTCGCCTTGCGTGAAAGTGATGTACCCATTGGTCCCGACATAAATCGTATCGTAGGAAATTCCAAAGAAGGGGAACTGCGCGCCTTGCAGAGTGATGTCGCGATAGCCGTTGTCCCCGTCGCCAAGTTTGTTATCCACCCCGAAAAAGTATCCGAGCCTGGTGCCGAAGTCCCTGGTGAACCCAACATCGGCGCTGGATATGTGGTAGCCATCGCCGTCAGGCGTGAAAAGGATCGAGCTATTCTTCAGGTTGAACCTGGTTGGAGAAATCACCGCTGTGCCGTCATCCTGAGCCAGTGCGATATCGCCGGTATCCACGACCGGTATGCCGGCGGCAATTGTGCGAATGTCGAGTTTGGCGCGGTCACCTCTTTTGCTGAGTCCAAGGCCATTCAGCTCGTGATTGCTCCATTCGTCTGTGGCGCCTTGCGGGTCGTAGCCGCAGTTGAGGACCCCGCCGGCCAATCGAGCGCTTCGTTTTGCGTTCATCGAGGAATCGGCGCGGCCCGGAAGGGACGGCACGAAAGAGCCAGCCATAGCGGCCGCCAGAAGAGCTGTCGTCAGGACGTGAAAGAGTATCGCACCTCGCCGACGTTTCGACATACGCAGCAAGGCTCTCGCGTTGTTAAACACGGACATATTCTACTCCGGCGGACGGGCGAGTCGTGGGAGCGCATCATTATATTGAAGCGGCGCCGTGTGCCACAACCAATCTTTTGGCCCAAACGATTTCGCGCGAACACATTCTTTGCTTGACAAACAAACAGCCATTGGAATAAAAGGGCACTTAAGAGTTGGCCCCGGTTTGCGAATAAGGGTTACGGGCGTGGCAAGCGGCGCGTGGTCAGAGCTATACTTTAGCTGAGAAACTTCTCCAACGTTCCGAAGCTTTATCCAGCCAAGGAAAAGTTGTTTGCATAACAGGAAGGTTCGGCTGTAGTCGCCGACGGCACTCCTTGCCGCACGTTCTGTGGCTTGTTCCTTCCTGTCGCAGTTTGGAGTAAGCAAAGTGGACGACATACGAGAACAATCGCACAATCGGGTATCCCTCAACCCGGATATGAAGAGCCCACGCGCTCAGGAGTTCGAGAGTAGACTTGGCTCGCTGATCGTTGGACAGGAGCGCGCAGTACGGCGAATATCGGGGCTCTATCAAATTTACCTGGCGGGCATGCAAAACCCGGGCAGACCTGTTGGGACAATGTTGTTCCTGGGGCCCACGGGTTCAGGCAAGACTCGGGTGGTCGAGGCGGCCGCCGAGGTGCTGTTTGCCGAGGTCAACGCCGTAGTCAAAATCGATTGCGCCGAGTTCCAGCACTCGCACGAGATCGCAAAGCTGATCGGCTCGCCACCTGGGTATCTCGGTCACCGCGAAACCGCGCCAATGTTGACCCAGGAGAATCTGGACAAGTATCACACTGAGCAGGACAAGCTGACCTTCGTTCTGTTCGATGAGATTGAGAAGGCGTCCGACGCGTTATGGCAATTGCTGCTGGGCATTCTTGACAAGGCCACTTTAACGCTGGGCGACAACCGCAAGGTTGATTTCTCGCGGTGCATGATATTCCTTACCTCGAATCTCGGCGCGAAAGAGATGAGCGAGCTCATCACCGGCTCGATAGGTTTCGCACCCGCGCGCGGCAAGCGGATGCTGGAAGACGACGTCGACCAGAAGATCTATCGCACTGCGTCGGAGGCGGCAAAGCGCAAGTTTTCCCCCGAGTTCATGAACCGCATCGACAAAGTAGTCGTGTTCCGCAGTCTCAAGGAGTATCACCTCAGGCAGATACTCGAGCTCGAACTCGGCCAGGTGCAGAACCGCATTATGCGGGGGAGCGGTGAGAAGTTCATCTTCAAGTGCACCGATGAAGCCAAGAAATTCCTGTTGGATGAGGGAATCGACTTCAAGTACGGCGCCCGCCACTTGAAGCGTGCTATCGAGCGCTTCCTTGTGTACGCGATCTCAAACCTGGTCGCGACCCAGCAAGTGGCGACCGGGGACCTGGTTATCATCGACTACGATTTGGAAACCGGAAAGTTAACGTTCACGAAGTCCGAGGGCGGCGCCCTGATCGATCCTTATCGCGAAGAATACAGCGATATTTTCGATGATGCCCAACAGGAGCGAGCAGCCGCGGCCGAAGCGAGCGACGGCGGGCTTGCAACTGCTCCGCTTAAGGCGATTGAGAAGTAGCAGGGCGCTCATTTTTAGTATTTTACAGCCAGACAAGCCCGGCGAGACTATCTCCGCCGGGCTTGCCTGTTTATCCAAGCGATGAATCTCCTCCCCACTCTAGCGCTGCTATTTCTTACGGGATCGCCTGTAGATGGGCCGGATACCATTCGCATAAGTCTATTCACCCTGTTCAAACCCGAAACGCTTCAAGTGCGGATTGCTTCCGGCGACACCGCAGTTCTGGATGCGGCCGGACTCGCAAGCAATCGCACCATTGCGCGCGGCGAGTTGATTCGAATTCGACTCTCGGGCAATCACCTTAACCTCGTTGTCGGGAGTTCGCCGGGCGTAATTAAACAATCGGTTGTCACAGACGTGATCCGAATCGTGCCGGACGATTCAGCAACGCTCGAGCTGATCCTGCCAGGAAAGATCATGCGCACTGTGCGCGGAACGCTTTCTTTTGATGCGGGGATCGGCGGGCGAGGTCCACTTAGAATATTGCTGACGACTGGTCGCGAGTCGGCGGTTGCGTCGGTGGTGGCGGCGGAGACAAGCCGCCGCGAGCCGGAAGGTTTGATGGCAATTGCGGTGGTTGTGAGAACGTTCATGCTTTCGCACGCGGGCCGTCACGCGAGCGAAGGCTTCGACTTTTGCGATACGACACATTGCCAGCTCTATCGAGGCGAGCAGGATCTCTCCGATAGAGTTGCTTCGCCGGCGGTCTCAAGGGCAGTCGCTCGGACAGCGCGGCAGGTCTTGAGCTTCGAGGGCCGCCCGATCGACGGCTACTACACCGCCGCTTGCGGAGGACTGTCGGCCACGCCGTCGATGGTTTGGGGTGGCGGCAGCAGGTACCCGTATGGCCGAATCGTATGCCGCTGGTGTCAGGCGTCACGATTCGACAGATGGGAGCGTTCGGCGGACGCCAACCACATTCTCGCCTCGCTTTCGGCGTTCATCGCGTCGAAGCTGTCTCTTGAGACAGAACTGATCACGGATTGCGATCAGCCGAGTGGGTTTGTGCAATCGGTTACCCTGCGTGATGGAAGCAAGCGAGTTGTGTTGAGCACCGATGCGTTTCGCCGCGCGATCGGGCTCGGCCTCGGATGGAGTACAGTGTTGAGTCCGACGTTCACTGTAGAGCGGCGAGGGTCAAGGTTCATCTTTCGAGGGCGAGGCTTTGGCAGTCAGGTCGGACTGTGCGAGGCGGGCGCAGTCGCCCAGGCGGCCGCTGGGCGCGGCTACCGCGAGATTCTGAGGTTCTACTATCCGAGCGCCGACATCGGTGAGCAATCCAGGCATGAATGAACCCGCGTTGATACTCTACGGAATCAAGAGCAGCCTCCAGGGACTGCTTGACTGGCTTAAGGCCTTCGGTCCTCTCGGATTGTTCGGAATATCACTCGTCGATTCGGCGGGCATTCCGCTGCCGGGGGGCCCGGACGCTGTGATGATCTGGCTGAGCGCGAACACTCCAACGCTGATGCCCCTCTACGCGCTGGCGGCGACTGCGGGCTCGGCGATTGGTTGTACGCTGTTGTACCTGGTTGCGCGGCGCGCCGGTGTCGCCGCACTCAAGCGTGTGACGCCGGCGAAGCGCGATCGAATCGAGAGCCTGCTTGGCCGGTACGACATGATAGCAGTGATGGTGCCGGCGGTGCTGCCGCCGCCGTTTCCGTTCAAGCCCTTCGTGCTCTGTGCGGGAGTGTTCAGACTGAAGACTTGGCGGTTCATCACTGCAATCTTTATCGGGCGCTCGGTTCGCTTTTTGATCGAAGGATGGCTGGCCATCAGATTTGGTGAGGATGCCGGCCGCATCATAAAGCAGCACGGATGGAAGGTGCTCGTCGCGGTCGTCGTGCTGGCTGCATCCGGCTTCACTCTGAGCTTCTTTCGCACGCGCGCTCGACGCTCCAAAGAGTTGTCCGGCGAGGAGTTGCCGCGCGAGCAAGAACCGGTGGGCCCGGGTTCATAGACTTGCTGCAAGTCTCACGGCGCAGGAAGGCCGAATGGGGAGTGAAGCGACCTCATCCGGCCATTGCGGCATCATATGAGACGAGATGTGACGACTCGCAAGCGCTGGAGCCCATTGAAAATGAAACCTTTCCGGGCCTGCGGGCGTGTGTTAGCATTAAGAATTCGGAGGAGTGGGTCTGCCTTACATGAGAAAGGTCGTTTTGATAATAGCGCTGCCCCTGCTGGTTCTGCCGGGTTTCGCGCAGTCTCGTAACTGTCTGCGAGTCATGCCGATTGATGATGTCGTGCGGCAAGCGATTCTGATCGCGCGTGTCAAGATTCATAAGGTTGACAAGGCGAAATATCGTGGCGAGTTCAGCCAGTTGGCGGTGCTCTATCCTGTCGACGTGATCGAAGGCGATTTCACCCTGAAGGAAATCAACGTGCTCGCGCGATCGAGCGTGAGATGTGCCGAGGACAACTACACCCGAGACGACGAGATGCTGGTTTTCCTCGAGCCGGTGGACAGCCTGTTCCACACAGTGAATTACCAATACGGTCAGTTTCCCATCGTCGGTGAGATCGTCAAGGGATGGCGCGACAAGGCCAACAAGCCAATTGATAAACCATATGCGGAAGTACGGCGCGAGATTCAGGCCTGCGTCACCGCTGCGCATACTCCCAAACCCGAAGGCGAACCCCCTCAAACTCAAAAACAACCTTCTAAACCAGTGAAGCCACCTGAGGGTGCTCCGCTGTAGCCATTTCAGATCACTATATGCCTCCCTCGCTCGACGCGGAACTTGTTGAGCCTGATATCACAATCTCTGTGAACACTCCAGGCGGGCTCGAAGGGACGGTTTGGAGGTAACTTCAACCGACAGGCTTCGCGAGCGCAACGGTGAGCATTAGCAATCGCTTCAATCCAAGCTCGCGGCCGGCAGGTTCGTACCACTCGGTCAGGCTATGGCAGTTGCTCGATATTCCGCCGACGCCGACGGTGATGGCCGGAATGCCGAGCGAGATCGGTATGTTCGAGTCAGTCGAGGAGCAATCAAGCCGCGGCTCGATGCCCAATGCGCGGGAGCATTCGATTGCAGCGCGGACGATCGTTGAATTGACCGGCGTCTCGCCTGAGGGTCGGTCGCCGACCTGCTCGAATTCGCACGTAAGGCTGGTGCCGCTCATCGATCGCTGCGAGTTTTCTTCCCGTGCAGCGATTTCAACTACGCGTCTGAGATATGCCTCGAGTTTTTCGATCTCGTCGCTCGAGACGGAACGTATATCGACGACCATGCTCGCCCGTTCCGGAATCGCGTTGACCGAGCTGCCGCCTTCGATAATGCCGACGTTGTACGAGGTCCGGGGAGCGAGCGGAGCCGGGTACGCTGCGAAGCGCGCGATCGCTCGTCCGAGCGCGTGAACCGGGTTAACGATTCCGAAGTCGCCCCATGAGTGACCGCCTGGACCAATGACCGTCACACGATAACGACGCGACCCAAGCGCTCGCTGAGTGATGCGCTCGAGCCCGGGGCCGTCGAGTGAAATGAAGGCGTCAACTCCGGATTGAAACTCGCCTCTAGTGAACAGATGTCGTGCGCCGCGCAGGTTTCCTTCGCCTTCTTCGCCGACTGTCGCGACGAAGTAGATTCTGCCCTCGGTCTCAATACCACCGGCATCCAGTGCTCGCGCCAGAGCGATGAGGCTCACGATGCCGCAGGTGTTATCGCTGATTCCCGGCGCGTGGAACCGCGCTCCGTCGCGCCTCACCCGCACATTTGTGCCTTCTGGAAAAACCGTGTCGAGATGCGCCGAGACAATCACGCGCGGCTCAGACGAAAGTCCGGGACGCTCTGCGATAACATTGCCTTCTTCGTCTAATCGGACGCGCAGGAGACCGATCTCTTCAAAGCGCCGGGCGATTTCCCGGGCGCGAGCTTCTTCCTTGAACGGCGGCGCTGGTATCTCGCATATGCGAACCAGTTCTTCGTCAAGCTCGCCCTGGATTTCATTTATGAAGTGAAATGCCTGCTGAATTCCGTGTGCGCCGAGCAGTTTCGCGATCGATAGGCGTTCGTCTGTGCGCGGCGCGTAGTTTTGCATTTATAGGCTCTTGAGAGTCTTGATTCTCGAATGTCGACTTGGGGCCTGCGTGGCTCTAAACCTAGATCAGCCGCCTTATTTCTTCGTCGGTGAGGACTGAGTCGCTCTGCTTGGCGCGATTGAATATACGCTCGACGCGCTCCGTGGTCGACTCGATGCCGTTCCGACCGAGCCAGAATATTACGTTAGATTTTCCGCTCATCGGGCCGATTTCGATCGTCTGCTCGCGGTTCAGCATCCTTGCAGGCACGCCGGAATAGACCATATCGGCAAGCCAATCATCGCCTTTGTTGAAAGCCTTGATTACCGCTGCCGCGTGAACTCCAGTCGCCGTGCGAAATGCGTCGCGGCCTACAATCGGATAAGAAATCGAAATCGGAACTCCGGTAGCGCTGCTCACAGCGTCACAGTAGCGCGTCAGGTTCGACAGGTCGCGGTCAATGTAGCCCATCAGTTGAAGGTTTACGAGCAGTTGGTCCATCGGCGCGTTTCCCACTCTCTCGCCAATGCCGAGAGCGGTGCCGTGCAGCCGGTCCGCCCCAGCCTCGTACGCAGCGATCGAGTTGATGACGCCGAGCCCACGGTCCTGGTGGCCGTGCCAGTCGATCTTGATTTCATCAGTCAGCCCCATTTCTTCGATGACCGTCTTGATGTAGACGATCAGCGCCCGCACTCCGTCAGGCGTTGCGTGACCCACGGTATCGCACACGCATATTCGCTTGGCGCCGGCTTCGATTGCGGCGCGGTAGAGAGCGCGCACCGTCGTCGGGTTTGCGCGGCTGGTATCTTCAGTCACATACATCACGGAGAGGCCGTGCGAGACCGCAAATCTCACCGCTTCCTCGGTTGCAGTAAGCATCATCTCCAGCGACCAGCCTTCGGCATACTGGCGGATCGGGCTCGATCCGATGAACGTACACGCCTCGATCGGTATCCCGACCTTTTCGGAAATGTCTATGATAGGCTCGATGTCGGCGATGACGGTTCGCGCCGCGCAGTTTGGGCGGATATCGAGCTTGCAGTCCGCGATTTCTTTCGCAAGCCGTGTCACGTCGGAAACAGCCCGCGGTCCCGCGCCCGGCAGGCCTATATCAGCGGCGTCGATGCCGAGCGAGTCCATCAGGTGAAGGATTTCCAATTTCTTGTCAACCGGGGGGTCGAGGACAGAGGGCGATTGTAACCCGTCGCGTAGAGTCTCGTCGTTCAACTCCAATGGTCGCGGCGCTGTTTCCGCACTGCCTACGCGGTTCCAATCGTAAATTAACTCGCTCCTATCCATTGCTTTCGTCCCTTTTCGATTAGAGCAAACACGCAAGCTGAGCGTCAAGAGAATGCGCCTGCCAGAGTAAGGTCATACTGCGGTGTCAGCGCACTTTACAGACACAAGACGGCTGACGACAAACTGAAGTTTGTCGGACATCGGGTTGATGTTACCATTCACCGTTCTCATGGAACGCTTGTGAGTTCAAAAACGCAGATTGAGGGAGAGTCGAATAGCTCGATCCTAATCACGCCGGGTCAGTGGCTGCTGGCGCTTGGCGGGCTCTTCCTGCTGAACCTGCTGCTGAGGGTGTTTTACATCCGTTACGATTTCGTGAATGGCGATGAAGGCGTGCGCGCACTCACCGCGGTTCGAATGCTCGAAGGCGCGCGGCTGTACGCCGATGTGGTGACCGATAAACCGCCGGGCGCTTCGCTGTTCTACGCGGCGGTCTTCACGCTGTTTGGTAGCAGCATGAAAGCTGTGCATTTGGCGGCGACTATTTGGAACTTTGGAACTGCGCTGGTTATCTATCTGATAGGTGCGCGCTTCTACACCAGGCGAATTGGACTCTGCGCTGCGCTGCTGTTTGTCTACTTCAGCACGAATTACTTCACTCAGGACATGATGGCGGCGAACACGGAATTGCTGATGGCCCTGCCATACGCGGGGGCGTTCTACTTTTTCATGACCGCCGCCTCCGAAAAGAGCCAACCGGGAAATACCTCCCTGTTCCACAGCCCGGGGTTGGTGGCTGCCGGGTTGCTGACCGGTCTTGCGACTTTGTTCAAACAGATTGGCGTGCTCAACCTTGCGTTCTTTGCGCTTTATGAAATTCTCGCGATTTGGAACGCGCGCGGAAAACGTCTTGAGGACGGCGCCTGGTTGATGGCTTCCATCCGGCGCGTGGTAGCCCGTCTGTCGTTGATCGCAGTTGGATTCACCTCCGTGCTTGTGGCGTTCATTCTGTGGCTCAGGTCGATGGGCGCGCTCCGTGACTTCTGGCGAAACGGAGTGGTTCTCAACATGTTCTATATTGATTCCGAGCCGTTTGGTCTGTGGATCAAGTTCATGGTGGGCCGCGGATTGGGCTATGTGTTTTTCAACGCGGTGCTGTGGTTGCTTGCAGGCTGGGCTGTGTGGCGGTCGGTGCGAAAACGTGAGCGTAAGTATGCCGTTGATCAGGCACGATCGGCCCATCACGCGCGATTCGATGTCGCTGCCGCGCTCTGGTGTGCGGTGTCGCTAGTCGCGGTAATAATGAGCGGACGGTTCTACGGGCATTACTTTATTCCTGCGCTGCCTGCGCTCTCGTTGCTCGGCGCGCGAGGCTGGATCTTTCTGGCCGAAACGCTGAGAACGCCGGCTTATAGAAGAAGGGCGCAAGTGGCCCTCGCGATGCTGTCTCTACTGTTCTTAATCGGACTGTTCAGATGTCATCACCGCACGGCGGTGCTCGCTTACGAAACAGTGACGGGAACGCGCACGCGCTGGAGCAGTAACTGGGGCATGACCAGGCGCGAGCAGGAGGCGCAAGTAGTCGCTGAATTTGTAAGCGAAAGAGTTCGCGCCGGCGAGCCACTGTACATCTGGGGCTACGCGCACGATGTCTTCTGGCGCACGCGTTGCCGCCCTGCGTCGCGGTACCTGACGCCGTACTACATCGACGGGCGGTTTTCTGACGCTGAAGCTACAGTGCCTTCATCTGGCGAAGAGTTCAGGCGTGAGGCGGCCGCTAATCTGCTTGAAGATCTGCGCCGCAGCAAGCCGCGTCTGATTCTCGACGTGGAGGGGAGCTTCAAGGCGCTGCCTTATGCGGAGCTGGTTGCGTTCATCGAGGAGAATTATCGCAATGCAGGAAATGCCGGGCCTGATCCTGCTCGCCCGTTTCGCGCATTTGAGCTTAAGGGTGAGCTCACTAGCGATATGCCCGTTACGGGTCACCAGTCTCAGCGTTGAGATTGCTCTTCAGCCTTCTCTTAATCCACTCGTCAATGATTGCCAGTGACTGTCGGGGGAAAACGTGTCCTACCGGGAAGCTTCGATACTCCACTGAAGGTGACCGCCTCGCCATTGCATCCTTGAACGTACGAGTGCGCGCAAGCGGATAGAACTCGTCGGTCTCGCCGGCGATTATCAACAAGTCAGTATTGCTGTTGTGATATTTGTCCTGGTCCCAATCGCCGGGTATGCCGCCACACACGGCGATCACTCCCCGGACAACTCCGGGGTGCGTGAACGCGAAACGGTAGTTCAGCGACACTGATTGAGAGAAGGCGAGCAAAAAGATGGCGCGGCGGTCAATGGTGTGCTCTGCGGCTGTCTCTTCGATCACCGACAGCAGCGTCTCATGATGAAGCCTGATTGTCTCTTCGGCTTTGTACTGCATCATCCATCCGAACCCAATCCTCGGTTTGTTCGGTTCGCTCTCGGAGCGCGCAAAGAACGCGTTTGGTCCCTGCACCGATGCGATGATGAAGTCACTCGAGTTGATCTTTTGGGCAAGAGCCAGCATCGAGTCTTTGTTGCCTTCGTAGCCGTGGAACGCGATGAGCAGTGGTCTTGGCGCCGCCGCATCGGCGTCAGGCACGTGCAGGTCGTAATACAAGTTGGTGCATTGCTGGGTCGTTCTTTCTGAGATCATCCTGAATGGCCTTGTTCTGCTTTGTCACGACTGCCAGGCAATGCGATATTATCTGAGGCTATGAGCAATGAAAAGCCGGCGAGATACGTGATCTTCGGCGCGGGGGCGATCGGTAGCGCAATCGCCGCTCTGCTCGTCCGGGCCGGGTCTCG
>DATLWF010000524.1:0-5469 GCA_035576605.1 Blastocatellia bacterium | reverse complement strand
GACGCGGCCTGTTTCACTGTCGGCTATGGCTTCTGCTACGGACTGGAAGAACTCGTGGCGCTCGCGCATCTCTTGAAACGCTGCGGGAGACATCAAAATGGCAGCAGGCCTGCCGTTTTGAGTAATGACCAATGGTTCATCACTGCCCGCGATGTCCCTGATTATCTTCGATGCCTTGGTCTTGAATTCGCCGAGAGGAACTATTCCTTCTGATACATTTATGTCTCGCATCTTTTGACCTTTTGATAGGTTTGAATTCAGCTCCAAATATAGATCAGGATTTGAAGCGCAGCAAGGTCATCAGCTGAGATTCAGAGGTCAGAGGTCAGAAGTCAGAGATTCAGAAGTCGGAAAGCCGCGACTCACTTCGAGCCGGGCGCATAATAGCCCTGGCGGGCGCGCACTCGAAGCTCCGCGCGCTTTGGCAAGCGCACAGCGATCGATCTGAAGCCGCCATCCGCCCGCTCATCGGTCGAGTAGTATCCCAACAAGTATTGAGCCTGGAGCTCCTCTGCAATTTGACGGAACACCGCTTCGAGATCTTCGACCCTTTCGGGAACAAAAGCTTTTCCACCCGTCTGCGATGACATCGATTCCATTACGCTCTGCCCTTTGATGCTGATCTCGTTGAGCTTGAGCGCCTGGCCGCTCGGGTTGATCGAATAAAAAAGGCAATCGTTCTTTTGCAGCTCTCGGAGCGCGTCGTCGAGCTTATAGTGTTCGCTGTAGTTTTCTTCACCGTCGGAGATGACGATGAGCACTCGCCTGCTGCCCGGATCAGCAGCCTTGCCCAAATACAGCGCAGCTTCGACAACCGTATCGAAGAACGCAGTTGGTACCTTCGCGGGCGCTAAGCTCATCAGGCCTGTTATGGCCTCTTCGCTGCTCGCGGTGCGAGACTTCACAAGCTTCGGAGTGGTGCCAATAGAAAAGACCGACACCGCATCAGCGGGCTTGAGCACTTCCTTGATGAAGCGAACAGCCGCCTGCTGCTCGAAGTTAAACTTGGCGAGGGTGCTCCCTGAGACGTCGAAGAGGAGGGCAATGTCGGTCGGCACCTTTCCCGGTTCACCTAACGAAGTGATTGCCTGCGGTCGCCCCTGTTCTTCGAGTACGAAATCCTCAACGGTCAGATCCCGGACTGGTTTGCCCAAAGTGTCCGACGCCGAGACCGGCACCAGGACCAGCCGCGAAGTCAAATGAATGGCCTCGTCCTGGTCCTGTGCCGGCTTTTGCGGGGGCTTAGTCGTTTGAGGCGACGACTGAAGGGCGAATACCGCGTCGAGAAAAGGCGGAGTGAGGCCCGCCAACAGCATCAGCGATAAGGCTAGAGATGACAGACGCAATGGTTCGCTCCTTTCGATGAGGTGCGCTCTCACCTGTTAACCAGGGTCCCTGCGCGGGGCGCCGTAGTTTTCAATGTCTCAATCGAATCGAGGCGTGACCGTAGATTCGAAAGGCCGGCTTGCAATCCGATCAAGCGTTGACCCGGATCGCCACACTGCTTCGAACTTACGATCACGCCTCTTCGCTCGTCGCCGTGGATTTACGGCTAACGATTCGAACCAACGGAACGATTGACGGTCACCGGGGTTGTGAGACCCTTGCTGACGAGCAGCGAAACCTCGGTGCGGCGATTCTGTTTCCGACCGTCGCGCGTAGAATTGTCGGCTATCGGCATAGCCTCGCCGTATCCGAACGGCAGTATGATGCGCCGCAGCGGAATGTCGTGGTTTTCGGCAAGGTAGCGCATGACGACCTCGGCCCGTCGCTGGCTGAGAACGCGATTCGAGTTCTCCGCGCCGTCGGCCGAAGCGAATCCACGCACTTCAATCACGAATCCCTTCTCGGTCTTCGCCTGAGTCGCGATGTCATCAAGCATCGCCTTGGCTTCCGGACTCAACACTGCACTGCCTACTTTGAAGTTAACGGTCTCGGTCTTTTTCACTTCAAAGTCATCCAGAGACGATATGCGATCGTTAGTCTTGTTGACGCCGTCAACCGCAACGTCGGCTGTTTCCTGCGCAGCCGCAGCCCCGCCCTTCGCGAGATTGGCAACCTGGGCCAATTCGTCCAGCTGACCCGAGAGCCGTTGGGCATTCTGCTCGGTTCGCGTTACGCGCTCTTCCGCTTCGCCCAGCCGGTTTTCAACGGGCACTACAGTCGAATCGACTGCGTGAGCAACCTTAAGATCGTCATCCGAAAGCTTGATCTTGTCGGCGATCAGGGCACCCGAGGCGTCTCCCCGTCCTTCGACCTCGACATAAAGACCGCGGGTTAACTGAGCTTCAGCATACTTCTTGCTGCCTCGGAACGGATTGCCCTTCTTCTCTTCGATTTTGGCGTTGCTGGCCAACCGGATGGTCAAGTCGGCGCCGGTCTGATCGCGCATGATCCAGGTGTCCCGGTCGTGCTTGACGATCATGCCTTTGACCTTCATCTTCGCGCCGGAGGCGACCTGCGTCTTATTCGCTGTTGAGCCGGAGTTCTGTGCGGTAACCGGAACGATTAATGCCATGCTCAACACTACGAGGGCTCTTAGCATCGACAGTTTTGTCATAAACTTTCTCCTATAGCCCGAAAAGGCTGAGATTCGCTACACATGAAATCGAAGACCGGACTCCTTCCACTGTTAAACGGAGCCAGTCCGGCCGGTGACAGAATGCATTCGGATGCGGTTCAAGGATTTCGGCGGAGTCGCGAGCTGAGCAGAGCCCGCGAGCGACCGTCGCTGCGGTACCAAAACGCTTGCAGCGGACAGGGGTCATATTCAAACAAGTGTGTCCGGCCTCTAGCCTGTTCATCCGCGCGATAGATTGCAACAACCGTGCTACTGGTGTAAAAGGCTGCTAACCCGCTCAGTTTGCAGAATTCGCGGTAACTTCGACAAAGATCATCGCTCGCACAGTGTAGTTTTTGCCGAATGCTGCCGGCAGCTATGAATTACTTCCATACGCAAATTAGATGGCCATTGTGGTAAAACATCTCCGGAGAACTAAGGAGGAGGTGCGGTGCTGTCCGACAAACTTCAGTTTGTCGCCGCCTGCAGGATCCAAGACCCACGACAAACTGAAGTTTGTCGGACGATTCACGGGAGGAGAGATTGCAATGTCGTCGACGTTGGCCGGGGAGCGCCCGGCGGTCTCAATCTGGTTCGCGTCTCCGAAAACCGTTGAGTTGCGTGCTTCAAGCGTTCTGCCTCCTGGTCGAGGCGAGGTCCGTATCGAAGCGGTATTCTCCGGCATAAGCCACGGCAGCGAGATGATGGTCTATCGAGGAGAAGTTCCCGTAGGACTCGCGCTCGATTCTACTCTTTCTACGCTTCAAGGCAGCTTCGGCTTTCCGGTCAAGTACGGATACGCGAGCGTCGGTCGAGTCGTCGATGTCGGCAGCGGAATCAACGAACTGGCGGAGGGCGACCTGGTCTTCTCCTTTAACCCGCACGAGACCTGTTACACGGTTCCCGCTACCGTTGTGATCAAGCTTCCTCAGGAATTGGATCCGCGCATCGGCGTCTTTGCCGCCAATGTGGAAACGGCTCTGAATTCACTGCTGGACGCTGCGCCGCGGCTGGGCGAAAGGGTCGTCGTGATCGGTCAGGGCGTAGTTGGTTTGTTAGTTACCCAACTCGTGCGTAAGGCGGGCGCCAGCCTGGTCATAACCAGTGACTTGTACGAGAAGCGCCGGCAGTTGTCGCGATCGGCCGGCGCAGATATGGTTGTTGATCCAGCCGCGGAGAATCTCGCCGAGTGTGTGCTCTCGATGACCGGCGGAGCAGGGGCCGATGTAGTAATCGAGGCGAGCGGCCAACCGCGCGCTCTGGATGATGGCATCGCGGCGGCGTCGCAAGAGGGACGGGTGGTGGTGGTCTCGTGGTACGGCACAAAGCGAGCCGAGCTGGCCCTTGGAAGCGATTTTCACCGCAAGCGCTTGACCTTGAAGAGCTCCCAGGTTTCCAATCTCGATCCGTCGCTCACGCCGAGGTGGAGCATACTTCGCAGGCGTGAACTGGCGGTCAGATACCTGGCTGAATTATGCCTGGATGACTTAATCAGCCATGTGCTGCCGTTCAATCGCGCCGCGGAGGCTTATCGACTGATCGACCAGCGGCCTGCCGAGGTCATACAGATTGTTCTGGATTATTCCCAGAGGCTCTATGCAGACATTTGAAATAGGTATTACAGCCGAGTTTGAGTCGGCGCACTCGCTGAGCGGCGACTTCGGTCCGGCGACTCGTCTTCACGGGCACACGTACAGGGTCGAGGTCAGGGTTGATGCACGCGACATCGATTCAACCGGGACATTCTACGACATCGGGCGGCTTCGCGCGGAGTTGAGCTCGGTGCTCGAGCCATTGCACTATCGCAATCTCAACGAGGTTGCAGAACTGGCGGGAAGGAATACGACGGCCGAGGCCGTGGCGCGGTACATCTTCCAGAAGCTGGCTCCGGTGGTGCGCACGGGCGGCGTCGAAGGACTCAAGGTTACAGTGTGGGAGTCGTCCTCGTCCTTCGCGTCTTATCGGGAGTCGTTCGAGTCGTAATAGCGTTACTACGAAGGAATATGCCAGGCTTTTCGAAGAACAGTTATTTGATTGGCAATGCAGTCCAGCGATCGATCGGCAGCCGCTCTGCCGCAGCCGGAAGCGCCGGAAACTTCTTGTGCGGCTCCGTCTGGTACCAATAGGCGACCGAGGAGTAGTCGTCGCCTCGATCATTCGCGTGACCGTGCTCGATGGTCACGCGCAGCGATTTGTCGAAGGTGATCGGGTCTTCGATGTGAAAGCGATACATTGAGTGCCGACCGGTGTAGTCCGGGTGAGCGTTCCCCTTTCTCGAGTAGCCAAAGTATGGAAAGTTATACTCGCGATTCAAGAGATTGAAATTCCATGCGCCGCAGAAATAGTCCTCGAGTCCCGTGCCGTTGAGCGTCGGTATTGCGGCGCCATCTACAAACATCATGTCGTCGCCCTCGCCCCACCATCCCGTTGCGAGCGCCTGGATGTGCATCACGACGCCAACGTAGTGCCCGCGCCCGGTTGTGTCCATGATCAGATAGTTGTTCTTACCGTCCTGATTCGGCTTGCCGTCGGAGGCTTTGGTAAGTTCGCGGTTCCACCAGGCGTGGAAACGGCCCTGACGCTCGACGGCGCGCGCCGATGCTGACCCGGGCGAATAAGACTCGTAGTCCACGTAGTAGTAGAACGCAGCGATTGGCCGTTCACCTTGATTTTCGATCTCGACGCGCCCGCCTCGAGCGAAGGGCATCGGGAAAAAACTGTTGAGCGCGCGATCGGAAACGGCGAGAGGTGCGCTCGCCCAGTAGTATGGTTCGCCGTAACCCAAACCGAAGAAGTCGCCGATTGGCGCTTCGACGCTCGGTTCGGTCTCGCCGTCCCAGTACGCCCGCAGGACAATGCGGCGCAGATGATATCGCTCGGGAGAAGAGATCGTAACCCAAATGTGAGTG
>DATLWF010000523.1:0-19190 GCA_035576605.1 Blastocatellia bacterium | reverse complement strand
GTGTCGGAGCGAGCGACACTGACTTTTTTGAGATCTATGCGGCGCATGGTTTTTGCATCTGGAGACTAATAGTAAGATTCCGAATGCGGCCACAATACTAGATAAGAAGTCCGAGGATTAAAAGTCAAAACGTACAAAGCGGTCATAAGCCAAAATTTGTGCTTGAATAAAAAATAAGAATGCCAGAGAATGGGCGCAAATGGCGGATACTGAACTCGCAGTTACTTCGATCTCGATTCTTCAATCAAGGATATAGCTGACGACTATGAAAACCACAGTCATTACACTTGCAATAATGTGTGCCCCGATCTTTTGTCTGGCCCTACAACAAAGCACCGCGCAGGGAACCAGGGAACCTGTTGTTGTGGAGGTTAACGACAGCGATGCCTTCTTCCAGACAGCGACGCTTGCACCTGTTCCCGCGCGCGACAATTCGCGACGTGTCGATGCGCTCCTCATCCGCATGACGCTGGAAGAGAAGATCGGCCAGATGACTCAGCTTGAGATAGGCATGGTTACGTCTGGCAAGGACCAGGATGTTCAGATTGATCCGGCCAAACTGGAGAAGGCCGTCGTCAAATACGGCGTCGGCTCAATCCTGAACGTTAAGGATCAGGCGTTGCCCCTTGAGAAGTGGCACGACATCATTCGGAAGATTCAAGAGGCCGGTCAGAGAACCCGCCTCAAGATTCCCGTCATCTACGGCATCGATTCGATTCACGGCGCAAACTACGAGCGCGGCTCGACGCTCTACCCGCACGAGATCGGGATGGCCGCCACATGGAATCCGGCCCTGATGCAGCGACTCGCCGAGATTACTGCCGTCGAGACGCGCGCAGCCGGAATTCCATGGACTTTTTCGCCGGTCCTCGACCTTGGACGGCAACCTTTGTGGCCCCGCTTCTATGAAACCTTCGGCGAAGACCCGTATCTCGCGAAAGTTTTGGGTGCGGCTTTCGTGCGCGGTATAGAAGGCGACGACATTTCATCCCCCAATCATGTCGCCACATCGCTCAAGCATTATATGGGATACAGTTTCCCGCTCAACGGCAGAGATCGCACTTCTGCCTGGATCCCGGAAAACTATCTGCGTGAGTATTTCATGCCGACCTTCGCCGCGGCCCTCAAAGCAGGCGCTCACACTGTGATGGTAAACTCCGGCGAGATCAACGGCATCCCAGGCCACATCAATCATCATATATTGACGGACATCCTGCGCGGTGAACTCGGTTTTCGAGGCGTCGTCGTTTCAGACTGGGAGGATATCAAAAAGCTTGTCAGCCAGTGGAAGGTGGCCGTCGACGAAAAAGAGGCGACGCGGTTGGCTATTATGGCGGGCATAGACATGAGCATGGTGCCAAGCGATTACAGTTTTAGTGATCTCCTGGTTCGGCTGGTCAAGGAAGGCCGCGTGCCGATGTCCCGCATCGACGAAGCGGTGCGCCGCATCCTGCGTCTCAAATTTGATCTGGGACTATTCGAAAACCCAACGCTTTCAGCTCCAACGACATCATTCGGCACCGGGGAATCGAGACAAGTGAGTCTGCAGGCCGCTCGCGAATCAATGACGCTGCTCAAGAATGAAAACAGTCTCTTGCCTCTCGCTAAAAATCGCAAGGTGCTGGTGACAGGCCCGACGGCAAACTCGCTCCTCTCGCTTAACAATGGTTGGACATATGTCTGGCAAGGCGATAATGCCGGTCTGTACCCGAAGGACCGGCCGACTATTCTTCAGGCGATGCAGGCGCAGATTGGAAAGAATATTACATACGTTCCCGGCACAACGCTCGATAAGGAAATAGACGTTCAAGCGGCCGTCCGTGCGGCGCGCGAAGCGGACGTGGCGGTTGTATGTTTAGGCGAAGGCGCATATGCCGAAACTCCCGGCAATATCACGGACCTGACGCTCGACGAAGCCCAGTTGAGACTTGCAGAAGCAATCGAAGCAACAGGCAAGCCGGTGGTGCTGGTGCTCGCCGAAGGTCGCCCACGGGTCATCAATCGCATAGCCGACCGCGCGCAGGCAATCCTGATGGCGTACAACCCGAGTAACGAAGGCGGCACCGCAGTCGCAGACGTACTCTTCGGCGATTACAACCCGGCGGGCAAGCTTCCTTTCACCTACCCGCGCACGGCCAACGGTTTCATCACCTACGATCACAAACTCTTTGAAACCGAAGATACGAGCTTCGGTAACATGGCTTTCAAACCGCAGTTTGAGTTCGGACATGGCTTGAGTTACACGACATTTACCTACAGCGATCTGAAACTTGCGCAAAAAGCAATGACGGTGAATGGCCAGATGAATGTCAGCGTGACGCTGACCAACTCGGGCCAGCGCGCGGGCAAAGAGACCGTCATACTTTACGTGCGCGATGTCGTGGCAACGGTTGCGCCGCCGGGTAAGCGCGTAAAACGCTTCGCGAAAGTTTATCTGGAACCCGGCCAGAGCCGCACGCTCACATTCACACTGCGGCGCGACGATCTATCTTTCATTGGCGCCGACCTGAAGCCGACGGTCGAACCGGGAGATTTTGAAGTTTTTGTCGGCAATCTCAAGGAGAAATTCACGCTGGAAGCCGCGCCGGGACAGGCTCAACGGAGAGGTCAAAGGCAAATCCGTAAATAGAGAATAAAGGTGACGCGCAGGCGCGCGAAGAACTCAGGCGCTGCTTCCATTGCGATCAAACAAGCGGGGGATATCGGATGACTCCCAGGCCAGCACCCTTAATTGCCGCGTTCGTTGCTCTGGCAATGTCGTTCGGCGCCCCTTCAAGGGGGCAGCGCAATGATCAAGACGAGCTGCCCGCCTATCGCAAAGCCAATTTGGCTGTCGATCAGAGAGTGGCCGACCTGCTCGGCCGGATGACAGTCGAAGAGAAGATCGCGCAGACGGAATCCCTGTGGATTACTAATAATCTGAAATCGTTCATTGATGAAAAAGGCAACTTCTCGCCCGATGCAAAAGTGCAGGAGATCCTGAAGTACGGCATCGGGCAGCTCGGTGCGCCGAGTCAGGGATCATCGGAATCGGAGAAAGCTACCGCCCCTTACTACGGCAAAGGTCCGCGCGCGATGGCGATCTTCACCAACACGATTCAGAAATATGTAATCGAGCATAACCGGCTCGGCATACCAACAACCTTTCACGAAGAGGCGCTTCACGGATTGGCCTCGCCCGGCGCGACCAGTTTTCCGCAGGCCATCGCGCTGGCTGGCACGTGGGACGTTGATCTGGTGCAGGATGTGTTTACTGTCGCCGCCAGAGAAGGACGCTCGCGCGGAGCGCATCAGGTTCTCGCACCCGATCTCGATTTGGGACGCGAGCCGCGCTGGGGCCGAACCGAAGAAACCTACGGTGAAGATCCTTATCTGGTCTCGCGCATGGCCGTTGCCGCGGTCAAAGGATTTCAGGGGACTGGTCCGAACGTCGACAATCAACATGTCATTGCCACGCTCAAACACTTTGCTGCGCACGGCCAGCCAGAAGGCGGGACTAACATCGCGCCGGCTAACTTCTCCGAGAGAATCTTGCGCGAACAGTTCTTTTACCCGTTTCAGGTCGCCGTCACCGAAGCGGGCGCTATGAGCGTTATGCCGTCATATAACGAAATCGATGGCATTCCTTCGCACGCGAACCGCTGGCTGCTCGAAAAAGTTTTGCGCGAGGAGTGGGGCTTCAAGGGCTATATTGCTTCGGATTACTTCGGCATAAACGAATTGATTACCCGCCATCACGTTGCCGCGAATGAAGCCGAGGCCGCGAAACGCGCCATTGAAGCAGGCGTCGACATGGAACTGCCCCACATCCAGTGCAATAACGCGCTCCTTCAACAAATCAAAGACGGCGGCATTTCCAAGGCGACGCTCGATAGGGCGACGGCGAGGATTCTGCGCGCGAAGTTCCTGCTGGGTATATTTGATCGTCCTTACGTCGACCCCGACGAGGCCGAGCGTGTGAACGAAAGCCCGGACCACCGCGCCCTGGCTTTGAAGGCTGCGCGTGAGGCTATCGTCCTGTTAAAGAACGAAAGCAGCCTGGTGCCTCTCGACAGAACCAGGATTCGTTCCATCGCAGTGATTGGTCCGAATGCCGGACGCGTCGAGCTTGGGGAATATAGCGGCGGCCCTACGCACAAAGTCAGCATCCTTGATGGCATTAAACAGAAGGTCGGCGATCAGATCAAAGTTAACTACGCCGAAGGCTGCAAGATCACCGAAGGCGATCCGAAGACCGGCCAGCCGAATTGGTATTATGACAATGTCAGGCTGAGCAGCCCGGCGGAAAATGCAAAGAAAATCGCGGAAGCCGTGAATGCAGCAAGAGCTTCCGATGTAGCCGTCGTGGTTGTCGGCGACAACGTCGAAACGACCAGAGAAGGGTGGGCGGAAAATCATCTTGGCGATCGTGACAGTCTCGACTTGCTCGGTCAGCAGAACGATCTCGTCAAAGCCATCGTCGAGACAGGCAAGCCGACAATCGTATTTCTGATCGGCGGCAGACCGCTCTCAATCAACTACGCCGCTGAAAAAGTGCCAGCCATCTTTGAGGGCTGGTATCTGGGACAGGAGACGGGGACTGCCGTCGCTGATGTGCTCTTTGGTGATGTAAATCCGAGCGGCAAGCTGTCCATTACCATCCCACGCAATGTGGGCCAACTACCTGATTACTATTATCAGAAACCTTCGGCAAAGCGCGGCTATCTTTTTTCCAACAGAGAGCCGCTCTTCGTTTTCGGTCACGGCCTGAGCTATACCACTTATAAGTACGGCAATCTTCATGTCACGCCGGACAAAACCGGCCCGGCAGGACAGACGACCGCCACGATCGATATAACCAACACTGGTCGCATGGCGGGCGATGAAATCGTTCAGTTGTACATTCGGGACGAGGTCAGTTCAGTCACTCGGCCCATCAAAGAACTCAAAGATTTCCGACGCATCCACCTTGAGCCGGGACAAACCAGGACAGTTCAATTCGTGATTACGCCGGACAAGCTCTCGTTCCTTAATGAAGATATGCGTCGCGTTGTCGAACCGGGGTTGTTCGATATTATGATCGGCCCAAGCTCAAGCTCAGACAAGTTGCTGACAGTGAAGCTGGAAATTACCGGGAGATGATTATGAATCGTAGAGTATTCCTAAACCATGCATTCGCCGGAGCGTTGGGCGGTTTGTGCCTGACGAAATCAAATGTGATGGCTTCAATCGCAACGCGTAGAAAACTGTCAAAGATCGGCCTTCAACTCTATACCGTGAGAAGAGAATTGGAGAAAGATTTTGAAGGGACGCTTGCCAAAGTGGCTGCTTTGGGGTTCAGCGAAGTCGAGTTCGCAGGTTACTTCAATCGCACGCCGGAGCAGGTCAAAGAGGCGTTGGCAAAGAACAATCTCGCCTCTCCGTCTGTTCACGTTCTGCCTGCCGTGCTTCGCAACAGTTTGCAGCAGACGATTGATGCGGCAAAGACAATCGGACATCAGTATGTCGTATGCGCCTACTTACTCCCTGAAGAACGCAAGTCGCTCGATGATTACAAGAGGTTGGTTGACCTGTTCAACGAAGGCGGGGGACGATTAAAGAAAGCCGGGCTCCAATTCTGCTATCACAACCATGACTTCGAGTTCACGCCGATTGACGGCAAGATCCCTTATGACTTGATGCTCGCGGGAACGGACCCGAAGACAGTGAAAATGGAGCTGGACCTCTACTGGATCACGAAAGCGGGGCAGAGTCCCTTGAAATATTTCTCAGCACATCCCGGACGATTCCCGCTCGTTCACGTAAAAGACATGGATGCCACGCCAAAACGCTTCTTTACTGAAGTCGGGCACGGGACGATAAATTTCAAAGAGATTTTTGCCGACTCTGATAAAGCGGGCATTAAACATTACTTTGTCGAGCAAGACGAAACGCCCGGCTCGCCGTTCGATAGCATCAAGATGAGCATAGATTATTTGAAGCAGCTCGAGTTTTGATGGGCATCAAACTCGCAACCCGATTCCCCATCGCCGCATAACACCTGCCAATTCCCCACAGGATCACCGCGCATCCGCACCAAATCGCGTGCACTTCTCAAACGCAGCCATCGCCTGAGCCGGGTAGTCTCTATACAAGTGCGCCAAGCTGAATCCTTGGTATACCCGAGAGCTGGGATTCATGCGGGGCTGGTTAAAATTGACCGCTGATCGGTAGGGCGCTATGATGCGCTTATCGCAGCTCAACTGTCCGAGTAGCACCACAATGAATGGCAACTTTCGAGTCGGCGAGTTTCTCATCGAGAGATCAACTGCATCACCAGGAACCGGACGAGCACACACGTCGAGCCCAAGATGATGCAAGTTCTGCTCTGTCTGGCCGAATCCGCAAGCGCAGTGGTGCCCCCCGAGAGAAGCTCATCCAATCAGTCTGGGCCGACACCTTTGTGACCGACGAGGTGTTGACGCGGTCAATCTCCGAGTTGCGTAAGGTTTTTGATGATGACGCCAAAGATCCGCGCTTCATCCAGACGATTCCACGCAGCGGCTACAGGCTTGTCGCGCCGATCTCTTACGACGTGGGGACGGAAAAGAAAGATATTCCAGCACCGGCGGGTTCAAACTGGCAAAAGCGTTTTTTTAGCGCCGTAATCCTTGGGGTAGCCTTCCTCCTCGCGGCGACTGCCTGATATTGGTCCTGGTACAAGAAAGGTCCTGCGTTGCCGATGATGAAGGTCGTCCCCTTCACGACCGAGGAGGGTGACCATGACACCGCTGCATTCTCTCCTGACGGCAACCAGATAGCCTTTCGCTGGAGGGGCGAAAAGAACGATAACTGGGATATCTACGTGAAATCAATCGGTGGAGAAAGACCATTGCGACTTACCACCCGTCCAGGGCCTAACATTAGTCCATCCTGGTCACCTGATGGCCAGACGATCGCCTTTGTCCGCAATTGGGAGAACGAGTGGACCGTCTTCACAGTCCCCGCGCTGGGTGGCTCTGAGCGCAATTACTCTCGTTAGGTCCGGCTCTTTGGGACCTGGGGCCCAGCCTCGACTGGTCTCCCGATGGAAAGTTCATCGCGTCTTCGTATAGAGGCTCAAAGGAGGATCCTGCCGGCATTCTCTTGTTTTCACTCGAGACGGGAGAAAAGCGAACTCTGACATCTCCACCCGCGCCGTCTGCCGGAGATTCCTTCCCAGTCTTCTCTCCAGATAGTCAGACGCTGGCATTTGTGCGCCTCACGACGATCGGCACCGGATTAGGGGATCTCTACCTGCTGCCCATAAGAGGCGGACAGCCTAAGCGACTGACTTTTGATAATGCACACATCGATAGAGCCGCCTGGACTGCGGATGGCCGTGAAATTATCTTCTCGTCGAGTCGTCTCGCTAGCCCTATCGCGCATAGCTTCTTGTGGAGGATTCCAGTTGTCCGCGGTACTCCCGAGCGCGTTGCAGTGGTGGAGACAGAGCGTTTTCCGTAGCAGTTTCTCCTAAAGGGCATCGCCTGGCCTACACCCAATGGAATGGGAAGCTAAGTGTCTCCCGCCTTGAGCTACCGGCTTCGACCGGCCAAGCTGCTGTACCGGTCGGTTTCGTATCGTCTACGGAAGGCGAGCTTGGTGCTCAATTCTCTCCTGATGGCCAAAGAGTCGCGTTCAGTAGCGATCGCTCCGGAAACTCGGAGATATGGACCTGCAATAGCGACGGGTCAACCCCCTCTCAATTCACCTTCCTGGGCAACTGGGCAGGCAGCCCACGCTGGTCACCCGATGGACGACAGATCGCTTTCGACGTTAATGAAGATGGTGACTGGAACATCTACTCGGCCAGCGCTGAAGGAGGCCCACCGCGCCGCCTCACCACGGATGCTGCCGATGACAATATTCCGAGCTGGTCAAGAAATGGAAAGTGGATCTACTTCGCCTCAAAGCGGAGTGGAGATTCTCAGGTGTGGAAAATGCCTTCTCAGGGAGGCGAAGCTGTGCAGCTAACCAGGCACGGTGGAGTCGTTGCCTTCGAGTCGCCCGATGGTAAGTTTGTCTACTACACTAAGGATTGCGTCAATGGCATTTGGCAGGTGCCAGTAGAGGGCGGCGAGGAGACCCTGGTCTTTGATTCCTTCTATTCCGGATGGTGGGGCAATTGGGCTGTAGTGAGTGACGGCATTTATTTTCTTAGCTCCAGGACGAAGGATGATGTCAGCATTGAGTTTTTCAGTCTTGCCACACACCGGATTACGACGATTACAAAGCTCGCCGGGCTGAAGCAAGCAATGATCGCCGGTGCCGGACTCGCGGTGTCGCCCGACCGCCACTCAATCCTTTTCGGCGAGGCCGAGGGATTTAGCAGCGGCAGCCTAATCCTAGCCGAAAACTTCCGATAAAAGCTGAGGAGACAGAGTACTCGTCCAAGCCGGGGCCTCAGCGAGCGCCGTCGTTCATTCGTCGGTCTTTCACCGGAATTGGATCTCCAAATGAACGTGAGTGTGCTGCCAGACGATGATGAAGCTCGCGGAAATCAGGGTTAGATTCCGTTGCCCGCTGGTGGGTCGGCTGATATCATCTTGTCTCAGATCGACCCGACCAGAGGGCGCCCGTGAATGGTAACTTCCGACTCGGCGAATTTCTCGTCGAGCCCCAGATCAACACGATCAGCGGGGCTGAAAAGACCGCCCGCATTGAACCGAAGGTGATGCAGGTCCTTGTCTGCCTGGCCGAGCATGCGGGCGAGGTCCTGCCCAAAGAGAAGCTTATCCAATCGGTTTGGCCGGATACCTTTGTCACGGACGACGTGCTGATACGGTCGATCTCAGCGCTGCGTAAGGTGTTCGAAGATGATGCCAAAGAGCCGCGTTTCATCCAGACGATTCCGCGCGGCGGCTACAGGCTTGTTGCTCCAATCTCTTACGATGAGTTGATGACGGAAAGGAAAGATGTTCCAGCCCCTGTGGATTCAAACAGGCGGAGGCGTTTTTTCCGGGCCGCTGGAATGCTGGGTGGAGCATTGCTCCTCGCGGTGGCTGCTTTGTACTGGGTTTGGTACAGCAAAGGTCCTGACGCACCGAAACTTTCTCTGACTGCCGCTCCCCTCACAACCGACCCGGGCTATGAGGGCATGCCCTCACTCTCGCCGGATGGCAGCTACGTGGCGTTCGTGTCTGCAGGACCACAGAATGACAACCTAGACATTTACGTTAAGCTGATTGGCGGGGGTCCTCCCATACGTCTTACCTCAGATCCCGCGGTAGATAAGTCTCCGGCCTGTTCTCCTGATGGCAGCTCGATTGCCTTCATTCGAGAACGAGGCGACAAGCAGGAGGTGCTCCTGATCCCTGCGTTCGGCGGATCGGAGCGGAAACTGGCACAGATAGCTTCTGACTCCGGCGAGCTATCTTTGACTCCGCCTTACCTGTCCTGGTCACCGGACAGCAAGTACCTGGTGACGGTGGACCGTGCGTCTCCCGGAGAGCCTCCCGGTCTGTTTGTGTTATCGGTTGCTACTGGAGAAAAGCGATGGTTGACCACTCCTCCCGCGCCGGCTCTAGCCGATGGCAATCCTGCCGTCTCGCCAGAGGGCCGGATGTTGGCGTTTGTTCGCGTGATTTCTGCGGGCAACACTCAACTCTATGTGCTGCCGCTGTCGGGAGACTGCCGACCAACCGGCGAGGCGCGGCGTCTCGAACTTCCGCAACCGTGGGTTGAGAGTCCCGCCTGGACCGCGGACGGAAAGGAAATCGTTTGCAATGCAGGCGCGCCCTGGGGTGCCGGGACGCTGTGGAGAGTCTCTGTTTCAGATTCCGAGAAACCGGTGCCATTAGCGTCATTTGGGGAGACGAGCTATCAACCCACCGTCTCCAGGCAGGGAAATCGATTTGTGTACCAGGTTCGGAATATGGAATCCGACATCTGGCGGGCAGAAGTATCTGGCGGGGACAGGTCTCGCCCTGCGGTGAAGCTGATCGCCTCGACGCGTGCCGATTATAACGCGCTGTACTCTCCAGACGGTTCGCAGATTACGTTCTCGTCAAACAGGTCAGGAAATGCGCAGATATGGGTGTGTAACGGCGATGGGTCCAATCCAGCTCAATTGACTACATTGGGAACCCACTCAGGAACGTCACGTTGGTTCCCGGATGGAAGACGTATCGTGTTCGATTCCCTAAAGGATGGCCAGTTTGGGATTTATGTTATCGACATCGACACGCGAGTGCCCCTGCGCCTCACGAACGGTCCCGGTGATGACATAACACCTAGCGTGTCACATGATGGTAAGTGGATCTATTTCACCTCGACACGCACCGGCAAATGGGAAGTCTGGCGCCTGCCGGTTGAAGGAGGCGACGCGGTGCAGGTGACGCACCAGGGTGGATGTCGACCCTTGGAGTCTCCGGATGGGAAAGTAATCTATTATCAGAAGAAAATCGATGATTCTGATGTGTGGAAGATCCCGGTGGCGGGCGGAGAGGAAACAAGAGTGCTCGGTCCAGTCGGTCAAACCCAGTTCGCCGTTGTGGCGGACGGGATCTACTTTATCGAACCTGGTCCTCCCGGATACGCAACCTGGATTCAGGGGAACTCTTTGAAGTTTTTCAGCTTCGCCAAGGGCGCCGCTGAGAAAGTCCTCGACATCAAGTATTGGCCGCAGGCTGGCCTCAGTATTTCACCCGACGGCCGGTACGTTCTGTTCTCGCAGATGGATCCGTTTGTCCAGGACCTGATGCTGGTGGAAAACTTCCGATAACAGTTAACGAATGAGCGCGGCGCGCTCGGCGCAGCACCAGGACTCGCCAAAAAAGTTTCCTCCCTCGCATCAACGATCGCTTGACTTAGAGAGTCTTAACGCAAAGACCCAAGGGCGCAAAGTCGCCAGGAAAGTTACTTTGCGTCGGGGCGGCTTGGCGTCTCTGCGTCAAGAGTGTCGATGATGATCGAACGTTGACGTAGACAGGCTCCTGGTTTTTGCGGCAATGATTGGAGTTGTCCCGCAAGTATAGAGACCTCATCCCAACCTCACCCGCCCTCGGAACTCCCTCAGAATAACTAGAGCCAAACCTCAACCCATCCCCAGTACACCCTCGGCAAAGAAGGGTTACTCCTGAACGCGAAGGAAAAACGCTCAGGAGGAACCCATGAAAACCAAGACCTATTCGCTCTTGGCTCTCGCCGTTTGGCTGCTGGTATCTGCAATGTTCCAATCCGTACATGGTCAGGAGAACGCTAAAGCCCCTCTGTCGAGCAGTGTCGCCGAACGAACACTTCAGTACTTTAAGAAGACCGCAAAGGGCGATCTCGAGGATTACGTTAGGAGCATTAGGCCTGCAGGGGTCTCCGCGGACCGGAGGGCTCGACTGGTAGCGAGCATCAAAAAGGAAGACATCGTTTCGCCTTCAGCCGCGAGGCAGGCCAAACTGGATGTTCTTCGTCCGATCCTCACGTACCACGATCGCGCCGGCATCGAGGTCAAGATTCTTCGGCTCGGAGTGGCGTGGGCGGGAATGCTTGAGGGAGCGGCTGTCGTGGTTTCAGAAGAAGCAATTGACATCCTCACCGCCGAGGAACTCCAGGCCGTCGTTGCTCACGAGCTCGGACACGAATACTTCGCCACCGAATATGAAGGTGCGCGCCAGAGAAAGCAATACGACAGAGTGAAAGAGGTCGAGCTTCGCTGTGATGCGATCGCGGTGATCACCATGCGCAGTCTTCGGCTCAACCCAGCATCGCTGCTATCGGGAGTCTCCAAGCTAACGAAATTCAATGAAGCACGTGGGGTGAAAAACAATCCGAACCTGGTCTCTTCGGTTGATGAACGTGCGAGTTTCTGGCGGGCGATGATTAGACTCATCGAAGCCGGTAGTGCGGCGTCGCAGCACATTGCAAACAACTGAGGGCAGGTCGTTGCCAGAAATGCTGGACTCGTTTGGCCGGTCGCGTTTAATTGACCGCTAGTCGGACGGGCGTTATGATTTGCTCGCTTATCGCAGATCAACCCGTCCGATTAGCACCGCAATGAACGGCAACTTTCGAGTCGGCGAGTTTCTCATCGAGCCCGAGATCAACAGCATCACCGGGAACGGGACGAGCACGCACATCGAGCCCAAGGTGATGCGGGTCTTGGTCTGTCTGGCCGAACACTCAAGCAAAGTGGTGCCCAAAGAGAAGCTCATTCGATCGGTTTGGGCAGATACCTTTGTCACCGACGACGTATTGACGCGGTCGATCTCGGAGCTGCGTAAGGTGTTTGGAGATGACGCCAGGGAGCCGCGCTTCATCCAAACCATCCCCAGAAGCGGCTACAGGCTGGTTGCTACTATTTCCTACGACAGCGAAAAAGCACGCGCAGAGCCGCAAGTACGAGGCGAGTTTAGTAAACCACTCCAGCATCGGCCTTGGTGGCGACGCGTGGGCGCTTTGATTACTCTGGCTGTTGTCTTAACGCTGGCGGTTGGCGGCACAGTCTGGTATTACATCGCCCATCGTACTGTTGCACCATCGCTGCCGCCGATGAAGTACGTTTCCTTCACTAGTTTCCCTGGATGGGAAGGAAACCCGGCCTTTTCCCCCGATGGCAACCAGATCGCTTTTGATTGGAGGGGCGATAAGAATGATAACTCTGACATCTACGTCATGCTGATCGGGTCGGAAAAACCTTTGCGGCTTACATTCGATCCAGCCTCTGACTACAATCCAACCTGGTCGCCCGATGGCCGACAGATCGCTTTCCTCCGCGCCTCGGAAAGCGAGTTTGCAATTTATACAGTGCCTGCCCTGGGCGGCCCCGAGCGAAAGCTGCTGTCGCTGGGTCCAAAGGTTGATTGGGGCACCTCGGGTCCTGACCTGGACTGGTCTCCAGATGGCAAGTACTTCGCGTGCGTAGAAAAGAGGTCAAACCAGCAGCCTTTCAACATTTTCCTTTTCTCGCCAGAAACCGGCGAAAGGCGCGCGCTGACCTCACCTGCGCCGGATCTCGGTGATTTCTTTCCCGCCTTCTCACCGGACAGTCAAACGGTAGCTTTCGTTAGAAGCAGTTCTCCAAACTCAGCAGATATTTATCTTGTCTCTGTCACCGGTGGCGAACCGAGGCGTCTTACTTTCGATAATGTACCTCTTTGGGGGGGAGGCCTGGCATGGACTGCCGACGGACGCGAAATCATCTTCTCGTCAACCCGCGCAGGCGGCGACTACAGTTTGTGGAGGATCTCTGCCTCAGGCGGGACACCAGAACGCTCAGCGGTAGGTGGACATTATGTTCCTGACGTATCTATTTCTCGCCAGGGGAACCGTCTGGCATACGTGCAGTGGTCTGGAGATATTAACATCTATCGAATTGAGGTATCTGACTCGACCGGCTCAGGCAATGTGCCGATCAAGCTCACCCCGTCGACGCGACTAGACTTCGCCGGTGAATACTCTCCTGACGGCAAGAGAATCGTTTTCTACTCGGATCGCTCCGGAAGCAATGAGATATGGATGTGCGATAGCGACGGCTCGAACGCTATCCAAGTTACTTCTCTCGGAAAACTGGCAGGCACCCCGCACTGGTCTCCCGACGGGCGACAAATCGCTTTCGATTTTTACGCGGAGGGCAAAGGCGATATTTATGTAGTCAGCGCAGAAGGTGGCCTGCCTCGCCCTATCGTCACAGGTGATTCCGATGACCATCTGCCGAGCTGGTCAAGAGATGGGAAGTGGATCTATTTCTCTTCCAACCGTACCGGGGTTTATCAGGTGTGGAAAGTGCCCGCCGAAGGAGGCGTGGCAGTGCAAGTGACCAGGCAAGGAGGTGGCCTGGCTTTCGAATCGCCCAACGGTAAGTATGTTTGCTACGGCAAGGATTCCGCCCCGGGCGTGTGGCGAGTGCCTGTTGATGGCGGCGAAGAGGTTCAAGTCCTGAATTCGTTCAAATCAGAAGACTTTCGCGATTGGGCGGTAGTCAGTGATGGACTTTACTTCATCAACCCGGACACGAAAGACGGAGTCGTCATTCAGTTCTTCGACTTTGCAACGCGCAAGGTGAAACAGATTGCTGCGCTGGGCAAAGTAGAAGTCTGGGCCGGAGGAGGCATCGCCGTTTCTCCCGACCGCCGGTACATCCTTTACACACAAAACGACCACCCCGGCGGCGACATAATGCTGGTGGAGAACTTCCGCTGAGGCGCTTGCTTTATGGTTTGTTCAATCCTGGCATCTAGCCAACTTGGGATCTCCAAATAGTCGACGGCGGCTGACCTAAAGTGACTGATTCGAAAGATGAAGCGCGGTGTAAGAAGTGAACTAGATTGCCATCACTTGACGCGCTCCTGTGCGGTGATCAGCGTTCCTTCACAGTAGCGATAGATTCTTTCACTTCGATCAACTTCGTCAGTTTGATGTTCAGTGCAGATGATTCCGTTCTGTCCCCACTCTTTGACAGTCATAACTCGTTCAGGATTGTATTGACGGTCATCGGAACGCCGTTGTGGGCATTGCATGCCGCCATGAAAGCCCTCGAGCCACCTTCGACGATCCCCATTCGAAAAGGGACCGAATAATACTCTCTCAGCAGTCTCTTATCGAAATCAGAAGATGATTTTCCCCGAGTGTCTTCATTGCTCTTTCTTCAACAGGCAGGTCCGGGTCTTGAAATGGATATTGATACTGAGCAAATTCAGTAGTGCGGTTTGCCCGCTCCCCAGCAGCGAAGCCGCTGGCGGGCACGCCCCCCCCCACGCAATGTGATCAACGCCGAGAAGGATACGAAACTCTTCACTTCCATATAAGCACCCCGGCGGGCTTAAGCAGCCAACTCCCAAGCAGCGTCTCAGATCCTTTTCTTATGCTGACATTCCTCGTCGCCTTCACGTCTCCTCGATAATCACCAGGTCCCACGGACCTAGCGTGACGACCTGGGATTTCTGAATCGGCTTCCGAGTGAGAAGGTCAACGCCCCCGGCGTATGAATAGGTAAAGGTCTGACTCTGGCTCGAATAATTCAGATAGTAGTGCAAATTCTTTCCTGCATTGTCCGCGCCGTGTTTGACTCTGACGGGTGCGGCAAGCTGTTGGTCTGGCCCAACAAGCCCCGCCAGGTTCAACACCTCGAGCAGAACCTTTTCCTGCAGCCGGGCTGAAAGAAATGCACCTTCGTACGTGAGACTACCTTTGCCGTAGCTGTTGCGCGTGATAGCCGGATATCTTCCGTAGAAAGGGTGGTCGTAAAAGGCAAGCGCCTGCGCGGTCTCCGGTATGATGAACTCAGCCCAGACCGAAACATTGTTATCATCGCGCACGCGGTAAGGATCCCCTTTGAGGTTGAGCGGCTGTTTTATGCTTGCGAATTCCTGATAGTAGAACCCTGCGGCCTCGCGCAATGGGCCGGGCGCTTTAGTCCAGCGAACGGTTGAATACTCGTTGCAAAACCCGCTCTTGAATGCCACAACCAGATGCCCCCCTCCCTTCACGTAGTCTGATAACTTCTGAAGCAACTCATTGCTCGCGATGTAAAGCGGCGGCACGACGATCACTTTATAGTGTGAGAAGTCCGCGCTCTGCTGCGGAAAGAGAAAATCCACGCCAACGTTCAGGCGATAGAGCGCGCCGTACATCTGATACAGGACGGTCTGGTAATTCACGTTGTCGTCGAAGGGCATGTACTGAATACCGTGATAAGAATCAATGCTGTAAAGGATGGCGACCTGATTGTTCTTCTTGAGGTTGACGAGTCTTGGGCCTATCTCTTTGAGCTCATGGGCGGTACGCGACATTTCCGCATAGATTCTGTTCGGCTCAAGATCGTGTGAGAGGATGCCTTTCCAGTAGGTCTCCTGCCCATAGTGTATCGAGTGCCAGTGCCAGTAGGCGACCATGTTGGCTCCGCTCGAAAGGTGGCTGTAGACGTTCAATCGAAGCTGACCGTCATACGGTGGGAACTGTATCTTGGAGTCCCATCCTATGGTCTGCGCGTTGGTTTCCGTAACGAGATAGTTTTGTCGTTTGAGCGAACGCGCAAGGTCGCCCGATAGCGCCCACTCCTGACCATCATCGGCATCAGGGCCGATCGACCAGGGCGCATATGGGTTGATGCCTGCGATGTCGAGGTGTCTCGCGATTTCGTACTGATTAACATCGGTGCGCACACCTCCGACGAGGTTGTGGCAGATGAACTGTTCAGGCCTCCTAAGCTCGTTGACGATGCGCGCCTGCCAGCCAAGAAAATCGGTGGCGATCTTGTGCTGGTATCGCTCCCATTCAAGTTTGTAGCCGGGATTGCGGGTGCCGTCACGCGGCGGAAGTTCGTCCCAGTCGTTGATTCTTTGCCCCCAGTAATTGAGCCCCCAGGCTTTGTTAAGTTCGTCAGCCCTGCCGAATTTCTCCTTCAAGTATTCGACGAATGCCACCCGCACGTTCTGTCCGGCAGTCCCATAGGCGGTTGTTTCGTTATCAATCTGGTAACCTATGACCGCCCGGGCGTTCCTGTAGTGGTTGAGAATCTGGCGTATGACTCGCTCGGCATAGAAAAGATAGGTCGGATTGGTTATGTCCATGTTCTGACGCAAACCATAAGTGGCTTTCTCGCCACCGAGTCTAGTGACCAGAATCTCCGGGTGCTTGTGATAGAGCCACGCCGGAATCGAGTAGGTCGGCGTGCCGAGTATCACTTTGATTCCCGCTTGATGCATGCGCTCGATGATTCTGTCCATCCAGGCGAATTCAAAATGTCCTTCCTGCGGTTCCCACAGGCCCCAACTCGATTCGCCCATGCGCACGACGTTGATGCCTGCCTCTTCCATCATCTGCACATCTTTATCGAGGCGTTCATCAGGCATGTACTCGTGGTAATAGGAGACGCCGTAGAGAATCGTGTCCATTCGCGCCGGTTGCGCAATAACTCCAATTGGATAAATTGCGATAGCCAGTGCGACTAAAAGGATGGCTACCTGTGTCTTGGGGTTCGTCATCCAACTAAACCGAGTCATGATAAGCTCCTGGTTTTGTAATTACCGCGATCAAGGCAAAGACTGTTTTAACACAGTATGAGTTCGCCTTCGCAGGGCTTAATGATAATCCTTTCGGAACAGAAACCGAATGGTAAGAGACGTGCGGAGCAAAGGGTGCGCAGGTCATCGCGCACGCCGGAGCGAATGTCTTCTTTGAGCGTCAGCTTCATCCAAGTTAAGATGGTCCGGGCTGAACGACATCGCGCGTCGAAACCGCCCGGACGCGAACGCATAATCTTGCCGGTTACAAATCGAAAGGAGGTGTTTGCATGAAGCTTCCTAAGTCATCACTGCTGTTTTGCTGCTTTTCTCTATCGGCCCTGTTCATCGGCAGCACAACGCCTGTTCTATCGGCGATGTCCGGCCGAGAATCGGCTCAAGGAGCTGATAAGTTCATCTACGCTGACTTCGAGACCATGAAAGAGAATCGGCCAGTCAGTAGTCGCGGAGGACTCGTGCAGTTGTTCAGCTATCAAGAAAACGCGACAAATCCGAGCCGTTTCAAAGGGTCGACGACGGGCGACCCAAACGCGCCTGATGTTGTCAGGCTGAGCAAGGATGATCCGAACAAGGCAATCGCGTTCGACTACGAGCTTCGCATGCCGAATCAGTGGGCCGGCGTCACAGTTGAAGTGCATGGACAACCGGACAAGGACGGTAAGCCTGTCGCAGATGATGTGAGCGGCTATAAGTACCTGACTCTGCAACTCTACGTCACCGGCGTGACTTCAGTCACTGTCGAGTTCATCAGCAAGGGGCAGGGCATAAAAATAGAAAGCGGCAGCCCGCAGATGAGTTTCAAGGTTAGCAAGGGCTTCAACATCTACAAAGTGGCGCTGGATTCCCTGACCCAGCCTCCGTATGTTGAGACAAGAGTCAAACCGAAAGATCTGCTTAAGAAGCTTACACAGGTGAACATCAGCGTCACTTGCAACCAGTGCGTGCCAACAAGCGGAACAGTCGTTATAGACAATCTCATATTTCAGAATTGATCGTCTCAGTGTTCTTCAAAACGAGTGGACTGTATCATGCACTTCACGAGTGAACGGGCGTATCCATGCAAATCCGCCAAATCAGTTTCATCCGTGGTCTATGTTGCACCGGGAGGCGATCCTTACGAACTCCCGGCAATCACGCGATCGGTTTTAAGATCACCGGTCGCGAGCAGAAATGATCCCATCATAATCACTGCTTCGCGCCATCCAACTTAGAAATTGTTCCTGTCACCCGCTCTCTGGATTTAACCATTTCAACCATTTCCCGGATGAATCTGATCCGCTCATCGAGAGAGGTGTAGGATTCCCCACTGATAAGCTTGCCCTTGTGCGACTTCGTCAGCTTCGTTATGGCTGATATAAAGTGGAATGGATCCAGCCCAAGCTGGCTCATCGTGATGACCGCCATCCCGTCGCAGCGCAGCTCTAGCTCCTGCAACTTGTCGTATTGCTTATTCTGGCGGGCTTGCTCGTATTCATTCCAGAAATACTCATGCCCAAGCTCGTGAGCGACTACCGCTTGCAACTCTTCTGCTGTGAGCATATCGAGCGCTTCTTGCGAAATTAGTACTGCCGCGCCTGCCAGGAACATCACGACTGCCTGGCCTACTCGGATGACTTTCGGATCAATGACGGAGCTGCGATCGTGATACTTGAGGACAGGCTCAAGGGCAACTAGCTTGTCCAGACCTTCTGCTGATGGGCTGACCAGATCCTCTTTGCGAAGCATCGCCAGCACCCGCCCCTTGAGTTCTGGAGAGAGCCTGCCGGGGCGAATTCTCTTCAGGTAATTATCGAAGCTCTGGTTGTGCACATTCTCAAAGTAAGCAAGCGCTGCTGCGCTTGCGCTTGCGCTGCCCGCCGAAGCGCTGGTCTTACTGGTTTGCGCGAGAGGGGTGTTCGTCAGTGTTAGAAAGATAATCGTCGTGAGTGTGATGTTCTTAAACATGTCCTTTCCTTTCGCGCAGCCGGTTGGGCTCAGCCCGGGCACACCTCCGGCTTGTGACCAGGAGAGGCCTGTTTTGTAGGCTGCTGTGTCTTTGGTTTTGGTTAGCTGCTGTACAGGTCTTATCGCTCGCGTCGGCGCCTGACTTCAGATTTGATCTAGCCGCCAGCCGAGTTGGTCACTGGCGATAAATGGACCTGCTTCTGTTGAGGTGCGTATCTTACCGCCCTCACTCTTTTAGGCGGGAAGTGGGGTGCAGATTTCCACATGCCAACAACTCTTTTTTGCAAGTAA
>DATLWF010000522.1:0-3562 GCA_035576605.1 Blastocatellia bacterium | reverse complement strand
CGCTGGCGGCCCCGCCTTTGATAAAGCTTGCCTTTGCAAGCGAGTCATCGTCTCCTCGACCTTCAGAGTATGATACGGAGCTGCAAGAAGAAATAGGCTGAAGATGCGGTTCTTATTTGACGATCTCGAAATCAGCCCATTGGGTTGCGGTGCGATGTTTCTCTTTTGCAAGTGTGTCGGTAAGCGATATGTGGAAAACATACTCGCCGGGCGTTGCATTCGCTGTAAGCTTCAGGCTTCCGGCAATATTGATTCGTTTCCACTCCGGCTGAGCCTTCAAACTAAGCGGAACAGCCTCTCCGACGTAAACGGGTTTCCCATCGCGGAGCAAGCGTAGTTGCATAAATAGCCGGGGCGTAGCGGCTTTGTCCAACTTCGCATTGTATACGGCGAAGGCATAGTTCAATTCGGCTCCCGGTCGAAGCCTTCTCACTGACGGACCAGCCTCGGTTCGTATCTGCTCATCAGTATCAGAGCCGCTCGAATGCTCCGATGGAACCGGATTCAGATCAGCCGAGAGATTGTTCCCGCCGAGCGCCACGGTCGAGATAGCCAGCTGGCCCTTGCTCAAATCCGGCACCTCGATGTATTGGTTGGCCGAGCCAATCCGCTCTGTTCTCACGTCTCGCACAGCGGTTCGCAACTGGTATGCGCCCGGCTTCTTCAGCGGGAGAATAATCGTACAGGTGATGCCGGAACGGAGGGTTCGATCGAGAGCTTCGCTGCGGACCTTGAGCGTGGACGACTGCATTTTCTGATCCACGACCACTCCGTTGTCGCCGAACGTGATTGCAACCAGATTCACCGCAGCGCTTTTCCATCCGTCCACCTCATCGGTGAACTTGAGGTCACGCGCGTCAACATGCAGCAACGCGCGGACGAAGTAGCCTATCTTTGCGTTATTGCCGAAAAGCGACGTCAGCTTCAAATGAACATCGCCCGATGTGAATGGGGAAGTGATGGCGGCAGTCAACTGGTCCATCGGAGTCCGCTGAACCGGATAGACTTCTTCATTCGTTACTCCCAGAAAACCGCCGCGAGTGCGGACGCGCAAACCCGGGACTCTGACCTTCACACTTATCTTGTGGAACGCGGCTGCTCCCGGCGTACGCTTGAAGGTCGACTCCTCCGGAACGTAGCCGATGAGGTAGTAACCGTTCTGGTCGTCCAGCACTCGCCTGATGCCGTGACCCAGATCGTTGGAAGCCGCCACCACAAAGCCACCGGTCTCGTTCGCAAGGTAGTCAAGACCGGTTTGTGTGTCATCGAGTTCGTCTCTCCGCTGCGAAACTATTCTGTCCCGCTGCTGCGGAGTCAGGCCCGCGACGTCGTCGCCCGCCTCCATCATCGGAACCACGATTCCGCGTGGGTCTAAGCCATAGATGACTACGGCGGACCGATTAGCGAGCTCAATCAGCTGATGCAAGGAACTCTGCAAGCGATCCAGAGGCCGCTGCAGGCCCGGTGACCGCGCAAGATCCCGGCCGGGAACGATTTTGAAGTTCCCAGACAGAAGCAGCACTGACTTGCGCCCGGGAAGCTCTCGCAGTCCGCGAACGACATAGTTCAGCGCGCCGAGCATTCCCACCGTAAAGATCTGGTCGCGAAAAGCATCCAATTCCTCCTCGAGCTGCTGCTTTCTTGTATCGTCGGGAGGCGTCCCCTTCCGGATACTCTGCAGCGAGTCGTTTCTGACGGGGTTGAAGACGCCTATTCGACCGCTCTGTGGTTTCCATCGGATTCGATCGACCGCGGACCGCAATTGCTGCTTGTCGGCGGTGAACTGCTGTAAGGCCCCCATCCCACCGCTAGCCCTGATGATGGCCACAAGATCGCCTGGCTGCATTTGCCGTTCAACGAACCTCCGCAGGTAGTACTGAACCGACTCGGCCGAACCCATCGACAAGCTAAGATCGTCGACAACGATGGCTATGGTCCGCCGCACTTCTTCGGGCCTCAGGCGAACCGGAGGCGAAGGCAAAGCTGGCGAACCTTTTGCTTCTGGCGGGGCAGCGGCGCCAGTCATCGATGGCGGAGGAGTCGACGTAAATGAGAGATTGGTGATTTGTTGTCGCTTGCCGTCTTCATAGATTTCGAAGTCATCCTTCTGAAGGTCCGTAACCTGCTTGCCATGCCGATCTGTGACCACCGCGTCGACCTGGACCAGGGTCACCGAGATTCGCACAACGTCGTCTTCCTTCTTAGCTTTGACCTGGTCTTTGACGGGCGGTGATTGCTGGACCGCGACCTGTTCCTTTTGAGCCGTGCCCTGCTCGGCCGGCTTGCCCTGCTGTGCGCCGGGAACCGAAGCAGCGCAGGCGAGCAGAATGAACAGCTGGAGCAAAGGCTTTCTCCTCATCTCAGTCTTCGCGTGTGCACCGACGGATCCTTCCTCATGCCTCCATCGAACGGTTTTTATTTGACGATCTCGAAATCAATCCATTGACCCACAACTCGGCTGTCTTCTTTGGCTAGCTTGTCGATCACTATCAGTTGTAAAGCGTACTCACCCGGTTGGAGATCGTGGCCCAACAACAGGCTGCCTCCTGCAACAATCCGTGTCAGATCCTTCTGCTGACCGAGATCGAACGGATTCACTTTGCCCGTAAACACCTGCTGCCCGTCTCGAAACAGCCGCAATTGGGTTTCAAGCTGCGGGCGATTCGTCGCCTTGTCCAATCGAGCGTTGTAGATCAGGCACGCGTATTCCAAAGCCATGCCGCGCGTGAACTTTCGCACACCCGGTCCGGCCTGCGGGTTCTCATCTTCAACCTTACCTTCGGCTGTGCTGGTCATCCGCGCGGCGGACTGCGAATCTGCGGAAGGTCTTCTGGCTGTCTCAACCGGACCGCCTCGGACTACGATGCCCGAAAGCGCGAGCCTGCTCTTCTTGAGGTCTGGGACTTCGATGAACTGGTTCGCCGAGCCTACCTTGAGCGACGCCGTGTCGCGAACAGCCGTTCTCAACTGGTATGCACCAGGTTTCTTGATCGGAAGATTGACCCGATAGAAGACGCCAGTTTTTAAGGTATGTTCGTATTCTCGCTCGGTCATGCGCACTACGTAGCTGCGTACGCTCTTGTCCAGGACGCTCCCGTTATCTCCAAAAGTGAACGCAGCAATCTCGAACGAGGCTTTGCGCTGGCCGTTGCCTTCCGCCGCGAAAGTCAGGTCGTTCGCGTCAACGTGAAGCAGCGAGCTCACGAAAGTACCCTTTTGCGGATCGACTCCAAACATCGAAGTCAGTCGCAAGCCTATGTCGCCCGAGCCGAACGGCGACGTGAGCGCCGCCAACAGGCTCTGACCAAACGCCTTTTCAAGTGGTTTCGATTCTTCATCGGTGATGCCGAAGAACCCGCTGCGAGTTCTGATGCGCACGTCTGGCCGGGTGACTTTGACCGTGAGATTGTGGAAGCCCCGAACTTTGTCGCCCTTGAAGGTTGATGCCTCGGGAACGAATCCGACCAGGTAGTAGTTCGCCTGATCGTTCATCACGCGGCGGATGCCGCCGCTCAGGTCGTTGGTGTTTCTAATAAAGAAGCCGCCCGTTTGCTGAGCGAGG
>DATLWF010000521.1:0-2443 GCA_035576605.1 Blastocatellia bacterium | reverse complement strand
TGAATGAGCTGCATCGAGTTGTTCGGGTGCACATTGTTGTCAGCCGTGCCGTAGTAAATCATCAACCGGCCTTTCAACTTGTCGGCGAAGTTCATCGCGTTGCCTGCTTCGTAGCCTTCCTTGTTCTCCTGAGGTATCCACATGTATCGCTCGGTGTAGATCGTGTCGTAGTGGTACCACGAAGTCGGAGGCGAGGAGGCCGACGCAGCCTGAAACACATCCGGGTAGCGCAAGATCGCCAGCGCCGAAGCGTAACCGCCATACGAAGTCCCGAAAATTCCTACGCGGTTCTTGTCAACGTAAGATCTCTGCCCGAGCGCCTTCACGCCCGCAGCCTGATCGTCTATGTCGGGCACGCCCAGCTTCAAGTAGATCGCGTCGAGGAAGCGCTTGCCTCGCCCGGCCGCGCTGCGCGAATCAAGCGTGGCGTATAGGAACCCATATTCAGTCAGCGCGTTCGGCAGGGTGAAGGTCTCGCGAGCGCCGTTTGTTGACGGCCCGGCATATACGCTCACAAGGAGAGGATACTTCTTAGTCGGATCGAAGTTCGACGGAAAGTGCAGCAACCCGTGAAGCTCGGTCACACCGTCGGCGGCTTTGTACTTGATCAACTCGACGCGTTTCAGACCGAGTTGGTCGAACTTGCTCGTATCGCTCTTTGCCAACTCGACGACCAACTTACCGTCGGCGTCCATCAAGCGAGTCGCCGGCGGGATGTCGTGCGTTTGAGCCACATCGATGAAGTATTTCCCACCAGGACCGATGTTCACCGCGTGATTGAACGCCGCGTCGGTGAGGCGCTTGTCGCCTTTGCCGTCCAATCCGACGCGGTGAAGCTGGAGCTTCATATGATTGTCGCCGTCGCGAGCCATGTAGTAGAGCAGCCCCGCATCTTCATCGATGGTGACGATGTTGGCGGTTTCGAAAGAGTGGTTGGTGAGCGTCGCCAGCAGCTTGCCGCTGAGGTCGTACAAATAGAAGTTTTTCCAGCCTGTGCGCTCCGACTCCCAGATAAATCGTTTCCCGTCTCTTAGAAACTTCATCGCCGGATGGTTCTCGGTCCAACCCGTGGGCCATTCTTCTCGAACGATGACGCGGCACTTGCCGGTCTCGGGGCTCGCCGCCGTGAACTCCATTATGTTCTGTCGGCGATTGGTGCGGTTGAACAGCAGCTCGCTGCCGTCTGGCGACCACTGCACGTTATAGGCGTAGTGTCCGACTACCGAATTATCAAACGGCTTGCCGTCGCGGACGTCGAGCTTCACCGTTTTCTTCGTATCGACATCGTAGATCAGAAGGTCGGCGATCGGATTGTTCACCCCCGCTTTCGGATAAGCTTCGATGTCCATTCTGCTTTGAACTTTCGTCTGATCGAGCTGCAGGAAATAGTCCGGCACCGGGCTCTCATCGAAACGATAGAAAGCGATCTTCTTGCTGTTTGGCGACCACCACATCGCGGTTACCTGGTCGAGCTCTTCGCCGTAAACCCAGCTCCCGGTGCCGTATTTGGTGCGAGCCTTTTCGTTGCCATCGGTTGTGATAGCCATTTCGCCCGCGCCTGTTGCGTCACTGAGCCAGAGATTGCGATCACGATAGAACGCTTTGAGTTTCTTATCCGGGGATTCAGCAGAAGAATACTGGCGCCCGCGCTCCGGTCCGCCGGCGCGTCGGCGGCCACCCATCCTTCCGCTTTCGGCATCAGCAGGCGCGGATCCGGCTTCAGTCGTGGCGCCAGTCGCGATGTCATAGCGGTAAGTTTTGCCGTCCTTGTAATAGTCGAAAGCCTTTCCGTCGTCCTGCCATTTGACGTTCAAAGCTCCCAGCTTGACCGACCCGGGAATCTCCTTGGACATTTTCTGGTACTGGTCGTACCCGGGCATCGTCTTGAGCCGGTCTTGGGCGCGGGAAGTTACCGGCAAGATGCCGAGCGCAATAGTCAGCGCGACAACCACGCTCTTACTCAGATGGATTACGATCCTGTTCTTCATTGCGTAGGTCTCCTTTGGACGTCTGTTCATAATTGCGACAATATCCGCTCGTATTCGGGATGGGCGCCTATCCAGAACCACACCATCGTATCGTCTGTCTTTGTTCCGAGGGCTCGCCACCCAATGGCGACGCGCACTGAATATACCGGCTCTATCGTGTGTACCCTCTTGAACTGAAGGCTCGGGTGATGGGGGTTGTCCTTCCAAAGGCGATATGCCTTCCTTGCGTTACGCTGTATATGCGCCGGAAGCTGCTGAAAGGCCTTCCTGAATCTTTCAGTTGTGTGAGAAGTCACTATTCTCTTCTATCGGTTTCGTCTTGCCTTGCTTGAATTCAGCCAGGGCTTCCTTAGCAAGGAGAGCTAACTTGTCTTGCGAGTTAGCGAACGCCTCTTTCCAACGCTCCTCAGAGGCAAGATCACTCAGAAGCATTTCGGCAAGCGCATCCTGATCCT
>DATLWF010000520.1:0-19733 GCA_035576605.1 Blastocatellia bacterium | reverse complement strand
CAGCCCCGAAATCAGGATGCCGCCGCGCAGGTTGGACAGTCTACGCTAACATTGCTTCGTCGTCTGGATTGCTACTCGGACAACTGACGCGCCAACGAGTCGTCGACTTCTATCTCCATTCGAAGCAACGCCGTGCTGTAGGTCTTGCCTTGCGCGTCCGTCTTAAGCGACAAGGTGCCCCCGCCGTCGAGGCTCTCGTGGAGCAGGAAGTTCAGCGCATGCAGATTCGGCACTTCAAAGCGCTCCACTTCGCCGAGACAGATTCCTTTGAAGTGTTCTTTCACTCGCTCGGCCGTCACTTGCTCGACAAGTATCGAATAGTACTCGGGTCTGTACGCGATCAGACCAACGTTAGCCGTGTCCCCTTTGTCACCCGAGCGCGCGTGCGCGAGCTGCAACAGTTTCACTCTTGCCATATCAAGCCTCGATCACCGATATCTTCGATTGGACCTCGCTCTTCGGTATTAGCGCAGGCCAGTAGGCGATTATCTCTTCTACCTTTGCGCGTCCGGCCGCGAATCCGGTGACGGTTGGCGGGCCGTTGAGTACCAGTGGCGCCACTTCTCGCGTGAATCGTTCGACCGCGCGTTTGTCCTTCGATCGCACTCCAATGCGAAGCGTGACTTCGGCGATGTCTGCTGGCGGGGGTCCCGAGAGCGCGCCGTGACACGCATCGACTCCAACGAATTCGGTGAGCACCGAGTCGAACCTCAAGCCCAGCCTATCAAGTCTCTCTCTCACTACGCGATCGGCAGCTCGAGCTTTCTTGTAAGCGTCGGGCCAGCCGTACACGAGGGATCCGACTGCTTTCCAACCGGCCGAGTAGCTCACGCTCACTTTGTACAGATCGGTCGCCGGACGCCCTTTGATCCCGGAGAATCGCACGCGATCCGGTCCCGCCTGTTCCAGATGAATCGTCGTGAAGTCGGCTACGCAATCCGGGGTTATGTATTCGCGCGGGTCGCCCATCTCGTAGAGAAGCTGCTCTTTGATCGAAGCGACAGTAATGCGCCCGCCGGTGCCGCTATGTTTGGTGATGACAAAGGTGCCGTCCGGCTCAGCTTCGATTATCGGATACCCGATGTCCGCCATGTTCGGGATCGTCTCCCAATCGATCAGACAGTTGCCACCCGTGCACTGAGCTCCGCATTCGACTGTGTGCCCGGCAATCGTGCCGGCTGAGAGCCGATCCCACTCGTCGCGCGCCCAACCGAACTCATGAATCATCGGGCCGAGGGACAGCCCGGTATCAGTCACACGCCCGGCGATGACGATCTGCCCACCCTCGCGAAGCGCTTCGGCAATGTCTCGCCCGCCAAAGTAAACGTTAGCACTTTGAACCTGAGGGCGAACTGATGCGAGCGGCTCGCCTGTTTCCTGATTCTTCAGTTCAACCCCGCGCCGTATGAAGTCGTCCAGACTCGACATTATGTCGTCGCCGGCAACGACGCCTATTTTGACTTTGCCGCCGAACCCTCTGCGTCGAGCGGCTTCGATGACAGCATCGCGGCAAGCTTCGGGATTCACCCCCCCGGCATTGGCCACCACTTTGATGTTGCGTTCGACGAGGTCGGGCAAGATCTCTTCGATCAATGCCACGAAGTCTCGCGCGTAGCCCGCAAGCGGATCGCGTGCCCGTTGCTTTTGCATGATCGACATTGTGATCTCGGCGAGGTAATCAAGCGTGAGGTAGTCGACTGGTCCTCGCCGCACAAGTTCGATCGGGGCTTGGAGCGAGTCGCCCCAGAAGCCCTGCCCGTTTGCAATTCTTACTGTCTTCATGAGTGTTGATTCTTAGTCAATGCTCGTTCTGTTGCAACTGCGCGTGAGGGAATTCAAATTCCCAGATTTCAGATTTCAGATTCCAAATCTCAGATTTCAGATTACAAATTTCAGATTCCAAATTTCAGATTCTCGCTCTCAATTTCAAACTCAGATCCAGAGGTGACATCTGAGATTTGAAATCTGAGATCTTGAGATCTGGAGATCTGAGATCTGAAATCTGAAATCTGAAATCTGAAAATCTGAGATCTGAAATCTGAAATCATGAAATCTGAAATCTGAGATCTGAAATCTGAATCTCAAGATCCGAGACACGTAGGCCCCAGCTCAGTGCCAACTAGAGCTTCGGCACTGGCGGAGGAAGCTCTCTAGCCTCAACCTCGGACTGAAATCCGACTTTCGCATGAGTCCCATCGCAGAAGGGTTTGTTCTGCGAGTGACCACATCTGCAAAGCGAGATTACCGTGCGTCCGGCGAGGCCGAAAGTGTTTCCAGCCATGTCCTTTATGATGATGTTGTCTCCCATCACGCGATACGGACCGTTGTTGTTTACTACTATTGCGGTTTCATTTTGATCGCTCATTGCTCTTTCTCCTCTCAGGGTTCCTGGATGAATTCCGGTTGGTCATTGTAGCGCACACGCAGCCTTGTCAGAAAGCATCGCCAACCAGGTGCTGGCGTGCACCGTGTGAAATAACTCCGGACCTAACAGTTTTTGCGAAATCGCGATTGAACAAACGCATCTCGGGCATTAGTATTCCCGCGCCTCATCAATCGAGACGAACGCGAGTAACCGAATGGCTCAACCGACTCACGAAGGTCTTGTCAGAGGGATCCGCCGCTGGGACCTTGTTGCCGTTGCCATCAACGCGATCATCGGAGCGGGAATTTTCGGATTGCCATCAAGGGTCTATGCCCTGGTCGGTTCCTACAGCCTGATCGCGTTCGTCGTTTGCGCGATCGTCGTAGCTCTCATAATACTTTGCTTCGCAGAAGTAGGCAGTCGGTTCGACGAGACCGGCGGGCCTTACCTGTACGCACGTGAGGCATTCGGCTCCGCGGTGGGGTTTGAAGTTGGGTGGTTGATGTGGCTCGCACGGTTGACCGCATTCGCGGCGAACTGCAACCTGCTCATCGACTACCTCGGCTTCTTCTGGGGTCCGGCGACGACTCATTACTGGCGCGAAGCTATCATCGTCGTTGTTGTTTCAGCGATTGCTGCGGTGAACGTCATGGGAGTGCGAGACGCTGCGCGCGTGACCAACGTTTTCACCGTAGGCAAGCTCATTCCGATAATTCTCTTCATAGGGGTTGGGCTGTTTTTCATAAGTTCGCAGAACTACTCGTTCGCTGAGCGCCCGGCTTACGGCGCTTTTTCCTCGTCTGTGTTGATGCTGGTCTATGCCTTTTCCGGTTTCGAGATGGCGGCGGTCCCTGCAGGTGAGATTCGCGATCCGCAGCGTAACCTTCCGATGGCGCTGCTGACCGCGATAGGCGTAGTGGCTCTGCTGTACATTTCGATTCAGGTCATCTGTATTGGAACACTTCCGGGACTGGCGGCCTCACAAAGGCCGTTAGCCGATGCAAGCGGCGTCTTTCTGGGGAGGGCGGGCGGCGCAATCATCTCAGCGGGCGTGGTGATCTCCATAGTGGGAAATCTGAACGTAATCATTCTCGCCGGCTCGCGACTGCCTTTTGCAATGTCAGAACGCGGCGAGCTCCCGAGGGTTATCGCTGCAACCCATAAGAGATTTCGCACACCCCACCTTTCAATTTTGATTACGTCGGCCGTCGTGCTGGGGCTCACGCTCGGAAGCACGTTCTCAAAGCAAGTCAACTTGAGCGTGATAGCCAGGCTGCTATCCTACGGTGTAACCTGCGCTGCGCTGCTGGTCTTTCGGCGCAAACCTGGCGTTCGGCCTGCCATGTTCAAAGCGCCGGCAGGCGTGGCCGCTGCCATAGCCGCGCTTCTGCTGGCCGCATGGTTGCTATCAAACATTAGCTTGCTCGACGCCCGTGATTCGGCAATAGCCGCGGGAGTGGGCCTGGTGATCTACTTTGGTTATCGTTTCGCGGCCGACAAGCAGGGTAAGGGCGAAACCAGTATACCTGTTGACGACAATCTGCAGTCGTAGACCCTTTGGTGGTGAACTGGATCCTTCGGAGGTTCGCCACTAAACCTCCCACTTCGCCCGACCCGGTTTGATCGACGCACAGATCGGATCACCTTTCTTGCCTGTCATATCGATGACCACTTTCAGCGGCCGCTCGTTTGAGACAGCGTCGCTGACTTGCTCCCACGTTAGATGGTTCAGATGAATCTTCGCTCGTCTAAACATCTTGAAGTGGGCGTCATCGTGCATTACTCCCCAGGACAGATAGAAGAACCTTTCCTGGGGCGTTCCTTTTGCAAATGGCCCAAGAAAGTTCGGAGAGCCATCTGGTTGTTTGGCGATCCTGAAAGTCGGGCGAAACATCGCCCGCCCGCGATTACCCGGCACAGCTTCAATGACCTCGTTGCCTTTTTGAATGCCAAGATATACCGGCTCATAATCGGCAAAACAGATCCCTGGAAGGTGACGACAGATCACTTCGATTGTCAGTTCAGGTTGCATCTTAATACGGCCACTTCCAGTCGCGAACCTCCGGCATGTCGTCGCCGCGTTTACAAATATACTGCTTGTGCTCGAGCCGCTTGTCGCGCATCAGTTGTTTGACGTGCGCGCCAATTCGCTCAAGCCTGGGCACGCGGTCAATGACATCCATCACGAGGTGAAAACGATCCAAATCGTTCAAGACCACCATGTCGAATGGTGTAGTGGTCGTTCCCTCCTCCTTGTATCCACGCACGTGAAGGTTGGTATGGTTTGTCCGCCGATAAGTCAAACGATGGATCAACCAGGGGTAACCATGAAAGGCGAAGATGACAGGCCTGTCAGTCGTAAAAAGAGAATCGAAATCTTTATCGGAAAGCCCATGTGGGTGCTCGCTTGCAGGTTGCAGTGTCATCAAATCAACCACGTTGACAACTCTGATTTTCAGTTCCGAAAAATGTTGCCGGAGAATGTCTACGGCGGCCAGTGTTTCAAGCGTCGGCACGTCTCCCGCACAGGCCATCACTACGTCCGGCTCTCCACCTTCGTCGTTGCTCGCCCATTCCCAGATACCCAGGCCGGCAGTACAATGCTTGATAGCCGAATCCACGTCAAGATATTGCAACGCAGGTTGTTTGCCCGCGACGATGACGTTGACGTAATTGCGGCTCCGTAAACAGTGATCGGTGACCGACAGCAAGGTGTTAGCATCCGGCGGCAAATACACGCGGACGACCTCGGCCTTCTTGTTGATGACGTGATCTATGAAACCGGGGTCTTGATGGCTGAAGCCGTTGTGATCCTGTCGCCAAACATGTGAACTAAGCAAATAGTTGAGTGAGGCGATGGGTCGCCGCCAGGGAATACGGCGCGTCGTCTTCAACCACTTAGCGTGCTGGTTGAACATCGAATCAATGATGTGGATGAACGCCTCGTAACAGCTGAAGAATCCATGACGGCCCGTCAGGAGATAGCCTTCGAGCCAGCCCTGACACAAGTGTTCGCTCAAGACTTCCATCACCCGGCCATCCGACGAAAGATGGTCGTCAGTCGATAGAATCGGCTCGACGAAGACTCGATTGGTCGCCTCGAAGATCGCGCCGAGCCGGTTTGAAGCGGTTTCGTCCGGCCCAGTCACCCGGAAGTTGCGGCTATCTGTGTTGCGCTTCATCACGTCGCGCAAGAATTGTCCCATCACACGAGTCGCTTCCGCGTTGATAGTTCCCGGCGTGGAAATGTCAACGGCATATGCGCGAAAATCCGGCAGCTTCAAATCTTTCAGCAGCAGTCCGCCGTTGGCATGTGGGTTCGCACCCATACGCCGCTTGCCTTTCGGGGCCAGTTCAGCCAACTCGTGCTTCAACCTTCCAGTCGCATCAAAGAGTTCTTCGGGTTTGTAGCTGCGCATCCACTCCTCGAGCAACATCATGTGTTCGGGCTTTGTTGCCAGCTCTGCCAAAGGAACCTGATGCGAACGAAACGAATTCTCAGCAGGCAACCCATCTACAAACTTTGGTCCTGTCCATCCTTTGGGTGAACGCAAAATGATCATCGGCCATTGGGGGCGATGAGAGAAACCGCTGGTCCGTGCATCTTGCTGAATCTCTTGAATCCGGGCGATTACAGTATCGAGAGTTGCGGCCATGAACTGATGCATCATTTCGGGATCGTCGCCCTCGACAAAGTAGGGCTTGTGGCCGTAGCCAGTGAACAGACTCGTCAATTCCTCGTCACTCAACCGTGCCAGCACTGTCGGGTTGGCGATCTTGTAGCCGTTCAAATGAAGTATCGGCAGGACGCTGCCATCACGAACCGGGTTCAGGAACTTGTTGGAGTGCCAACTGGCGGCGAGCGGGCCTGTCTCGGCCTCACCATCGCCGACGACGCAAGCTGCCAGCAGATCCGGATTGTCGAACACCGCGCCGTAAGCGTGCATCAGCGAGTAGCCCAGTTCGCCGCCTTCGTTAATCGAACCGGGAGTCTCAGGGGAGACGTGGCTGGGAATGCCGCCGGGAAACGAGAATTGTGTGAACAGCTTCCTCAGCCCCTCGACATCTTCTGAAACGTCGGGATAAAACTCGCTGTAGGTTCCTTCCAGATAAGTGTTGGCGACCATTCCGGGGCCGCCGTGCCCGGGGCCACACACGTAGATAACGTTCAGGTCGTTCTTCCTGATCAAACGGTTGAGGTGGACATAAATAAAATTCAACCCCGGCGTCGTCCCCCAATGGCCGAGCAGCCTGGGCTTAATGTGTTCCAACTTCAGCGGCTCGCGCAGGAGTGGATTGTCGTACAGGTAGATCTGGCCGACCGAGAGATAATTTGCGGCACGCCAATAGGCGTTCATCCGTCGGACTTCTTCTGCTGTCAGAGGTAGGGCATCTTTCATCTCAGTGACCTCTTGCTGTCCGTATGGACAACTTAGAAAGCAAAGGTTATTAGTAAAACATCAGTGGCGCATCCTCCCTGGCCGGATGCGCAAGAAAACATGAAAGCTCGTCGGGCTTGACCCGTAGATTGGCTTTAAGCCAGTTGGCACGTGATAAAAAGTCACGTCCGCCCCGATGCCCACTCGCAGCTTGGAATCGGCTACGATGTCGCGCACGCCGCCAAACGTGAATGCACCGACACGAAAGGATTGCTCGAAACGGTCACCGAGCTCGAAGCCATTGCTTGTCGAGTGAAGCACATCCAGCCCCGGGCGGCCGAATATGTTTTCCTCAAGCAGCCCTTGTTTATCCACAAGCTCCATCCGAGTGTAGAGGTAATTCTTTTCGAGGAAGTTCGCCGTCGATTCAAACAGGTAAGCGTTCGAGTTGCCATGCCGCTCGTGATTGCGGCCCCAAATCAGACTCGAAGCCCAGTTGCCATCATCCCAAGAACGATTGTGCGAGATTGAAGCTGTCAAACGCTGGAGGTTGCCGGGCTCAATCGCTTCGGGATTGACCAGATGCCCATAAGAAAACTGCATAGCCCAGTCCGGCGTTGGTGTGAACCAGACTCGGCCGCTCCAGGAATCGAGTTTGCCCATTTCAATGTCCTTGCGGTTCTCATCAGGCTCCGCGCCATGAAACAACGAACTCTCAACCCGAAAGCGCCAGGCCGTGACTCCAGCGGTGATCACGCCGTGGCTAATGTGCGTTGAGTCTTGCCAATGATGTCCGAGCGGCGCCGCCGGATTCTCCGACGCCGACATTCGGTGCATGAAAGCCACCGGGCCAAGCGCCGGCTCGGCGACAGGGCCGCCGTAGAAATTGAGAGCGACTTGCTCCGACAATTGAATGTTGTAGGCAGCCGCGAGCTCCATAAACAAATCGTGTGGGTGTTGGGCGTCAATAATCGGACGGCCCTCGAAAGTCTCTCCAGTTTGGAAAAGCTCTGGAAAGCCACGCCGAGGCGCCGACCAGGGCTCGGCTGAAAACATTCCCCGCAACATCAACTGACCTGGTCCTGCCTTTCGCTCCGCCATAAGCATAAACCAGTTTTGCGACTCAGCCTTGCTCACACCCCGCGCGCCGCCTTGGTCGTTAAATCCAGCCTTGAAGTCGCCGTGCGCCATTATCATCCAGTCGTCTTTCATCCAATGCCACATATATCCCGGCGCGCTCGCGGGCATAAGGCTTGTCCCCGAACCGACTGCCGACATCGAACGAAACGGCCCGCCTGTGATGGTGCTCATCATGTCATTCATAGGGGCGTTCATGTCGTGACCGCCGTGCCCCTCTCCGGTGCCCGCATTCTCTTCGCCGATCTTCGACATGTCGTGCCGACTGTGCGCGTCTCCAGTGCCTGCGTTCTCTTCGCCCATCTTCGACATGTCATGAGCGTCCGGTTCATGTTGCGCGGGAGCCTCGGCTTCCGGATGGTGGTGTTCTTCGCCTTTTCCAGCGCCATGCTTGTGGCGAGCGTTCGGCGGCACCGCGGATTCGAGCTTCTTTCTACCTTCGGGTGTGAGCGTCGGCAGCTTCCTGACAAACAGGATCGCCTGCCAGATTTCCGTCGGCGTATGAGTCTTGCCAAAAGCCGGCATAGCCGTACCCGGAACGCCCTTCGAAATCGTGCGGAATAATTCTGCGTCCGACTTAGACTGTACCTTGTCCGAAGTCAGATCGGCCGCCTTTACGGCTTTCCCCTTGTCAATATCAGCCCTGCCAGTCGAGCCATGACAGCCAGCACAGTGCGCGTCAAAGTGATCGAGGCCTAATGCGATGTTCTTCTCAGTTGGTTGAAGCGGGTTCTTACTGTGAATGCTTTGTGGAAGCGAGACGGCGTACGTTGTCCGCTGGGATACAAAGTACGCCAGCGCCAGTATGCAAAACACAATCAATACCGCGAGCTTGATTAGCCGCGGCACATGCAATTTCATACAGTTCTCCTTCGGTCTAAGCAATCAACACCCTCCGCCGGCGCCAGTTCATGGCCTTGATTCAGTTACTCGAAGAAACCCCGAAGCGATCAACGCACCACGATCTTCCCGGTGAGCATCTTCATTCCGCACGTGAAATCAAACGCGCCCGCCTTCGCAGGTGTGAACTCAAGCAAGACGGGTTCCTTAAGCGGCAAATCCTGTTTGATGTTGAACTCCGGGATCATGACCGACGTGGCGCAAGTCTCTTCAGTCTCTCGCACGAAGGTCAATCGCGCGGGAATGCCTCGTTTCAGTTCAATCCTGTTGGGCTGAAAGCCTTTATCGGTCACTCTTACCGTGACAGCCTGGGCACCGGGTTCTTGTTGCGGTGCGGGAGTCCCGGGTTGTATCTGGTTCACGTCAGGAATTGCCGGCTTGCTCGACGCAGCGGAAGCCGCAGCTGTTGACTGAGCAGGATTCAGCTTCAAGCTCTCAGCTCGAAGCAGAAAGCTCCCCTCGGTCACCACTCGCTCACCCGTACTCACACCGTTGTACACGGGCAGCTTGCCGTCGATTTCTTGCCCGGTCGAAACCTCGCGCTGCACGAATGAGCCCGGCCGATCGGTAGCCACGTATACGATTTGCTTTGCTCCGATGGTCTGAACCGCTGATCGAGGGACAGCCGGGAGTGGTTGCGCGCTCGACGCCGCTTGAACCGCACCGCTAAAAGTCACGTCGACGAACATACCCAGTCTGAGCACCTCTCTCGGATTCGCCAACTCGACGCGAACCTGAGCCGTGCGTGTCTGCGGATCGACTCGCGGGTCGATGTAAGAAACGCGCCCGTTGAAGGTCCGCCCCGGATACGCCGATGTTGTTATGACCGCAGGCGTCCCGATATTGACCGTCTGGAAGTTCCTCTCATAGATTTGTGCGACCACCCACACTGACGACAAGTCCGCAACTCGAAAGATCTCCTTGCCCTGCATGACAACTTCGCCGCTATTAACCGCGCGTCCGACTAAGGTCCCGGAAGCCGGAGACTCAACCGCGATGAGCGGCTTCGGGAACTTCGGCGCGGTGCGAAGTTCCTCGATCTGTTTCTCGCTCAGGCCGAGCAGAATCAACCGCTCCCGCGCAGATGCAAGGTTTGCCTCAGCGGCCTTCTTCATCGAAGTGGCTTGCTCGAGTTCTTCCCGGCTCGCCGCCCCAATCTCAACAAGGTCGATCGTACGGTTGTGATGCTTGTGGTGCTCATCAACTTCAGCCGCCATTTTCAAGTAAGCACCCTGGGCGTCCGCCAGCTCACTACTGAAAATCGTTGCCAGCGTCTGCCCTCGATTCACTTTGTTGCCAAGCTCAACGTTGATCTGTCTAATAATGCCGCCCGCGATCGGAAAAACGGACACTTCTTTGTACGCATTCGATTGAACCGTTCCGGTTGTTCGAATGCCGGCGGCGCCCGCGGAAGGCATGCCCGTTTCCTCGGCAACAACCTCTGTTTTGAGCCGGGCGTTCTCGAGTTTGTCCGGAGAAAGCGTGATCACCATCTCGCCGGGACGGGGTGTGGTCCCGGTTGACGCCGCGTCGGGCGGCGCTGGAACGGACGCACCTGCGGGTGCAGGCACCAGGCGTCCCGCGACGGAGCTCTGACTCGATCCGCGCGTGAGCGACCACGTCACGCCGATTGCGGCTGCGGCCAAAAGCACCGCTGCGATTACAAGCCATCGCTTGAGCGCTGCCGGGCGCCGAGCCGGCTTGTTCTCTGAGTTCTCACGTTGATTCATAGCACCGTCCTGATTTTCCATCATCATCCTCTCACGTCCGACAAACTTAAGTTTGTCGTCTTAAGCTCGATGCGACGACAAACTAGAGTTTGTCGGACTTCACGCGGAAGGAGTCGGGGTTCCCGCTGCGCGTTCAAGTTCTACCAGCGCGTTGAAATACTCTTTCAGCACCTCGGTGTATCCGGTCTCGACTTCAATAAAACGTCTCTGCTCGCTGATGTAGTCAAGCGCCGTCTTCTGGCCCAGCGTGTAAGTCTGGTGGACCACCTCGAGGTTGCGCTCCGCCTGACCGCGAACGCCATCGCGATAGACCGCAAGCGCAGACTGCGCTCGCTCGAGGCGCGCATATACCGCGGCCACTTCGTTTCTTATGACAAGCTCGGCGAATTCGCGGCGGCTGCGCGCGGCCTCGGCAGACGCGAGCGCGACTTCGATGTTGCCCTCGTTCTTGTTTCGTACAGGCATGCTCAACCGCACTCCAAAAGTTAGATTGTGGAAGACGCCCATAACTGGAACGCGCGCCCCGGCGTTGTTAAAGCCAAAGACATCGAAACCGGTGCTCATCCGTTCGTAACCCGCAAAGATGCTCGCGTCGATTTTGCCCTCCGTGCGCGCTTGCTCGATCTGCGCCGACGCGAGTTTCTCCGCCGCGCGCGCCGCCGACAGATCAGGCCGTGTTGCGAGCGCATTGCGCACCGATTCGCTCTGCGTCACCGGCTGTCGCGTTGTGTCAAACTCGCCGCGCAACTGCAACGGTTCCCCTGCGGGCATGCCGATTACTTTCTTGAGCTCGAATAACGCTACTTCAGCGCGGCTCTCGAAGCCGATGCGCATCGCGTCAACTCGATTCAACTCGACCAGCAGCAAGTTCTGCTCGAGCGGGGCGGTCTTTCCGCTCTCGACACGCGCTTTAACGAGTCGATGCGAGCCACGGGTGAGCGTGAGCAGGTCTTCGGTGAATTTGAGGTTGCGCGCGGCGGCTATCGCGTCGGCGTATTTCATTCGCGTGTCGGCCGACAGCTTGCGTTCGAAATCGGCGACCTCGGCCTCGCGCACCTGGAGCTCGGCCGAAGCGACGACGATTCTTGCGCTTCGGCGGCCGCCAAGCTCGAGCGGCAGCTCCGCTCCGACCATGAGCTTGTTGTCGGGAGTATCGGCAGCTCGCGTGCCGCTGGCCTCGATCATCGGGTTCGTCTTGAGGCCGGCCTGTCGAAGCCGCCCTCGCGCTTCGGCGATCACCTGCCTCACGGCTGCAAGCTCACCGTTGTGCGCGATCGCGTAACGAACAAGCGCATCCGGTGTGAGGCCGTTCACCGGATCGATGTATTGCGAGTACATCGAGCGCGGTTCGGCGGGCTCGATCTTCGCTGGCTGCTTCGTTGAGACCACGAGGCCGCCGGTCATTGATTGCGGAAGTGCGGCTTGCGTTGAGAGCATCAGCAACAACGCTGCTACAGTTGATCTAGTTAAGACTTTCATTGTCAGCTCCATCTTCATTGCGTCTTTGCGTCCTTGCTTTGCGTCTTGGCGCGAAACAACATTCACGCAAAGACCCGAAATTGCCGCAAAGACGAAAACATTTTCTAGCCATCCCTCGTTCGCTTCAGCGCCCGCTCGCGAAGCCAGAAGAAAATAACCGGAGTCACGATCAACACGTGTATCAGCGACGACACCATTCCGCCGAGCACCGGTGTCGCCAGAGGTCTCATTACCTCGGCGCCTGCGCTGGTGCTCCACATGATCGGCAGCAGGCCCGCCACCACTGTGCTCACCGTCATCACTTTCGGCCGCAGTCTCAACAACGCGCCTTCCATCACCGCTTGCTTCAGCTGCTCGCGCGTGAGCTTCCCGCTCAATTCTTCCTGCTTCTTGCGCTCCACCGCCTCTTCCAGGTAGATCACCATGACCATGCCCGTCTGCACCGCCGTTCCAAACAACGCGATGAATCCCACCCACACCGCGACTGAAAAGTTGTAGCCAAGCGCGTAAAGCAGATACACCCCGCCAGTCAGCGCGAATGGCACCGCCAGCAACACGTGCGCAGCTTCAATGAACGAGTGATAAGTCAGGTACAGCAGTACAAAGATCACCACCAGCACGATCGGCATCACCAGCAGCAAGCGAGCCCGCGCGCGTTGCTGGTCTTCATACTGGCCGCTCCATTCGACGTAGTAGCCCGCCGGGAGCTGCACTCGCTCCCGGAGCGCTTGCCTGGCTTCTTCGACGAAGCTGCCCACGTCGCGGCCCCTCACGTTCAGCAGCACCGTGCCGCGCAGCAGGCCGTTCTCGCTCGAAATCATCGACGAGCCGTTGGCTTCTTGTATGGTCGCGACTTGCGCGAGCGGTATCTGCGCGCCGCCGGGCGCGGGCACAAGCAAGGCGCCGAGCGCTTCGGGGCTCGCTCGAAACTGTTGCGCGTAACGCACTCGCGCCGGGAACCGCCTTCGACCTTCGATAGTCACGGTGAGATTGGTTTCACCGATGCCGGTGTCCACGACGTTCTGAATCGCAGCTACGTCGATGCCGTACCGCGCCGCGGCCTGCCGGTCGATCTTGATGTCGATATAAGGCTGGCCGGTCAGCGGCTCAGGCGAAACGTTCGCCGCGCCCGTCACCGTCCCCAGCACCGAGGCGACTTCGCGCGACCGCCGTTCGATCTCGGCCAGATCGCTTCCGTAGATCTTCACGCCAATCTCAGTTCGAATGCCGGTCGTGAGCATCTCGATGCGGTTGATGATCGGCTGCGTCCAGATGTTAGTCACCCCCGGCATCGTGAGTTTATCGTTCATCTCTTCGATGAGCTTTTCGCGAGTGAGTCCGGGCCGCCAGTGATCGGGCTGTTTCAGATGAACTATCGTCTCGTTCATGTTTACCGGAGCGGGGTCGGTCGAAGTCTCCGCACGGCCTGCCTTGCCCGTCACCCATTCGACTTCGGGAAACGACTTGAGCGTCCGATCCTGCATCTGCATCACTCGCAGCGCCTCGTCGATCGAGATAGCCGGGTCGGTTATCGGCATGTACATCAGGTCGCCTTCATTAAGCTCGGGCATGAACTCGCTGCCGATCGGATGAATCGCCTGAACGAGCGATCCAACAATCGGAACGTTGGCTGTAACGGATCGCGCTTTCGGCAACCAGCTCGCCGAAGTAGCGAGCAGCACCGCGATAGAGAATAAAGACGCGGCGCAGGCAAAAGTCAGTGCCCGATGAGCGAGCGCGAAGCTCAGCACCGGCCGGTAACCGCGCTGCAATACGCGCATTACCCAGTTCTCTTCTTCAGAGTGGAAGCGCCCGCGCAAAAGCATCGTGCATAGAACCGGCACAAGCGTCACCGCGATGAGGGTCGCCGCGATCATCGCAAACGTTTTGGTGAACGCGAGCGGGTGAAAGAGCTTCCCCTCCCTGCCGGTCAACGCGAACACCGGAACGAAGGCGAGGATGATGATCGTCATTGAGAAAAAAATCGGCCGCCCGACCAATCGAGTCGACTCCAGAACCGTCTGCCATACTCTCTGCCGGTCGCTCGGATCAACGCCGCGCTTTTCCAGGTAGCGAAATGCGTTTTCGGTGACGACTATCCCCGCATCGACCAGCACTCCTATTGCGATGGCAATTCCAGACAGCGACATAAGGTTCGAGCTGATGCCGAGGTAGTGCATGAAAAGAAAGGAAGCGAGCACCGCCAACGGCAGCGGGATCGTCACGATCAGAATCGAGCGGAAGTGAAACAGAAAGACTATGTGAGCGAGCGTGACCAGCAGCAGCTCTTCAATGAGCGCGCGCTTTAGCGTAGTCGTCGCGCGGAGGATCAACTCGGTCCTGTCGTAAAACGGCGTGACACTCACACCCTGCGGCAACCCGGGCTTCAGCGCCTCGAGCTTGTCCTTTACCGCGTTAATCACTTCGAGCGTGTTCACCCCGTAACGCGCGATCACCACTCCGCCAACAGCCTCTTTGCCGTCGCGGTCGAGCGCTCCAACTCGAAACGCGTTGCCGACGTTCACATCCGCGACATTGCGAACAAAAATCGGCGTGCCGCCCGAGCCGCCAATTACGATATTCTCGAAATCTTCCACTGATCCGATCAACCCGACGCCGCGCACGATCGACCATTGGCCGTTGTGCTCGATGACATTCCCGCCGACGTTCGAATTGCTTCGCTGGACGGCTTCGACCACCGTCGACAGCGGAATCGAATATGCGCGCAATCGATTTGGGTCGACATCGATTTGATATTGCTGCACCTGTCCGCCTACCGATGCGACCTCGGCTACGCCGGGCACCGAGTTGAGTTGATAACGCAGAAACCAGTCTTGAAGCGTACGCAAATCTCGCAAGCTGTAGCCTTCGCCTTCAACTGTGTACCAGAAGATCTGGCCGACGCCGGTCGCGTCCGGACCGAGCGTGGGCAGGACGCCTTCGGGGAGTTGTCTGGTTGCGAGGTTCAGCCTTTCGACGACTCGAGTGCGGGCCCAGTAGAGATCGATCGAGTCTTCGAAGATCACATTGATCATCGAGAACCCAAACGCCGACTGCCCGCGCACCACTCGCACACCGGGCAGGCCTTGAAGCGTGGTTGTCAGCGGGTAGGTGACCTGGTCTTCGACTTCTTGCGGGCTGCGACCAACCCAGTCGCTGAACACGATTACCTGGTTGTCCGACAGGTCGGGTATCGCATCGACCGGAGTGCGGATAAGCGCCCAGTAACCCCAACCGGCTAGCAGGATGTAGGCCGCAACGATGATGAAGCGGTTCTTGAGAGAGAATTCAATGATGCGGTCTATCATTAGTCCGTGGTCCGTAGTCCGTGGTCCGTAGTCCGTGGTCCGTGGTCCGTGGTCCGTGGTCCGTGGCCTCGAAGCCTGTAGTTCGTAGTCACACGATAGGTGATTTCGAGCTACGGACTACGGACCACGGACTACGGACTACTTCGAGCTACGGACTACGGACCACGGACTACGGACTCCTGACTACTTCGCGTTTACGTCCATCGTCGCCTGTTCCGTCCCGTGCAATCCCTGAAAGCTGATCATCGCTTCCCAACTGCCTTCGGCTTCGATGTTGACCCGCGCCCTGAACTTGCCGGGCTTGTCGGTTGTCGTCAGCGTCGCAACATCATTCATCTCGGCCATCGCTCCCATCGCGGGCATGTGAAACTTGAGCGAAGCAGCCGGCACGTCGACGTGCTTGCCCGCCGCGTCGGTGAATGAAAGCGTGAGATCATTCTCTCCGCTCTTGATTTCACCGCTGGCGCTCGAAAGCGAGATCGTCGTATCACCTGACTTGGTGGACTTGATGGTTTTCTCGGCGCTCGATGAGCCGGTGCGGCCACACGCCGCCAGGATGACAAAAGAAATTGCGATCGCTAACGATATGACGGTGGTTCTGATCTTCACTACTATGCCTCCCGAACATTATGAGCGTGTTCGTTCGAAGCGCTTTGCCTGGCCCCACCTAAATTGCTTACCATCGGTGTTGAGCCGCCAGCCCGCGCGCTTCAGCCGCCAATGCGAGATCAGCACAGAAAGCGGACCCTCGCATCGTGGGACGTAGAGCTATGTTGACGGGTCGTTTGAAGTGACTAGTGCCGCGAATGGGCACACTACGGCTTTTAGATCAGGAGAGTGCCGGTTCTGAGGTAGATGTGCTTGGACTCAACGACGTCGCGAGCGGGCGAGAGCGGAAACACTGAAGCCCCTGACGAATGATTGGCCGCAAAAACAACCCCACCGGATGAAGCGCACTTGTTGTCGCGCTCGGTCCTGAGCAGGCTCGCCGGCGCTGACTGTTGAGTCTCACCGGGCTGATTGCATTGTGTTAGACAACATAGTTTCGAGGGACCAACCCTCGGCCCAGTACGGCGAGCGGCGCTGCAACAGCCTCCGCATCCGCCGTCACCTTCGACGACAGGCGCCGCGGCTGCGAGCGAGGTGGCGGCGACCGATACCATGAAAGCCACAATGAGTATTTTGCGAATCATTCGGTTGGCGAAGTCTATCACCCGGCTTATGGGGCGTCAATTGTTCGCCATTTGGCGCTACATCTGAGAATCGAATTCCAGCCTAATCAAATCTACCGATCTTCGTTCTTCCCGGCTATGACAGAAGTCACGGCTCTTCGTGACGGGCATCACGCCACATTGATCCGTCGTCACTTTTTCGGCCGCGTTCTCTTCTCGAACGTACGTTTGCACCAACACGTTGCTTGATGTCTAATCCATCGCCAGTTCCGCGCGTTGACTTGCCTTTTTCCTTCCTGTCTAATCGAATCGCCAATGGTCGAGCGAACCTACACCGCTGACTGGATAGTGCCCATCAGCTCTCCACCAATCAGAGACGGCGCTGTGGTGGTTGAGAATGATCGAATCGTCTTCGTCGGTACCCAGCTTGAAGCCGAGTCGCGCGCGGAGTTCGTCGACGCCGAAAAGATTAGCCTTGGCAGCGCAGCGATCCTGCCCGGTTTTGTGAACGTCCATAGCCATCTCGAGCTGACCCTAATGCGCGGGTTTCTCGAAGACCTAGCGTTTCGTGATTGGATCCTCAAGCTGACCCGGACCAGGTATGAACAGCTCACTACCGATGACCTGAAGGCGTCGGCTCTCCTGGGCGTGGCCGAGGCAATTCGCGCCGGCGTAACGACGATTGCCGATACGGGTGACACCACGTCGGCCTTCGAGGCGCTGTTGGAAAGCGGGCTGCGTGGTCTCGCTTATCGAGAAGTGTTTGGTCCGAATCCTCTCGATGCCTCCAGGAGCCTCGACGGACTCAGAGAGAAGATCGAGGACATGCGCGCGAGGGAAACTGAAATGGTGCGAGCAGGCGTCTCGCCTCACGCGCCTTACACTGTGTCGCCTGATCTGTTTCGACGTGTGGCTGAATACGCTACGGCTGAGTCGCTGGACATCTGCATCCACGCGGCAGAGTCGAGACCCGAACTCGAGATGATGATGACTGGCACAGGCGAGTTCGCGAGTGGGCTTGCTGCGCGTGGCATCGAGTGGAAGGCTCCAGGGACATCGACGATTAAGTACTTTGAGTCGCTGGGTGTTTTGGACACCAGCCCATTGCTTGTGCACTGCGTCCAGGTTGGCTCCGAGGACGTCGACCTGATAGTCCAGCACGGCGCGCGGGTCGCGCATTGCCCGAAGTCAAATGCGAAACTCGGACACGGCATCGCGCAGCTGATGTGGATGTTGAGCCGTGGCGTCGTTGTCGGATTGGGAACCGACAGCGTGGCGTCAAACAACCGCTGCGATATGATCGAAGAGGCCCGCTTCTGCGGACTCCTCCACCGCACTGTCACTCTTGATTTCAAGGAACCGACCGCCGAATATCTGTTGAGACTAGCGACTCTTGGGGGCGCGCGAGCACTGCGTCTGGATCGGCAGATCGGTTCGCTCGAGGCCGGCAAACAAGCCGACATCATCGCGATCGATTTTTCGCACACTCACAACACTCCGGTCCACGACCCGATCGCTGTAATCGTCTTCAGCGCGGCGAGTGCAGACGTTGTGCTGACGGTCGTCGCCGGCCGTGTGCTCTTCGATCGCGAATTGAAGACGCTCGACGAAGCCGAGCTTCAGGGAAGGGTTAACGAAAGCCTCGCTCGTATGCATCAGACCTAACGAGCGGCCTTCCCCAGGAAGTGGCCCACAGCGTGCGCGGCCCTTCGTTGCGGCTTCGCGAGTTTGCGTAGTTGCCGTTTCGCGCAAAGACGCAAAACTGACGCAAAATCGCAAATACGATCGAGCTGACTTGGGTTCGCGCGATGACTATTACTCTTCTCGGTCTCAATCGCTTCTGATAAGATCGACGCGTATCTCATCGCCTTACACTCCGAGGCTGGCGCTCCTGCAAGTGATCGTTGAACGGCATCGAACCGTTCTAAAACCAGATTCTGAAATCCTCACAGAGCGGGTTGGTGTGCTTCCGGAGCTGCCCGCGCAGACCGGACAGTTAACGATACATATTTGGAGGAGCGAAGTGGATGGGCCGAATGCGCATACTGACAGTAACTCTCGCGTGGTTGTTGATCGTCGCCGCCCAGGAAGCACGTGCGCAGTCCGATCAAACCATCTATGCCGACGCGCTCGGCGCGGGCTGGCAAGACTGGTCGTGGTGTGCACGCGACTTCAATTCAACCGATTTCATCCACAACGGAACTAAGAGCGCAAAGGTTACTTACACCGGCGCGTGGCAGGGCTTCTACCTGCGTCATGCGAGTCAGGACAGTTCCGTATACACTGACCTGGTTTTCTGGATTCACGGCGGCGCCACAAGCGGACGCAACATCACGGTCGCCGCCCAACTCAACGATGTCGCCCAGGCAGGCGTCGGTCTCAACCAGTTCATTCTGGGTGGCTCGGTCGCCGCAGGCACGTGGCGAAAGGTCACGATTCCACTCTCGGCACTAAACGCAGCGAACAAGCCAAACTTCAACGGGTTCTGGCTCCAGGACGCAAGCGGCGGCGCTCAAGCGCCGTTCTACGTTGACGATATCACGCTCATAGCCGCACCGCCGCCTTCCCAGATTCAGGTAACCGTTGACGCTAACGTGGTGAAGCGGATCATTGACCCGCGGTTGTTCGGAGTCGCGGCCGCGGTTTGGGACGGGCATTTTAACACGCCGGGTACCAATTCGCTGCTCACGGCGAACGGCACGAGAGTGTCGCGCTTTCCTGGCGGATCGCTCTCAGACGATTACCATTGGCGCACGAACACCACCGGCAACAACACCTGGCACTGGGCAACCAGCTTCGATGCGTTTGCGAATGTGATGCACGGGATTGGCGCCGATGCGTTCATTACGGTCAACTACGGAAGCGGCACGACGCAAGAAGCGGCGGATTGGGTGCTCTACTCGAACGTGACAAACGGCTATGGTTTTCATTACTGGGAAGTGGGCAACGAGAACTACGGCAGTTGGGAGAATGACCTGCATACTCGACCTCACGACCCTTACACCTACGCGCTTGCGTTCCGCGACTACAAAAACGCGATGAAAGCTGTTGATTCGTCGATCAAGGTGGGCGCGGTGGTGATCACCGGTGAAGACTCGTATGCGAACTACACGGACCACCCGGCAACCAACACTCGGACCGGCCAGATCCATAACGGATGGACGCCGGTGATGCTTGCCACGTTGAAGACTCTAGGCGTGGCTCCCGACTTCGTCATCTATCACCGCTACGAGCAAGCACCCGCCCAGGAGAGCGACTCAGCG
>DATLWF010000519.1:0-10816 GCA_035576605.1 Blastocatellia bacterium | reverse complement strand
GTGTCGGAGCGAGCGACACTGACTTTTTTGAGATCTATGCGGCGCATGGTTTTTGCATCTGGAGACTAATAGTAAGATTCCGAATGCGGCCACAATACTAGATAAGAAGTCCGAGGATTAAAAGTCAAAACGTACAAAGCGTTAATAAGCATTGAGAGGTTTTCCCGGACGGTGGTGAGGGTGCACCCATCGACTACGTTGAGATACATTCAAGCCAGCGCTGAGGAGCATCATTCCAAATCTTTGCGGTCCGATAATCGAAAGACTGCTGCTCGGAGACCTCATCGGTAACCTCCTACTTCAATACGTCTGAGAACAACGACGCTCAGTTCCGATGTGTTGCGAGTCCGAAGTTGCAGCGGCAGAATCACATCTGATATATTTGCGGGTAGAGCATTGCTTCCTCTAAAAGTTCAATGACCAGCACGGGCAAGAGAAATCTGCGAATCATTATCGCTCTGATTTTTTTTGCTGTGATTGCCGCTGGATCCATGCAGCCGGCGCAGACTCAAAACGCGATGAAAGCACCGTCTTCGACTGAATGGCGACCGAACCAGACAACGGAAGCCCGGTTCGTCGGGTCGAAAGCCTGCGCCGAATGCCATCGCTCGAAGGTCGCAAGCCAGCAGGCCACACCGATGGGCGCGGCACTGGCCTCGCCCGAGAACTGTCAGATACTGCGCTCGAATCCTATTCTCACGTTTCATAATGGACAATACGCTTATCGAATCACACGCGAAGGTAACCGCAGCATCTACACAGTGACCGATGGAGTCCACAAGCTTTCGACTCCGATACTATACTGCTTCGGCCAGGGCGAAGCGGGACAGACTTACGTGCTTCATCACGACGGGAAGTTTTATGAAAGCCGCTTGAGCTTTTACAACGACATTCGTAGGCTTGATTTTACAATGGGTCACGCTCCGTCTCCGCCCGCGACGATTGAAGCGGCGATGGGACGCGAGATGGGCGCCGAAGAGACCCGCAATTGTTTCGGCTGCCACAGCACAAACGCGGTGAGCGGCTCGGTGCTGCAACTCGACCACCTGATGGAAGGCGTGTCGTGCGAGGCTTGTCACGGCCCCGGAGAAAAGCACGTCACCGCGATGCGCGCGGGCGACTTGAAGCAGAAAGAGATCTTCAATCCGAAGCGACTGAGCACCGAAGACCTGGCAAACTTTTGCGGCAGTTGTCATCGCTCCTGGGAGCAGGTTGCGGTAATGGGAATTCGCGGCGTGCTCAACGTTCGCTTTCAACCTTATCGATTGACCAACAGCAAATGCTACGACTCGGAAGACAAGCGAATCAGTTGCATAGCCTGTCACGACCCGCACGAAAACAGAAAGCGCGACGAGGCTTTCTACGATTCAAAGTGCACTGCGTGTCATAGTTCGACAACAAAAGCGGCTCCTGCTGCACTGACGCGATCAAGAGCGCACGCGGCGGTCGCGTGCCCGGTTGGCAAGAAGAACTGCACGTCGTGCCACATGCCTAAATACGAGCTTCCCGGCTCTCATTTCAAATTCACAGATCATGATATTCGCATAGTTAGGCCCGGCGAGCCGTACCCAAACTGAATTCAGTCTGAAAAGCTATCTTTGCTACTGTTCGAAAATCTCGGTCGCAGGTTTGAAAGCCAACCACGCAAACGCGAAGTAGTCTCCGTGCGGAATGCGCTTGAGACTTCTGCCTTGAAGCGCGCCGCTCACGGCCTTTCCTGAAATATTCCAGCGGCTCCCGGTCTCTTGATCTATGAACCGGCCATTCTCGTAGCGGAACAGAAGGCGGCGGCCATCAATCGTCGGGTCGAACACGCCCGTCGATCCGACATCCCGCGATCGCTTCATGTCTTCTTCATCAAGGGCCGATAGCGTGCCGTCTGCATGGAAGACGACGATCTCGTGCGCGCCGATGCGGTCGTAGATTACGTGACGCGCGCGGCTTAAATGATAAGGGAACGCTTTGGAATACCCTTCGATTTCTACGCCGATGACTCTTTCCATCGGAACAAGACGCTCATCGGGCTTGCCGCGAAAGTGACTTGGATAGCCGTTGAGCTTGTCGTATTTAAGATGCGGGTTGCGACCGTAATCACGAACGTATCCGGTTTGACGCGACAGCACGTCGCTTTTCGGATACGCAGACGCGAACTCTGCGAAGCTGATGATCACGGCAGGCAAGCTGCGCAGCTTTTTGCCCGTCAAATCCCCGACTACAGCCTCGCCGGTGAACTGCTGCCACCACGATTCAGTCTCGCGGTCGTACAAGATCATGTTCGCCCCGTAAACGAACCCGCTGACGCCGAACCGCAGAATGCGGCGATCAAGCCTGCGGTCAAAAACTATCGCGCTGTGGCAGACCGAGCAGAAGGTCACGGCGACGGGAACTCCGCCGATCACGTCGTTGACCACTTCGTGCCAGACGACTATCTCCATCGGGTAAGCGCGGCTCACGCCATTGACTTGAAGCGCGATAACAGGCTCGTTGTCCGATAGCCATTCGCGCGCGTCGTTGACAGCGACAAAACGCGGACGGTCGATAGCGGGAATAGAGTCTTTAGTTACAGCCGGGCTTTCCAGATCGTCAAGGTTGATCGTTCGCTTCTCTGTGTTCGTTCGCCACTCAGGGTATTCAGTGTTGCGCGCATCTTTTCGGCTCTGCGCTGCGATGAAGCTCGAGCATTGAATAAAGATTACGAGCGCGGAAGCGATGAGCCTGCGACTTCTCATATCAGTTTGCGGCCAGGCCTTTGCCTTCGACGATGGTGATGTACTTATCGACCGGCACGTCCGTGAATCGCTCGAGCTTGCCGCTCGGCGCGGGCCATTTGATTTCAAGCCAATCGAGTTTTGTCGCCTTGCCGAGTCCCAACACCTCGCGCACGTCATGCGCAGAGAGATAGCTGCCGCCGCTGGTCTTCAGTCTCGATCTCGTCGCGCTGCCCGCCGACCAGCTTATTCGCGCGCCTATGGCGTCGCGGTTGCATTTCGTCCCTTGCAGCTTCAATCCGACCCAGTGATTATCCTTGCCCGCGTTGTTGCGCAAAAGCACGGGCGCCTTGCCGTTGTTCACCACCAGGAGATCAAGTCGGCCATCGTTATTGTAATCACCGACTGCAAGCCCGCGCGCGGGAAAGTCCTTCTTGAAGACAGGCCCGGATTTATCGCTGACGTTCACAAGATGGTCGCCTTCGTTACGAAACAAGAGCAGCGGCTCGGCATATTTAACCTGACCCGAATACTGCTCAATCATATCGTCCGGATGGCCGTTAGCGAGGAAGAGATCAATCTTTCCGTCGTTGTCGTAGTCGAAGAACTTGAGACCCCACCCGCTCAGGAGGCGAGTGGCAGCTGCTACTTCGTTTGGCCGCGCCACGTCGGTGAAGGTTTCATCCTTATTGTTCTTGTAGAGCGAAAACATCTCCTGGTCTACGTTTGCAACAAACAGGTCCTGCCAGCCATCGCCGTCAAAGTCCGCCGAGTCGACTCCCATTCCCGAGCGTGGTTGCCCGTTTGCGCTGAACCCGACTTCTGAGGCGAGTCCGATCTCTTCCCACTTGCCGTTGCCTCTGTTTACAAAAAGGAAATTCTGGACGGTGTCGCTGGCAACGAACAGGTCCATCAAACCGTCGTTGTTGATGTCGGTGGCGACGACGCCCAGCGCCTTGCCGAGCGCGCGTTCGATGTCTGTCCCTTTTCCGGTTTCAGTGAACGTGCCGTCGCCGTTGTTGTGAAAGAGCAGGCTCGATGATGGGTTGAACACGCGCGGGATGCAGTAGTAGTGGCGACCGAGTTTATTGTCGCCGCAGAAGATGTGCTTGTTCAGACCGTACTGGACGAAGCTGCACAGGAAGAGGTCGAGCCGCCCGTCGTTGTCGTAATCGAACCAGACAGCGCTGGTCGTCCAGCCGGGCGCTGCGACGCCCGCTTTGTCGGTCACGTCCGAAAACGTGCCGTTGCGATTATTATGATAAAGCGTACATTTGCCGTAGGCGGTGACGATCATATCGGGCCAGCCGTCGTTATCGTAATCGCCGACCGCGACGCCCATGCCGAACGTGCCGCCCGGCACACCGGCTTTTTCGGTCACGTCGGTGAACGTGCCGTCGCGGTTGTTGTGATAGAGCGCGTTGCGGATGGGCCTTGTTGGCTTGAAGAAATCGCACGCGCCGTAATTCACCAAATAGATGTCCATCCATCCGTCGTTGTCGTAATCGAGGAAGGCGCAGCCCGGCCCGAGCGTTTCAGGCAGGTACCGCTGTTCAGACATCGCGTTATCGTGAACCCAGGTGATGCCGCTCGCTGAGGGCGGAATCTCCTCGAAAGTCGGCGCCGCCCCGCCGTTTTGCGCTGCGACACGGATGACCGCCCCAAGCCGCGAAACCCAAAGGCTCGCCAGCAAGAATAGCAAGAGTAATACAAGCAAGAGATTGCGCGAGCCTGTGCGATGATAGCGAGTTTCATTACTCATACGAAATCTGATCGAGCAATCCGTTCAAGTCTGATTACCGCGGCGGATTCTTGTCCGCGGGCTTGGCTTCGATGCCGCCGACCGACTGCGGGCCGCTGCGCTCGGTGCGCTTCTGTTTGTCCAATTCCAAGAACTTCGCGCGCTCGCGGGCGGCGTCCTCTTTGCGCCCGGCGCGGGCGTAGGCGCGGGCCAACGCAAAGCGCATCTCGGGGCTGTCGGGCGCTTGCTTCACCCCGATCTCTAGTTCCTTGATCGCCTCGCCGACCTTGCCCAATTCAAGCAGCACGCGGCCAAGCGCGTTGTGCGTGGCAAACAGATTCGGCGCTGCATCGACAGCCTTCTGAGCGTATGGCCTGGCGTTCTCAAAATCGTTGCGCTTGATGTACTCGAAGCCGATCTGCAACAGCGCCGGCACGTTGTCGGGCGAAATCTGCAGCTCGCGGCGGAACTCGTCAAGCGCCGCGTCCGGCGAATCGATCAACAGGTAGACGCCATATGCATAATGCACGTTCGGAACGTCGGGGTAGCGACTCAGCAATTCCTTGAAGGCGCGCTCGGCCTCCTGCACGCGACGCGCGGCCTGATAAAACGCGGCGCGGCCCGCCATCAAGATCAACTCGCGGCGGTCGGGCGGCGCTTCGGCGGGCAGGAACGGCATGCGCAGAATGTTCAGCCCCAACGCCTCAATGACGCTCGGACTCTCATTGCCTTCTCGCGCGAAATCGCGCAGAGCTTCATAACCTAACTCGAACTGACCGGCGCGCGTCATCAGGATACCGGCGTGATAGCGAGCAACGTTAACGAACTCTTTGCTCGAGATCATGTTCCCGAGCGTGCGCGCGTACTGAATGTCGGAGAGCGCCTGATCGTAATTGCGCAACCCGAATTCGCAAAGACCCAGGAGCGCCCAGGCCGAGCCGTTCTTGTCGTCGAGGCCCAAGAGATTGCGGAGGGCTTCGCGCGCATCACTGTAACTATCGCGGTCGTAGAGGATTGAGCCTACATACCACCAGCCGTCCTTCCACTTAGGGTTCAGTTGCAGCCCCTGAATGTAGAGTTGGATCGCCTCGTCGAGGCGACCGCCTTCGCGCGCGGCGTCGGCCTGCTGAGACAGCTTATTGAAGGCGGCCTGCTGTTGCGGGTCAAGTCCGGACTGGGACGCGGGCTGCTTCCTTTGTGTGGCTCGCCGCTGCTGCGCCGGCGCGGCAAGCGTCACGCTGAACACAGCAATGAAGACGACAATAAAGCGTGCGGTGGTTGCTGTCATGCTGGAGAACTTTACTGCTGCGGCCTGGCCTCAGGTTTTTTGATCGGCTGAGCGTCAGGCTGCTCGCCGCGATAAGCCGGCCCCAAACCTTCTTTCGCGCCCGGCGCTTTCTCTTGCCGCTCGGCGTTCAGCTTGAGGATGACGGCGCGCTCGCGGTCGCCGTCTTCCTTGCGCTTGAGCCGATAATACACTGTGGCCAACTTCACGTGCGCTTCGACGAAATCGGGCGCTTGCTTGACGATCTGTTCGAGCAAACCCTGCGCGTCTGCCATCTTGCCGAGCGCTATGGCGATGGTGGCGATGTAATAGCTGACGTTCAGCTCGCGCGGTCGAAGCGCCAGAGCTTTCTGCATGTACTTGAGCGCCTGCTCATACTTCTGATCCTCGTTCAACAGCATGCCGATGTAGAGGTTGGCGCGAAAATCGTAGGGATTGATCTCAAGCTCCGATTGAAAAGCTTTCATCGCCGCGTCGCGATTGCCGGCGCCGAGCAAGGTTTGCCCGTAAAGCGAATGCGCGGTGGGCAATTTGGGATTGAGCGCGATCGCGCGCTCGAATTCTTTCACTGCTCCCGGATAATCGTGAATCATCAACTGCGCAGAACCCATCAGCAAGCGGGCCTCGGCAGAATCGCCATTGCGCAGGATGCGGTCGATCAACACCTGGCCCTTGTCGGTTTGCTTCTCCTCGATGTAAGCCGTGCCGAGAATGTAGGCGATGGTCATATCACTGGGCTACGCAGCGGATATCGGAGAGAGCAACTCGATGACCGTTTTTCTCTCGCCCAGTTGTAGATGGCAATCGGCAAGCAGCAGCAAGGCGTTTTTGTTTGCAAGATCAGCAGCGCGGACTTTAGTGAACTCGGCGGCGGCTTCTTCATAAAGCGTCGCTTTATAGTAAGCCAGCGCGAGATTGAAACGCACCGGCGTGTTGCTGGAGTCTAGCGCCAGGGCCTCTTTGTATTGTTCAATGGCTTCTTCGTAGCGCCCCAGCCGCGCGTACGCCACGCCCAGATTCGAGCGTGCTTCGACGACTTTCGGGTACAACAGCAGAAAGGCGCGGTATTCGCGAATCGCTCCTTCGATGTCGCCGGCTTGATGCGACTGAACGGCGCGCGCGTAGATGCGTTCGGCCTCGCTCGACTGTGCGGCGCCCGGTGGCGCGCCACACCACAATACGACGCCGGCGAATACAAGCGCCTTGATTGTCAGCTTGCTCATAGTGCGAGACCTGCGTTGACTATTCGCTGAAGGCGCAAAAATACTATCGCGCTTGAACGAGTGCGAGCAAGCTCCGTGACATCCATCGGAGGCTGAATTAGAATAATCAGGTCAATTCGAGCGACTCTGCAACTGATAGCGATCTGTTTCCAGTGCATTAAACCCGATGAGGTATTCGCGATGAAGTCTCGCATCACTCTGCTGCTCGTGGCTGCGATCTCCTGTTGTGTCGTCTCGCCCGTGCGACTGCGCGCACAAGCGCCACAGGATAAGCAAACCAAAGAAGAGAAGGTTGTGCTGCGCGCCAACGAGGTCGTGCTCGACGTCGTCGTGCGCGATAAGAAGGGACATGCGGTTAAGGACTTGAAGCCGAACGACTTTGAGGTGTACGAGGACAACGTGCGCCAGGACGTGCTCTCGTTCCGTCTAGTCTCGCGCGAGGGCGCGGCCGAACCGAAGGCCGGGCCGAAGCCTGCGGTGAACGCGCCCACAACTCCGCCCACTGGCCCGCGCGAGCCGTTCTCAAATATCAGTCTGGTTGCGATGGCCTTCGATCACCTGTCGCCGAACGGTCGCAATCTTTCGCAGAAAGCCGGATTGAGCTTCATCGATGAAAGCTTGCAACCCGACGATCAAGTGGCCGTCTGTGTGATCGATCAAGGCTTGCGCATCGTGCAGCAGTACACCAACGATCCGCAGACCCTCAAGCAGGCTGTTGATCGCGCGACGACGATGGCGGTCTCCGGCATTGATTCGCGCTCCTCGGAACGCCGCCCGCTTGAAGAGCGTCAGGCGTCCGCCGAGCAAGGGCAAGCCACCGCCGCCGGCAGCATCGCCGGCGGGCCGGGAACCAACAGCAGTTCATCGGGCTCGGCTGTCGGCGCCAATGCGGCCGAAGCGGCGTTGCTGAATATGCAGACGCGGGCCTTGCAAACCTTCGAGACACTGGAACGCACGCAACAGGGACAAGCGCAGATCAATAGCTTGCTGGCGATCATCAATTCGATGCAGGGCGTGCCGGGTCGGAAAGCCATCGTGCTCTTCTCTGAAGGTCTCGCCTTGCCGCCCGATGTCAAGATCCGTTTCTCTGCGGTCATCAATGCAGCGACGCGCGCCAACGTGAGTGTCTACACGGTCGAGGCGGGCGGGCTGCGGACGGAGAGTGGCAACGCTGAAGCGGCGCGCGAACTGAGGGCAATGTCCGAGGCGCGCGCCCGCCAACAGGCTAGCGGGCTCTCAGACCGTTCGGGCCGGCCGATGACGATGTCGTTGGAGCGCAACGAAGACCTGCTCAGACTCAACCCGCAGAGCGGGCTTGGCGAGCTCGCCGCGAGTACCGGCGGCTTTATGATCGCCGATACCAACGACTTGGCTGCCGGCTTGCGCCGCATCGATGAAGACCTGCGTTCTCATTATGAATTGAGCTACGTGCCGAAGAACACCGACCTTGATGGCCGTTTCCGGCAGATTACCGTCAAGCTGGCGCGCAGCGGCCTTGATGTGCAGACTCGCAAAGGCTATCTCGCTCTGCCGCCGACCGGGCAGTCGCCGGTGCTTGAATACGAAGCTCCAGCCATCGCCGCGATGTACCGGACGCCACAAGCCAACGGCTTCCCGTTGCGCGCTCAAGCGTTCAACTTTCCTGAGACGCAGCGCGCGGGGTTGACGGCGGTGCTTGCCGAAGTCCCGGCCAGCGCCTTCACCTATACGCCGAGCGCCGACAAGAAAAGCTTCACCAGTGACTACACAATCGTTGCTCTTATTCGCAACGAGGCTCAGCAAGTCGTCGCCAAGCTGAGTCGTCATTACACGCTTGGCGGGCCGATTGCGCAAATGGAAGAAGCGAAGCGCGGCGACATTCTGTTTTATAAGGAAGAGCGATTGCTGCCGGGCCAATACGCGATAAACATCGCTGCCTACGATGCACCGAGCAGCAAGACGAGCACGCTCAGCGAAGCGTTCCAGGTGCTGCCGTCTGCCAATGCGAAGCTGCGCTTGAGCAGCCTTGTGATTCTTAAGCGCGCTGACCGCCTTTCGCCGGAAGAACAGAAGCAGCCCAATCCGTTTCACTACGGCGAACTGCTGATCTACCCGAATCTCGGCGAACCTATCATCAAAGCCGCGATGAAGCAGTTGCCCTTCTTCTTCGACGTCTATGTGCCGCAGGGCGTGAAGGCCGCGCCGAAGCTGACGATTGAAGTGCTCAAAAGCGGGCAGCATCTGGCCAACATCCAGGCGCAACTTCCGCCGCCCGACGCGACAGGGCTGATCCAGTTTGCCAGCTCCATCCCGCTCGATAGCTTTCAGCCGGGCGATTATGAATTAAAGGTTACCGTGAGCGACGGCACGACGGACGCCATGCGCCGAGCACCCTTCACCGTCGCGTTATAAGCAGTGCAAAGGCGAATCAGCCAAAGCGTGGTAGTCATTTCTTTCCGCTGAGCTGTTGGAGCAGCACGCGGGCCTGCGTCGCCATGTCGCCGGGCGGTGCGGTCTTCAAGAACAGGACTAACTCGCGCGCCGCCTCTTCACGCCACCCGGTCTTCAGGTAGACATGGGCAAAATAATAGTGCGCGTTTGAATAGCGCTCGCCGCCCAGCAGCAGGGCTTTAACCAACTCCCTTTCGGCAACGATCAGGTCGTTCATCTCAAGCGCCGCAATGCCCCAGAACAGGTGTGCCGCGGCACTAGTGCTGTCGAGCGAGACCGCCTGTGTCAACTGCTCGGCAGCCTCGTTGAACCGCTTCTGTTCATAGAGCACGATGCCGAGATTCAAGTGCGCGTCGAAATACTTCGGGTTCTTTTCGAGGATGGCCCCGAACTGCTCGGAGGCTTCCGGCCATCGACGGCGCTTGAGATACTGCACGCCGAGACTGTTACGTGCCGTCACGTAATCGGGATAGATGGCGATGGCTTTGTTGAGCTGAATGATCGCGCCGTCGGCGTCGCCTTTGTCGATCAATTTGTGAGCCTGCTCGAAGGCTTTGCGCGCCGATGCCGGCACCGCGCGCTCGTCTCCGGCGATTGACACGACACTGCCGCGCGAGGCTTTGCCCGTGGGGCCGGTCTTCTCTCTCAGAGACAGCACCAGGTAAGCAGGCTCGCCGGGTTTGAGTCTCACGCTTTGCAACAGCGGCTCATAAACCGACTCATCAGCGACGACCTGCACGTAGTAAGCTCCAGCTTGCAAGTTGTCGAGGTGGAATTCGCCGTTCTTGTCCGCGTAGAGCGTCGTCAGCGGCGACTGCGTGTTGCTCAGGATGACCTTGACGTGCGCGCCGCCAGTCAAGCCCGAAGGCAGCATCACGCGCCCGCTGATCGAGGCGCTGCCCGGGTCTCTGTACGGCAAGTTGCCGGTGTTGACCGGCCCCTCCTGAGCGGTGGCGCTCGCCGTCAGACCAAATAGGATCAGCAGCAGCCAATGCTTTCGCACCTTCATTTACCGATTCCCCTTTTGTGGCGGCTACGGCGTCCTATGCTCCGGGATTTTATCTCTCTGTCCGTGATCTCTATTTTAACCCGGCGGCGGAATTATGCAATCGGTCAAGCGGGAGACAGGTTCCGCCGGAGCACAGCAAGCGCCCGGCGAGTTTTTGCCGGGGCGATAAAAAGGTGGTGCGGAGAGCGTAAGGCTTCCGACACCACCTGTTTGGCAGATCCAATGTCCGCGATTTAGAAGTAGTACTTCAGCGCGAGCTCGATGATGCGGTGGCCGTGTTTGTTGACCACCTTACCGAAGTTGTTGATCGTGTCCTGATCGAAGCTGAAGCCGCCGGTCGGATCGCAGACGCCGTCTGACGTGCCACCTGTCCCGTTGGGAACATGGTCCCGTTTGACATTACAGACCGTGTTCAGCCGG
>DATLWF010000518.1:0-5340 GCA_035576605.1 Blastocatellia bacterium | reverse complement strand
AAAAAGCGTCAAAGCTACACGAGCGTGTCTATCGAGAGCACACGCTGAATCCCCCGATCCTGGATGCGTCGCATGCAGTTCGACGCCGGCGCGGCTACAAGATTACGACCTCTTCACGCGGCAAGACGTACGATCTGGCGGAACTGTTTTCAGAACTGAATGCCCGCTACTTCGGCGGCAAGCTCGATAGTCCGCTGCTTTCCTGGAGCCAGCGCAAAACGCGGCGGTTGCTGGGCCACCACGATCACGTCCACCAGGCAATCATCATCAGCAGCACGCTTGACAACGCGGCGATCCCGCGCTTTGTGGTCGAGTACGTCCTGTATCACGAGATGCTTCACATTAAACATCCGGCACGCGTAGTCTCGGGGCGTACCACCTATCACGGCCGCCCGTTCCGCGAAGATGAGCGGTTGTTCGAGCGATTCGATGAGGCCGCCAAATGGCTGGAAAAGATAGCTCTCCCGGCGCGCGGAAGGACTCGACGACGCCAGCCCAGCCGTGCAACTAGGGGAATGTAACGCCGAAAGTCCATTAGGCTGCCGGTTAATCACGGGCGATGTCTCGTTAGATCTTGTCCCGCCACTAGAGGGAACAAACTCGCAACGGATGCGTTTCATGTGAGTGAGCGAAGATCCCGAGCCGGTTGAGTAAGGATGTGCAACGGATTCTCTCCGCCGATCGAGACCTGAGTTCAGAACAGAAAATCCTTCTCCTTTGTCCGGGGCGCTCCAAAGGCGCCCCGGACTTTTTCCCCTGAATACCTTTAGCGCGGGTTCGCGGTGAGTCTCCGTCTGAATATGCAGAGCCCTCAGATGGGAGGCTCAACCTCCCTTCGAGGTTGAGGGATCCGATCTGGGGACAAAAACAGCATTAGAAAACTTTAAGGTGTTTTTGACGAGACTGGCTCTTTTTTTTGAAACCGAACCTGGTCGCTTGCGTTATTAGACGTGTGAGTGAACATCGAGCCTGGACCACGTTGAATCCTAATGCGCCTGATAGACGTGGCCCTGCTCGTTAGTCCAAGCGTGTCGCTTGGGGTGAATCCTCCTCCATTACTCACCGGGCGCCGCAGCATGAAGTGGCTGTGGCGCCCGCACTTTTTTGAGGTAGCATAGACTTTAGTCCCTGCCCGGTGAGTCCTGTTTTACCGGGATGACCGGACCCGGACTAAAGTCTATGCTACTCAAGCCAGCTTATTGCGGAACCTGAACGCGCTCAACACCAACAGCGCTAGTCCCATAAACATTAACGTCAGAACTTCTGGAAGAAGATCGACCAGCGTTGCGCCTCGCAGGACTATCCCTCGAATTATCTCCATGAAATGGGTTGCCGGGACCATATACCCGATGAACCGCATGACTACCGGCATCGAGTCGCGCGGGAACATGAATCCCGAGAGCAAGACAGACGGTAACATGATTAGCCACGCCAACTGCAACGCTTGCATCTGGTTCTGAGCCTTGGTCGAGATCAAGAGTCCAATCGCCAGCGCCGTAAACAGGAATAGAATCGACAGCGAGAGCAGGAGCAGGAGCGAACCCTTGATCGGAACGTCAAAGACCAATCTCATGACGGTCAACACTGTGAACGTTTCCACGATGCCTATGAGTCCGTAAGGCACGAGCTTGCCGAGCATCAGCCCAAACGGCCGCACTGGCGTGACCAGCAACTGTTCGAGGGTGCCCTGCTCGCGTTCGCGCACTATTGAGAAGGCCGTCAGCAGCGTCGTGATGATCTGAAGGATAATCGCGATCAGACCCGGGACCATGAAGTTTGCCGAGCGCGAGTCGGGGTTGAAGAGCATTTTCGGCCGGACCTCAATAGGAAGCTGCGATGTGCGGCTCCCGGAACCCTGCAGTTCCGTACCGAGTCTCGCAAGCGACTCGGTCAGCCCAACCTGTGATGCCACCTGCAGACTCTGGGTGGCGATACTTGAATCAGAGCCGTCGATCAGCACCAGCACAGTCGCTTGCCGGTTAGCCAGTAGCCGGTCCGAATAGTCGGGCGGAATCTTTATTCCGACCTTCACTCGACCCGTAACGATCGAGTTGTTGAGCTCTTCATCCGAGCCCACGTAACGCACGATTTGAAAGTAGTCGGTGTTCTCAAATGCGTGCAGCAGGTCGCGGGACTGAGGGCCTGGATCGAGGTTGTACACCGCGGTCTTGATGTTGCGAACATCGGTATTGATTGCATAGCCGAAGACCATCAGCTGAATCATCGGCACTAATAACATCAAGGCCAGCGTCAGCGGATCACGGCTGATCTGAATGACCTCTTTGTAGAAGATTGATCTGAATCCCCTGAACATAAAGTCTAAACGTCTTTGGTTTCTAGTTTCTGGTTCTTGGTTCCGGCGCACAACATCATTACGAGAAACCAGAAACTAGGAACCAGAAACTCCCTGTCCGTTCACCGCGAACCTCCTGGTCAATGTCACAAACACGTCTTCAAGTGACGGGCGCGCCGGTGTGACCTCCGCGCTTATGCCTATTTGCTCGAGAGTCGCGTTGATTCGATCGAGCCGCTCGCTTGAGTCCATCAACAAATGGATCGACTGTCCGAAAATCGTCGCGTTGCGAACGTACGGCGCGTGCTTCAACGCACCAAGCGCTACAGTTGTGTTCGGGCAAGTCACCTCAACCCACCTCGCATCCGCAGGCGTCACATCGGGAAGTTGCTTCAAGTCATCGGGCTCACCGTACGTAATCAGCTTCGAGTTGAAGATGTAGCCGACACGCGCGCAGCGTTCGGCCTCATCCATGTAATGCGTCGTAACGAACAGCGTTATGCCCGTCCCCGAAAGTTGAAAGAACAAGTCCCACAGCTCGCGCCTGGCAACAGGATCGATGCCAGCCGTGGGCTCATCGAGAAATATGATCTTCGGTTCGTGGACAAGCGCGCATGACAGGGCCAGCCTTTGTTTCCATCCGCCCGAAAGCTTCCCCGCTCGGCGATCGCGGAATGGACCGATGTGAGTCAACTCGATCACTTCGTCGCGGCGCTGTCGCAGCTTATCGCCCTTTAGGCCGTAGACGTGCGCATAGAAATTGACGTTCTCCCAAACGGTCAGGTCCTGATACAGGCTGAACTGCTGCGACATGTAACCGATGGTCTGTCGAATGTCGTCGGTCTCGGTGAGTATGTCGAAACCCGCAACCCGAGCGTTACCCGCGGTCGGCGCGATCAAGCCGCACAGCATCCTGATCAGCGTCGACTTGCCTGAGCCATTTGGGCCAAGAAAGCCGAATATCTCGCCGCTCCGAACGGAGAGACTGACTCCGTCGACCGCGGTCACCTCGCCGAACCGCTTCGTCAGCCCGTCGATTTCTATTGCTACTGGCATAGTTCACGATGCGTGAAACGTGATTCGTGAAACGTGACTACTGATCGCTTCTCCGGTCACGTTTCACGATTCACGCCTCATGATAGGTGATCGCTTCTCCGGTCACGTTTCACGCATCACGTTTCACTCTCATTTCGGTATCGTTACGTCCGCAGCCATACCGGCGGAAAGTTTGCGCGCACTGTTGTCGAGCCTTATGCGTATCCCAAAGACCTGATGAGCTCGCTCGTCCCGGGTCTGAACGTTGCGAGGAGTGAACTCGCCCCGGCTTGCTATCTCCTCGATGCGGCCGTTAAAGACCTCGCGTGGAAACGTGTCCACCGTAACCGGCACGTCCTTACCTAAAGCCGCCCTTGCGTAGCCCAATTCCGGCTCGGGGACGTACACGCGCACCCACAGCCGATCGACTTCGACAAGAGTGGCGACAGGAGACCCCGGACTAATCAAATCGCCCGGTCTCAATTGAAGAACTTCGACGATTGCATCGGCAGGAGCTTTCACCTCAAGCTCCGCGAGTTGCGTTTCAATCTGCTGCAGCGCCGCGCGAGTGCGTTCCACCTGCGCCTTCGCAGCGTCAATGTCTTCCTTGCGAGCCCCGCGCTCCACCAGTGCGCGATTCGCGGCTGCTTGTTTGAACTGCCGGTCGGCGCGATCTATCTCCTCCTGTCTGGTGCCGGCCAGGAGCAAGTCGAGCCTCTGACGGGCCCCCTCGCGCTGCGCGGCCGAGCGATCGAATGCAGATTTGGCGTTGTCGTACTCCTGGCGTGACTGCACCCCGTCGCTCACAAGTTTGGCGACTCTCGCGAGGGTTACCTTGGTCACCTCATAGTCTGCTTCGGCAGCTCGGAGTTCGGCGCGCGCCGCATCGATTTCCTGCTTTCGCGGACCGTTCCGAGCAAGCTCATAGTTCATCCAGGCTGCCTCGGCCTGAGCCCTGGCGGCCGCGATCTCCTCCGGTCTTGACCATCGCAGATTCTTCTGCAGATTTGCTTCGGCCTCGGCGACTGCTGCCACCGCATCGGCGTGTTTAGCATCCAGGTCATAGCGCTCAAACCGAATGATCGGCTCGCCCTGCTTGACCTCCTGACCTTCTTTGACGAGCACGGCTTCGATCCGGCCACTGACCTTCGAACCGACGTGTATCTCGTCAGCCTCGATTGTGCCCGACAATACCTGCCTGTCCGTGGCCGCACGCCCGCTGAGGTACTTCCAGGCGGCCGCGGTTCCCAGCAAGATCAGGAATAGCACTCCGAACAGAATCGTCCTTCGGAAACTTCCTGTTTTCATGATTGCACCCGTGGCCGACGCTTCCCGCTTTTGCTCTTCTTAGAAGCGGGTGCGGCTCGCTTCTTCGTCCCTTTCTCGCCGGCGACCGCCCCGTAGAGAAAGAGATCGATTGTATGAGCGGCGACTCTGCTGACGAACCGCTCATCGTACTCCGTCTTGCCCAGAGCAACTGAGATGATCGGTCGAAGAAACTGAAAGATGACGACCATTCCCATCAGACTGATCGGGGCCAGATCGACGTCGACTGGCCGCAACTCGCCGCACTTCACTCCGTCCGAGATCATGGTTCTCAACATCGTGTAATTGGCAGCGGCGTACTTCTGGGCGATCTGCTTAATGTGCTTGGCGCCCGTCAGCATCTCCCGGTAAAGGACGCGGGCAAGGTTCGGCTGGCTGAGCATGTATGCGGCATACGCGTCCACAAAACTCGCCAGCCGGTCGTTCGTTGAGCCGGACCGGTCGGTTGTTTCGATCAGCAGCTTTCGGACCGTTGACGCTGCGCCTTCCAGCATCGCGCGGTACAGCCCCTCCTTGTTGCCAAAATAATAATGAATCATCGCGCCGTTGACCCCGGCCTTCCTGGCGATATCGCGGATCGCGGCGCCGTCAAATCCGCGCTCGGCAAACAGCTCTTCAGCCGCGGCCGCTATCTTCGCTCTTGCCTCCGGATCGTCTGCTTTTGGTCTCGCCATATCAGTTAATCA
>DATLWF010000517.1:0-4051 GCA_035576605.1 Blastocatellia bacterium | reverse complement strand
AATCTGTTTCTTTCGATCAGCGACCAGGCTCTCTTGATCAGCTCCCGGTTTTTCTTGTGAGTTTGCAAAAGCGGAAACGATGACGACTAATAGCAAAGCCAGTTTCATACAGCCTCCTATCATCCTTCAGCGAGAGTCGCTTTGGGGCGACAGACAACGCGTGACGAAGACGGCCGACCCATCTTCTCCTCATTTCCTCATCGCCGCAAAGTCCGCGACGGATTGCTTGATCAACTGCTTCAGCGTCGGTAAATCCACATCCTCAAGCTTCTTGATATACAAGCAAGCTTTTCCCGTCTTATGCTTGCCGAGCTTCTTCGTCAGGGACGGGTATCGCTCGAGTCCCCCCATGATGTACAAGGTCAGGTCTTGTTTGCGCGGAGAGAAGCCCACGAGAAACCACTCGAGTTGGCGCCCGCTTTCGTACTTGTACTGGTGGCGGCCAAAGCCGACGATGCTCGTTCCCCACATTGCCGGCTCAGCTTTTGTTTCGGCTTTCATGATCTCCACCAGGCGGAAGCAGTCCTTACGTCGCTGTTCATCGGCGACGTTGTTCAGGAACTTATCGACGCTCGCGGAGGTCTCCTTTGTTTTAAGTTCGGCCATGGATTTGACTCACTTTCTATTGGCGGCGGCGGTTTCGATTGTAGCCAGCATTCGCTGGAGCCCCGCCTTGGGAATCAGTTTGCCGCGAACCATTACAGCATTGATCTTCTGAGTATTGTGGATATCTTCAAGTGGGTTTGCATCGAGCAACACAAGATCAGCGATCTTGCCCTTTTCAACAGTGCCAAGCTCGGTCTCTTTGCCGAGGAAGCGCGCAGGGTTGAGAGTAGCAGCTTGCAGAGCTTCCATCGGCGTGAGCCCCGCGCTGACCAGCAGCACAAGCTCGTCGTGCAGACTGAAGCCGGGGAAGCAATAGGGATTGAGCACGTCGGTCCCGGCGAGAAACTCAACGCCGGCGCGCCGCATTCCTCCGACGACCTCGACCTGTTTCTTGAACATCAACCTCGCCAGTTCGAAGTCTTCGGCGGTCCTGTTTTTGAAGCGGAAATCCTTTGTAGGATCCCATTGGGTCCTGGTAGCTGAAGGCATGTACTTAAGCCGCGGATCATTTCGGAAACTTGGGTCGTCGAGAGAAGATGTGCTGCGTAGAACCGTCAACGTCGGGCATTGCCAGGTTTGATTTCGATTGAAACGCGCGAAGAGAGCAGCGGCCTTGTCCGGACTGAATGTCTCCAGCACCAGGCGGTTCAATTGACGCAACGCCGCCGGGTTTGGAATCTGACCCTGCGGCAGCTTCGAGCCCGCAGCCTCAGTCTGTTTGCGGAATTCCTCTTCACGCGAAGAACACGCAGTTAAGATACCAGTAAGATGCTCGATGCTCTTCTGTCCGGCATCTGACGCTTCCGCCACCGTAACCGATTGTGGAACGTGTCCGGCAAATGAGATCCCCTGTTTTTTCGTCTCGTCCGCGATGGCGAAGAAAGCTTCCCGAGTAAGGCGACTGTAGACCTTGATGAAGTCGGCGCCATCCTCCCTGGCTTTGGTGACCGCCTGACGAGCTTCGCGGTCGTTGCTGACGGAGACCGAGGCGGGCCACACTGGATTAGGTCCATCCACAATCGGGCTGGCGATGAAAAGTCGCGGACCGAGCACGGTCCCGTTCTCGATCTCCTTGCGCCATTGTTGGTGCATTGGCATGCCCCACATCAGCCTTACTCCGGTGACCCCGTTGGCGATGAAAAGCGGAAGGTAATCTTTGAGATACCAGTGAACGTGCATGTCCCACAGGCCCGGTATAAGGAACTTGCCCGTCGCGTCGATGACTTGTGCCTCCTTCGGTACGCGGACGGTCTGAGTCTTGCCAAGTTCGGTGATGCGATCACCGGTTATCACAACGGTCATATCGGAGTTGGCGGGCGCGCCGGTTGCGTCAATGACCGTGACGTGAGTAAGCACAAGTTGCTTTGGTTGGGAGTTCTGAGCGGGGTGCGGCGGCTGTGCAAGCGGCAGTACGCAAAGCAGCAGCCCAAGAATGCTTCTCATAGTTATCTTCAACTTCTCTCTTACTTCTTTCGTCACGATGGAGACAGCGTAATTAGCGTATGTTAAAAACATCACTAGATTAGCCCCAACTCCTTTGCCAAAGTCTCATCGATTCGGCCCATCGCATAAGCCTTCTTCAACGTGTTGCGATTCAGACGATCCGTTGCGCGGTCCGCCATCTTGCCATCGATCATCGTAGCTCCGCGGCCCGATGCTTCCGCTTCAAGAAACTGCTTCGCTTCAGTGATTGCGCGTTCAATCTCATCATCCGGCGTTTGGAAGATCTCAACCGCCATTGCGGTCTGATCTGGAATGCCAGTCCACTTGCCCGCGAATCCGAAGTCACGCGCCAGCAGCGCATCACTATGGAACTCTTCCATCGCGGCTCGGCGTTCTTCGTCGGTCTTGTCGCGAGTCGGGTAGTTGGTCGTCATCTCCGCAATCGCCGGAATCCCCACGGACGCCGCCGCTTTCACAATTCGTCCTCGAGCTTGTGAGATCAACGGATGATCCGCGCGGTAGCTCGAAGCTCCCATTCCAAGGCTCGCCCAGTAGTCATACGACCCGAAGACCAGACCGGCCAATCGCCTCGACGACCGGGCGATCTCGAAGACCTTCTCTTCCGCGAAAGCCGACTCGATCAACGGTTCGATTCGTATTCGGTGCGGCGCGAGTCGGAGCGCTTGTTCCAGCGCCGTCAGCGTCTCGTCGATCGAACGAACCTCATCGGCGTCTTCGATCTTCGGATAGATCAATCCGTCGAGATTCGAGCCGGCAGCCTCGACGATGACCGCGATGTCGGAATGCGAGGGATCAAGCTCGAGCCCGCGCGGCCGAAAGAATCGAAGCCGGGAACCCCAATCCAGCTCGTTCAACGCGCGGATAACATTGGTTCGCCCCTGTTCGAGCAGCTCGGCGTTGTCGCGCGGGATCGAGTCTTCGAGATCGAGCATCACCAGATTGGCTTTCGATTTTGTAACTGCGCTCTCAACGTATTTCCACACCGTAGCCGGCGTGGTCAGATGCGCCATCTGCAGGAGGTACTTCGGCTCAAGCTCGATGAGCTGGCTGCGATACTGATCCAGCAGCCGATTGTTTCGTTCGAGTGCGGCACCCATTATTTCGTTTGGGCTGTTCTTTAACATCTCGATCTCTCAGAACAAACTGCCCTGCACGGCTACTGGCTCTTTAACCGGCGTGTGTTCCTCAAGCCAATCGCCAAGCGACGATGGTGAATCGTCAAACGAATCCGGGAAGGGAATTGCGCCGCGCTTGATCAGCAGCCGATTTCCGTCGGGCACGTTGACTCCTTCGACCACGAACACAGGAACCCAACCGGCCTTTAGCACTTCTTCAGCGCCCGCCCACGTGCCGCCTTTCTCTGCGTCGCTCGCGATCACCAGCCCGAAGTCCGACAACGCGTAGATCAACTTGTTGCGCGCCATCGCCATTCCCACGTTGAAGCTCGCGTGAGGTGAGTAAGGCGTCGCGAGCACGAGCTGTCCTTCTTCGATATGCGTTCGGGCGTCGGCGGCTCGGATACCTTTTTCCAAACTGTCGGCGAGCAAGCCGGCTGCGCTGCCGCCTGCAGCGAGCGCTGCACCCATCGCCGTTTTGTCCACGCCTCGCGCGCCGCCTGAGTAAACCGTGAGCTTTGATTCGGCGCACGCGTTGCCAATAAACTCGGTTAATGCGCCGCCACGCTGATCGATGTTACGTGAGCCGACTACCGCCAGCCCTCGACGGTTCAGCAGTTGCGCGCTGCCTGCTCCATAGAGGAGGATCGGGGCCGCACTTTTCAACCGCTCGGTGAACCGCGGCGGGTAGTCTTCATCGAATCGTGTGATCACCCAGATGCCAAGCTCCGCGAGCCGCTCGAGTTCCTGCTCGATCACGCCGCCGCGGTCCAGCAACCAGGCAAGCCGCGCGGCTTCGTCGTCCGTAATCTGAAGAGTCGACTTGATCTGCGCCGCGCTTGAACCCGGTAGTTCCGCCACGTTGA
>DATLWF010000516.1:0-4022 GCA_035576605.1 Blastocatellia bacterium | reverse complement strand
ACTCCGATTTTTGCTACTTATGCCAACATTCTTACTTCCGTACGCTCCACCGGTCCTCGCGGATCCGACTTCGCTGCATACAGAACACTCCCCTACCGCTCCACCCTTGCGGGTCGAGCCCTCGACTTCGGTACGTAGTTTAGCCCCGGTATATTTTCGGTGCCGAGCAACTCGACCAGTGAGCTGTTACGCTTTCTTTAAAGGATGGCTGCTTCTAAGCCAACCTCCTGGTTGTTTGAGTCACAAGACCTCCTTTGACACTTAACTACGATTTAGGGACCTTAGTCTGAGATCAACGGCTGTTTCCGTTTTGACCTATGGAGCTTAGCCCCCATGGTCTGACTGCTGGGAAGCGCATATGGTATTCGGAGTTTGGTTAGGAAACGTAGGATTTCTCCACCGTTCCCCATTCAGTGCTCTACCCCCATATACGTATTAACCAGCGCTAGCCCTCAAGCTATTTCGGGGAGAACCAGCTATCACCCAGTTCGATTGGAATTTCTCCGCTAGCCACAGTTCATCACAAAGTGTTGCACAGCTTACGTGTTCGGACCTCCAGAAGGCTTTCGCCGTCCTTCATCCTGACCATGGCTAGGTCACCGGGTTTCGGGTCTAATCCGTGCCACCCTTCAACGTCTCTATACAACCCCGGCTTGCGCCGAGACAGTATAGAGAGTTGAAAACGCCCTATTCAGGCTCGCTTTCACTTCGGCTCCGTTCCCGCAGGAACTTAACCTGAGCGACACAGAATTAACTCGTTGGCTCATTCTTCAATAGGAACGCCATCACCCTTGCGGGCTCTGACTCCTTGTAAGTGTGGGGTTTCAGATACTATTTCATCGCCCTCCCGGGCTGCTTTTAACCTTTCCCTCGCGGTACTTGTACACTATCGATCATTGAGAGTATTTAGCCTTGGCACATAGTCGTGCCGGATTCCTACAGGATTTCACGTGTCCCGTAGTACTTAGGAACGCGTCTCGCAGTGTGACAAATTTTCAAATACGGGGCTATCACCCTCTTTGGCCAGCCGTTCCAGGCTGTTCTTCTAACAAGTCACTTTTGCTACGCCAGATGCTGGAAGGCATCTGATGACGCACCCATCGACACTCACAAAACGACGGCTTCCACCCGTACCTATCGTCCGCGGCCAGAGTCTTGCGACCCTGACTCGGTGCGGCAGGCAATTTCATGAGTTTAGGCTGATCCCCTTTCGCTCGCCACTACTAAGGGAATGTTACTAACCAGTCACAATCCGATCTCCCGTTAGGGGTCTCGGATTGTGAGGTTAGCAGTTTTTTTCTCTTCCTCTGCTTACTGAGATGTTTCACTTCAGCAGGTGCCCACCATCCAAGCTTTCGCTTGGCGGTAACATGTCTTCAACATGCTGGGTTACCCCATTCGGAAATTCCCGGATCAAAGGTTGCTTACCACCTCCCCGAGACTTATCGCAGGTTGCTACGTCCTTCATCGGCTCTCAACGTCTAGGCATCCACCTCACACCCTTCTTTCTACAACTGCTGAAGCATCATGGCTCCAGCAGTCGGCTTTCAATTGCATTTCGTACTTTGCGTACGATACGTTGTACCCTAGTTATTTCTCGTTGTTGCTGATCTTGATATCGATCATTATTCAGTTGTCAACGAGCGGCTCGCTGAAGTTGAGTTCCTAGGCCCGCCTACGCCAGAGGCTTCGGTGGGCAAGGGGATCATCTTACGAGCCAACACGGGAACTGGCACTCGCGGTCGCTGCAGAAATTTGTGCAGGCGCGGGGTTCCGAGTTCCCATGTCGGGGCGCAAGGTGTTGTAAGGACATAAAAAACCGCCTTGTCCAAGCGGTTCTCGATTCCCTTTTGGGAACAGTACGCTGCTTGGCGTTACGTTCTGAACGGGTTGTTGGTTTCAGTACGCAAGTGAATTGGCGGTTATGTTGTCCACACTATAGTGGAGGCTTCAAAGGCTGTCAAGTCCCCTGTTCCTCCGAGCTATTTATGCGGTGGTGAATGTGCGCTGGCGGTACTCTATAGAACGTGCGGAACGCTGTCAAGTGTGCCAATTTCAGCGAAAAAGATGCGGTAGAAAAAAGCCCCCGATTATTCTTTGGGGGCTTGAGCGTCTTGTTCGGCCTTGTTGAGCAGAATGCGGCCGATGAGAACGTATCCGAGGGCCATGAGGGCGATGAACGAGTACACGACGTACATCAGCGGACGTTCGTGGGCGCCGAGTTTCACAACACGATGATGAATGTAGAGGATCGCGAACGTGCAGACCGCCGCTTTGGCGAGTGCGCTGTAACCGGCAAGCCGGTAGTTGCGCGAGCGCTCAGAGATTCGCTGTGCCAACGAGAGCACGATGAATGCGGCGAGCGCGATATACATGATGGTCATCGTTGCCTCCACGCCTGGACGGCGAAATAGATCCAGAGACCCGCGAAGATGCCGTTGACGATCTTTGTCGGGTTCACCATGAATCCGACGGTGTTCGCGATCGCCACCGCGGTGTAGCAGATGAAGATCGGCCAGCCGATCCAGGAGGGCGGGCGTCGCCCTGAGCCGAAGACTCCCTGTCGCCAAAGCACGAGCGCGAAGCCGACGAGGAAGAACTCGAGGTTGAACCTCATGACGAGGTTCAGGATCACGATCAGGAACGTTGGCATTGACTCCCCCTTTCAAGGAACTGTCCGGACTGTAGTATATTCCTTATATATGTACAAGCTCAGCGTCATCGCCGTCGGATCGCTCAAGGAAACCTTTTGGAAGGAGGCGATTTCGGAATACGCCAAGCGCTTGGCGCCGTATGCCAAGATTCAGGTGATCGAGACGGCCGAGTCCTCCTATAAGACGCCCAGTGAGGCGGCGACGGTGATGCGCGCCGAGGCGGAGGGGCTGAAAAAACGCCTGCCGGACGGGGCGTTCGTCGTCGCGCTGGTGAAAGAAGGCCGCGCGCTCACGACCGAGGCCTTCGCGGAGACGCTCCGGCGCGAGGGCGAGGGCGGGCGGGAGATCGCCTTCCTTATAGGAGGGCCGCTCGGGCTCGATCCGGTGCTGGCCGCGAGCGCACACTTGAAGCTCTCGCTCTCCTCGATGACCTTCACCCACGGCGAAGCGCGCGCCGTGCTGTTCGAGCAGATGTATCGCGCGATGACGGTGCTCGCAGGAAAAATCTACCACCTTTAATGTCTTGACAGCTGGTCGGTTTTCGGGTGAGGTTCGTGTGTTCCTTCAAGGAGGATGTACGTGATCAAATCGCTCAAGTTCGCAGGATTGTTGCTCTTGTGCTTCGCGCCGCCGTTCGTCTTTCTCAGCATTTACGGCTACCAGGCGCGTTCATTTAACGCCAAGGACGTACAGAGCGGCATCTTGGTCGCCTGTGCCGTCGTCGAGTTTGCGGCGATCCTCTTCAGTGCCAAGCTCGCCCTTGAGCTGCAACCACATTTCAAGAAGTTCGTGCTTCTGATCGCGCGCGCCGCGTTTGGGCCGGAGACGCCCGAGCCCAACAAACAGGTCGACCTTCGACGCCTCGCCTACCATGAGGCCGGCCACGCGGTCTTTCGCTGGTTCAATCCTGAATTGGCGACCGTCAATCACGTGACGATCTTGCCGAGCAACGACGATCTTGGTCACGTTCAGCCCGAGCCACACGAGAGCAAGCTCCCGACGCCGGAATGGTATCGCGCCGAAATAGCGAGTTCGCTCTCGGGACGCGTTGCCGAGGAAGTCGCGGGGCTCGGGATTTCCAGCGCCGCAAGCCACGACATCAAGAACGCGACGGCTTGGGCCCGCCTGATGATCACCGAGCTCGGCATGAGCGAGCGCATCGGACTCGTCCACGTCGACGTCGACACGTGCAGTAACCAAATGATGATCGTCATCGAATCGGAAATTTCCGTCATCACGAACGAGGCAAGAAATACGTCCAAAAGCTCTCTCGAAAAGCATCGCGAGGCGCTCGATGGGGTCGCGGCGGCACTGCTCAATCGTCAAACGCTCGACACCAAAGCTCTCGAGGAACTCCTCGGACCGCGA
>DATLWF010000515.1:0-2637 GCA_035576605.1 Blastocatellia bacterium | reverse complement strand
ATGAACAAAATGATGACCACCGCACTTACTTTGAGTGCGTAGCCCATTCTTTCGGAGTTCTGATCCGTGAGCCCTCCACGTTTGCGAAGCCCAAACAGGCAAGCAGCGGTGAGACCGAAGAAGATCGAATCAATCGAAACGACGTAGTTAAGGATCTGCTCGTACTTGCCCGACGCGGCGATTAAGATCGCGAGCGCGCCTTGCAAAGCTATCGCAACCGCCGGCACTCGAGTGCGAGGCTGAAGCCACGCAACGCCTCGAAAGAACAGGCCGTCGTCCGCCATTGCAAAGTAGACTCGCGGCGCGGTGAGCATGCTCTGACTCAAGAAGCCGAGCGTCGAAATCGCGATGCCAATCGCGATTATCGTTTTGCCCCTCTCGCCTAAGGCCGATCGCATCACTTCGGATGCCGGAGTTTTTGTCTCCGCAAGGCCCCCCACTCCCAGCACGCTGACGCAAACGAAATTCACCGCCAGGTACAAAACGATGACTCCCACAACGCCGATCAACAGCGCTCGCGGCAGGTTTTTTCGGGGCTCACGCATCTCGCCCGCGACGAAGCTCGCCGTTTGCCATCCGCCATAAGCGAACAAAACTGGCACTAACGCTGCTCCGAATGTTCCGATCATCGACCAGCTTTCGGGCGATGACGATGGCTGGGTCTGACCGACGTCTACCTCATGTCGAGGACCCGCCCACAGGCCGGCGCCGATCAAGGCGACGATCGCCAGAATCTTCAACACCATCAGCACACTCTGAACTGTGCTGCCAGCACGCACGCCAAGACAGTTGACGATGGTCAGAGCCCCAAGTGCAATGGCGCCCACAACCCAGTCGGCGGTTCCGACGCGGGTCAGATCAATGAAGTAGCGCGCGAAGGTCACCGCTACCGCAGCCATTCCTCCGCTCTGAACCACGAGCAGAAGAGTCCAGCCGTAGATGAACGCCATCCCGGGATGAAACGCTTCGCGGATGTATGCGTACTGGCCGCCGACCTGGGGCCGCAATGCTGCCAGTTCGGCGTAGATGAACGCGCCGGCAAGCGCGATCAAGCCGCCAACTGCCCAGGCCCCGAGAATCAACGCGGGCGTGTGAACGACTTCGGCTACGACGTGCGGATTCATGAAGATTCCGGATCCAATGATTCCGCCCATCACGATCATTGTTCCGTCGAACAGGCCAATCCGCCGCGCGAGCTCGGGAGCAGTAGCCGATGAGTGTGCCGCCGGCGATGGGGTGGGGATTACGTCCTGTGGTGGATTCAGGGTCTTTCCCTTTGTTACGCTTTGCGTCTTAGCGGGTCTTGGCGACTTTGCGCGAAACGGGTCTTCACCTTTTAGTTTTGAATCAGGTTTTCTCGCAAAGACGCCAAGTCTCGCAAAGACGCAGGTTGATTCAACTGCAAAAGGGTGGGCAAGCCCACAACGATCAAGTCCTTCAAGCCTTCGTTGTCACATTCAGCCGCTCCCTCATGCGCATCTGCCATTTCGTGCGAGGGGCGTCCTCTTCTTCAAACTGGCTCAGCGCTTCCTTGAGCGTCTCGCCGCCGATCTGCCGCGCCTTCAAATAGAGCAACGCCATCAGAGTAGCGATGAGAGGCACGATCATCACGTTGAGCATCACTATAGTGATCTGGGTAATGCGCCCGGTGAGCGCTGGAGCCTGCGGGACCTTTGCCATTTTGAGCGCGAGAGCAACCGGGACTGCTACAACCGAGGCCGCGAGAGTGGGTATTGCCCACTGGAGGCAGAGAATCACAATTACCGAGCGCCAACAGCGCCTGACCAAAGCCTTCGATCGCTTCAACGCAGCGCGCCCTTTCAGTCCTTCCATCATCACCACCGGCGCAGCAAGCGAATAGTTGATGAACATGATCACGCCCGGGATTAGCAACAACAGTAATCCAAGGACCCATCGAATCGAGCCGATCGTGATCGTGATCAATAGAGGCTTCAATCTTTTCTTGACAGCTACATAAGCCGTGCGCAGTTGTAGCGGCCTCAGCGGTGACAGGAAGAGTTGCGTCACCAGGCGTATGGTGACCCCGATGATCAGGGCATTGATAAAAAAGTTAGCAAAGAACACCAGAATCGCGACAACAGTTTCGATTGCGCTGGCTGCCATCTTTCCAGTAGAGATCCTCACGCCGCCGGCGGGAGCCTCTGCAGGGGAAGCACCCGTCTTGAGCCCGATAATCAGCAGAACGACGTGTAACGCGATTATCGGAAGGTACATCAGGAGCGTTACCCGAAAGAACTTAGGGAAGTGTTCGACATAGAGCGCGAAGGAGCGGCGCAGCAAGGCGCCCGTTCCTTCAGAGGTCGCCCGCAGCGCGCTTGCGAATCCAGCGGCGGTTGCGGGACGATCGGCGGGACTCTTGGCCAGCGCCGACATCACGATCGCCGCCATTCGCTTCGGCATCTTCTTTCGCTTTTCTTTCAGCGGCGGCGGCGGGGCTTCCATGTGAAGCCTCATCAACTCGAAAGCCTGACCGGTGAAGGGTGGCTCGCCCGCGAGCATCTGATAAGCGATGACCCCGAGGCTGTATATGTCGCTGCGCGCGTCGAGCTGCTCACTGCGGCACTGCTCCGGCGACATGTATACGGGCGTACCCAGGATCGATCCAACTCGCGTCAG
>DATLWF010000514.1:0-2556 GCA_035576605.1 Blastocatellia bacterium | reverse complement strand
CCAGGGCTGAGATCAAAAAGAAATATGGCTTCGAAGTCACCGATGCGTGGCTCAAGAAGGTGCAGCTCGCCACAGTGCGTTTCAACAGCGGCGGGACGGGATCGTTCGTCTCGGCGGACGGCCTGGTGCTCACCAACCATCACATTGCGTCTGACGTGCTCCAGAAGATAAGCACTGCGGAGAGTGACTACAACAAAGAAGGGTTTTATGCGCACACGCGCGATCAAGAGGTCAAGGCCCCGGACCTCGAGCTGAACCAATTGATCAGCATAGAAGACGTGACCGAGCGCGTCACTTCTGCGGTCAAATCTGGCTCATCTCCGGCTGAAGCTAACACTGCTCGCCGAGCCGCTATAGCCAACATCGAGAAAGAGTCGTCGGAGAAGACAGGCTTGCGCAGCGACGTGATCACGCTCTATCAGGGCGGGCAATACAATCTTTATCGGTACAAAAAATACACCGACGTTCGATTGGTGTTCGCGCCGGAATTCGCGATCGCGTTCTTCGGCGGCGATCCCGACAACTTCATGTTTCCGCGCTATGACCTTGATATGGCGCTCTTCCGCGTTTATGAAAACGACAAGCCTCTCAAGGTTGAGAACTACTTCAAGTGGTCAAAAGAAGGCGCGAAGGATGGCGAGCTCGTCTTCGTGCCCGGCAATCCCGGCTCGACTGCGCGATTAAATACGGTTGCGCATCTCGAGTATCTTCGAGACAACGGCCTTCCATTCGCGGTCAAGCTGCTCAACCGCGAGCACGACTTGTTGGCCAGGTATCGGTCACTGGGCGACGAGCAGTCGCGCCGCGCGCAGGAAGATTTCTTCGGCATCGAGAATAGCCTGAAGGCTCTGCGTGGAGAGCTCGAGGGCTTGCAGGACAAAACACTAATCGCAAAGAAGGCAAAAGCTGAAGAAGAGCTGCGCCGCACCGTTGCCGCCGATCCTAAGAAGCAAAAGGAATACGGCGATGCCTGGGATAATATCGCGAAAGGGCGCGCCGGCCTCAAGAGTTACTTCCGGCAGTTTTCGCTCGTTGGAAACGGGGCAGCCTTCAACTCTGAATTGTTCGGCGTCGCGCGCGCACTGGTTCGGCTCGCTGCTGAAAGCGCCAAGCCGAATGCCGAGCGGCTGCCTGAGTTCACAGATGCGCGTCGTGCTTCGCTCGAGCTTAGCCTTTATTCACCTGCTCCGATTTACGACGACTTCGAGAAGGTGAAGCTCGCGGACTCTCTTGCGCTGCTCCGCGACGAGTTAGGCGCGGACGACCCAATCGTAAAGAGCGTGCTTGCAGGCAAGGCGCCCGAGGCGCGAGCCGCGGAGCTGATAGATGGAACAAAGCTCAAGGACGTCGCCTATCGCAAGCAACTCGGGGCTGGCGGCGTAAAGGCGATCGAGGAATCGACCGATCCGATGATCGTGCTTGCGCGTTCGATCGACGGCGACGCGCGCACCTTGCGCAAGCGCTACGAGACCGAAGTTCAGGCGAATGAGCGCGCGAACTACGCCAAGATTTCGCGCGCGCTGTTCGATGTCGAGGGCACGAAGCTCTATCCCGACGCGACCTTCACCCTGCGGCTCTCATACGGCGCAGTGAAGGGCTACCAGGAGAATGGCAAGCGCGTGCCTGCGTTCACCAACTTCGCCGGACTCTACAAGAGGTCTGTGGAGCACGGCAACAAGTTTCCATTTGAGCTGCCCCGTCGTTGGATCGAGAAGAAATCGGCGTTGAGCATGAACACACCGTTCAACTTCGTTTCAACCAACGACATCATAGGCGGGAACTCCGGCTCGCCGGTGATCAACAAAGACGCCGAGCTGGTCGGATTAATTTTCGATGGCAACATCCAGTCCCTGGTTGGGGACTTCGTTTACGACGAGACGCAGAATCGAGCGGTATCGGTTGATACTCGAGCAATGATGGAGGCGCTGCGCAAGCTCTACGGCGCGACCGAAGCAGCCGACGAGTTGATGAAGTAGCCCGAATCGGAGCGAAGTAAGACCAATCGACAGACAGCGTGAGAAGGGAGAGAAGTCAAATGATGACCTCAAAGTCTGCGCGGCGTTTCATTTTTTCCGCCGCACTTGTAATCACGTTCTGCGCGGCTGGACTCGCGCAAGACTCCGGACAGGTGCTGCGCGTTTCGGTAGGCTACGGAACAATGAAAAACACTCCGGCCGTCATGGCCAAGCTTACGCCGGAAACGCGCGCTGAAGTCGACCGCCTTGGCGAAATGGCAAGGGCGGCGAACGGCGAAGGCAAATATGGGGATGCGCTCAAGCACCTGTACCACGCAATGGCGTTGATGCGCGGCGCGGAATGGACACCGGCGCGCGCGCTTGGGTCCGCGCTGACAGTCAAGCTCGATCGGGCGATGCTGGATCCGGGAGACACGGTCGCGATTCGAATCGGTCAAATGTACGCGCTCGACGAGACGCTGAAGGCGAAACTCGCCGGCTCTATCTCGTTGCTGAAGTTCAGAGGCGACGAGACGGTAAAGGACTTGAAGACGCTTGATTCAATCGATCCTGACTTCATCTCGCATCCTGTTTCCGCCGA
>DATLWF010000513.1:0-14498 GCA_035576605.1 Blastocatellia bacterium | reverse complement strand
CGGCAGCTGCGGGTTTGTTCTGCACGTCAGCGATCGTGCGCGACGTGACAAGGATGAGCACAAAGACAACCAGAACAGGGAGCACTGTCCAGGCCAGTTCGATTTGATTGCTGCCGTAGATCTGCGGCGGCTCCAAACCGTCATCAGCAGCGCGGCGGCGGAAGCGGATGGTGGTGTAGGCAAGGAGGCCGCCGACAATCAAAAAGATAACCGCGCAAACCGCCATGGTGAGCAGTGCGGCCTGATACACCGATTCGGCCGGCGTGGAGAGCGGCTTGAAGATGTTCGTGACTTGATCTGGCGCGGCATAGACGGTGCCCGACAGCACCAAGGTCGCCAGCGCCAACCGCAGAGCGATTTTTCTGCCAACTAGCAGTGAACCTGGACTTTTCAGTAACATATGCATCAACCTTTACTTGTCAACGGACCGTCTTTTCGTGATAACCCCAAAACTCTCACCTGGAGTGCTACAAATCGTCTGCTCTCGTCAGTGAAGCTGGAACTCAACCCCTACCGATCTCTCACCACGTCACATTCACACGAGCAAGGAATACATCTGCTCCGGGTTGGTTCCTGGCGACACTGGCAGAGAGGGGATTCCAGATGTGCTGATAACTCGGGATCAGTTTGATCGCCGGAGTAATTGCGAGGTCGTAGAAAACCTCTACTCCCTGCTCATTCTTAACCCTCGACGTACCCCCTGCTAGATGCGCAATACTGTCCTTCAATGGCCTGCTGATACCGTTGTGATAAAACCCCACTCCAAAACTGTCGTTTTGCCTTCTGTCGACGAGTCCATGGGCAAGCAGAGCGATGCTCGCATCGCGAGTGATTGGATTTGTCTCCTCAGGCGCATACCCTACTCTTCCAAATACCCCAATGCCGCGTAGCGTCTGGCCACTAGCAAGTTTTTGAGCCACCGTCTCAGGGTCCTCCTTTACTGAGAGATACTGCGAGAAATTTTCGACGGTAACCCAGCTCTCGGACTTAAAGTTGATCGGAAGACCCTCAGTTGAAGGACTACCCACGAGGACACCGACGGCCTGGGGGATCACCCTGGGCAACAACGGTCCGAACGGTTTAGCAAGATCGATCTTCGGTTTGTTTGTCCAATTGAACTGTGCCCAGGATTGGCCCGGCAAGTCGCCTAACTTGTATGAGAAGACCGACGCGGCATAGATGTTGACCTTGTCAAAGGCGTCGGTTGCAAGGTTGTTTGCCTTGCTGTTGGGATCGAGCACGCCGCCGGCGATGGCTACCCATTTAGTTGGCGTCCACACTCCAACCGCTGCAAGTGTAGTGGTGTTATAAAAATTGAGAGCCATCGGATTCTTGAGGAAGTTGACGTTGGCGAAGGTTGTTCTGTAACTGTTGCCGAATAAAGTTCGGTCACAAGTATTGAGAACATTTATCTTTCCGAGAATAACGCTGAATTTCGGGCCTAGCGACTGAACCAGGAAGTATTCCGTCGGAAGGAAATCATCCGTGAAGAACGGACCCGGCACGGTGAGTCCCGCGTACTGAGGTACAGCCGAGCCTACTGTAAAGGTTTTTTGCGGTGAGCTTCCGTTTCGAGACTCGAGCGTGACGTGGAACAGTCCGCCTGACCAGAGCCCTGCGCGCCCGGTGTCTACATTGATTGAAAGCTTAGTGTTTTGCATGAAGGCGCTGCCGGTTTTGAGCCCACCCGACGCCACGTCCTGATACGCGCTGGTGGAGTAGAGATCGAAGAAGTATCCACGACGGGCAAGCTTTGTTCGAACGCCGCCCCAATCTCCAGTTAACTGAGTGCGATCCGTGAAGTCTCCGACGACAGTTCCTGGCAGTCCGAATACCGGTCCGTTGTTAAAGTATGGCAGAAAGAAAGGCAACGAATTAACTAAAGAAACATCTTTCGTTGGCACTGGCCCCCAGGGATCGGCTTCAGCCTTCCCGGCAGCCGCAGGCTTATCGCCGCCGGCAATTGTGTTCCCTGCGGCATGCACATCGGCAACTCCGGATGGCTGGCTAGTGGAACTCTGAGCTTGCAAAGGCGTCGTACCGCACAAGCACAAAACCACCAGCAACACCAATCCGGTAATCACCAACAGGAAAGCTCGAGCTCGTAGTTCGATCATTCCTGGACTCTGCTGAATTGTTTCTTCAGCCAACATTTTTCGACTCGCTCTCCGATTGTTGGATCTTGCAGTAAGTCTGTCTTCCCTCAGCTACTTCAACGCCGACGCGCTTTCATAAGCCTTGCTTAGCTCCTGCCGACTTATGATCGGACCAGGCGTCTGACTCGCTCGCGGCTCCACGATGAGTTGTGAACTGCGTTGACGGGTGAAGTACGACCACATAGCTTGTGTCCACACGCGCAGCCGGTTCCCAGAAGCCGGCAAATAGAGGAGGTGTATGAAAGCCCACGCAAGCCAGGCCTGAAGCCCGCTCATCTTGACCGGCCCGGAATCAAGAATCGCGAAGCCGCGCCCGATCACTGCCATGTTGCCTTTGTCGAAATAACGGAAAGGCGGCGGCGCTGCACGTTCAGTCTCTCGATTGCGAATCAGCTTCCCGACATAGCGGCCCTGCTGCATGGCCACTTGCGCGACCCCCGGCAGCGGCTTGCCGTCCTGATCAAGTGAGGCCGTGTCACCGACGACGAAGACTTCCGGATGGCCAGGCACGCTGCAGTCCTTCTCAACCCGAACGCGTCCGGCTCTGTCAGTCGGCACGTTCAGCCATTTCCCGGCAGGCGATGGCGTAACGCCCGCCGTCCAGATCACAGTGCGGCAAGGTATGCGTTCGTCACCTATGACAACGCTTGATTCGTCGATTGCTGTGACAGGCTTGGCGGTGCGCACTTCAACGCCAACGCTCTCCAGGCGCGCTTGGGCTTTGCGCGATAGTTCTTCGGGAAAATTTGCCAGAATCCGAGGCGAGGCTTCTGCGAGGATGATGCGCGCCCGCTGGGGATCGATGCGACGGAAGTCCGACTTCAGTGTGAACCGCCGAAGCTCAGCTAATGCGCCCGACATCTCGACGCCGGTCGGTCCGCCGCCGACTAGGACAAACGTGAGCAGGTCTTGATGCTTCGACGGGTCCTCTTCGATCTCGGCCGTCTCGAACGCTTTGAGTACTTTGGCGCGAACGGACTCGGCGTCCGCCAGCGTTTTCATTCCCGGCGCGAAAGGCGCAAATTCGTTATGACCGAAATAACTGTGCGAGGCGCCGGTTGCAAGGATCAGATAGTCAAACTCGAGCGGGGTGTCGGGTTGGCCCAGATAATCGACTAACACTCGGCGGTTTGCGACATCGACGCCCGTGACCTCTGCCATAGCAACGGTCACGTTGCGCTGTTTCCGAAGCAAATGACGAATCGGCGCAGCGATGTCGCCCGGAGCCAGTGTGGCAGTCGCTACTTGATAGAGCAACGGCTGAAAGAGGTGGTGATTCGACCGGTCAATCAGCGTCACTCGAACTGGCGCGTTTCGTAATGCGCGGGCGGCAGCCATCCCTGCGAAACCGCCGCCCACGATCACCACGTGGGGCAATGCATTCTTTGTCATGATCTTCACCTCCTTATCTGGCGTCACCAGCTAGCCTTGTGAGCCCGCAGACGACGAAGGCCCACCAGCACCTTATTTCCTCTTGACCTAGGCTGGTCCCGACTCTGTCGATGATGCTGACGCCCTGGCGTCAAGGCCCCTTAACTTGAGCAGCCCGATCAGCACTCGGTTTTCGTCTTGAGCGAGTTGATCGACTGAACGCCCGCTCGCCTCGCGCACCACTCCATCCATGACTGTTTGCTTCAGCTCGGGCGTGATGTTTGGAGTCCCAAGGGCCTTCATCATGCCTTGTAGTGGATCCATGAGGTGATCCATGAAGTGTTTGATTCCGCCGGCACCGCCGCCCAGGTGCCATTGCAGACTTTGACCCATCACACCCCACCGAAGTCCCGGTCCGTAGCAAACGGCAGCATCAGTGTCCTCTACGCTCAGCACGCCCTGCTCAATTAGGTAAAGCATCTCGCGGTAGAGCGCGGCTTGGAACCGGTTAGCCACATGCCCGGGAAGCTCCTTCTTCAAATGAATCGGTTTCTTTCCGATTGAGGCATAGAACGCGATCGCCTTCTGAATTGCTTCGGGCGATGTCTTGCTGCCGCCGACGACTTCTACCAATGGAATGATATGCGGGGGATTGAACGGATGCCCGACAAGGACACGCTCCGCGTGCTTGCAATTCGTCTGCATGACGCTCGGCGTGATCCCGGATGAGCTTGACGCGATGATTGAATCAACCGGAGTGGCCTCATCCATGTCGGCGAAGAGCTTGATCTTAAATTCCGGTCGCTCCGGAGCGTTTTCCTGCACGAAGTCGGCATTCGACAACGCTTCCTTCATGTTCGCGTTAAAGCTCAACCGGTCGCGCGATGCGCCGGTCGAAAGGCCGATGGCCGTGAGTTGCTCCCACGCCTCGTCAACGTACTTGCGCAAGTTTTCTTCTGCGTTTGGCGCCGGATCCGTGGCAACCACGTCGAACCCGCGAGCCAGGTACTGGGCGGCCCAACTGGCGCCGATGACTCCGGTGCCAACGATGGCGATTCGGTGAATTGGTTTGTCGTAAGACATAGTTCAGTTCTCCTTTGAAGATATTTCTGCGTATGCAATTCCGGTCAGGTTTCCCTGACCAAAGAGGAAATTCGTTTTCTCCGACCCATCAAGCCTGGCTGAATAAACTGAGCCGGCGAAATCGGTCATGAACATGCGATCACCCGCAACATCCAGGGCAATGCCGATTCCCTCCATCAAATGGTCAAAGACAATCTCCCGCGCGTCTGGTTTCTCATCGACGAATGCGCGATTCACCGTGTTGCCTGTCGGAGGATCTCCGCGATCGGTCCAGTACAAGACGCGATTTTCGAGATCGAGTTCCAGATCAATCGGCTCCGGTAAGCCATCGAAGAAGACTTCAATGTCGCTGCGATTGGCCGCGTTCTCACCCTTCGGGATTTCGATGTTCGCGCGACAGATCTTTCCTACGTCAGCGTTGTCCGGACCTTTTTGCGTCCAGTAGATCTGCCCGCGCTTAAGATCGACGGTGATTCCGACGCACCATTTCGTTGCGTCCTGGCCAGGGCGCGCATCCCCCTGGCTCGTATCTACCAGAGTCTCGATCTGCGAACCGTCGAGATTCGAGCGCATGACGCGCATCCCCTCGCGATCACACCAATAGAGCTTGCCGTTCTCCTTATCGAGATGGAGTTGCTTTGGCGTGAAGGTGCCGCCGCTTGGAATGATCGTCTTGCGATTGTGACCGTCGAGGTCGGCGCGCTCGATGGATCCGTTATTCAGCTTGAGAACACCCATGTTGGTCCAGTAGATGTGACCTCCTTCAACGTCCACCACGACGCCATCGGGGAGATGGCAATCAGTTACGATGACTTTTTTGTCGGAACCGTCGGGATTCACGGTGAAGATCTGGTTGCCACTCAGTTCGAGGACGAATAAGCGGCCAATTGCGTCCTTGCTGCTCGCCTCAGTCACTTTTTTGGAAGCCTTTGTTACAGTCATAATTTCTCCTATGAAGATTTTCGTATCGCATATCTTTGATCAGTGCGCCGCAAGCGCATACTCCCTTGGGCACACCGGGAAGAGCCCATCAATTGCTCCAAGCGATCTCTCGAAGTCGGTTTCGAATCGGTACCGCGCCAGGTCCGCGACCGTAACCATCACAAGATCATGCTTGTTGCAGAACCGAATAAGATCGGGAATTCGAGCCATGGTTCCGTCGTCATTCACGATCTCGCATATCACGCCGGCCGGGTACAAACCTGCGAGACTGGCAAGATCGACTGCTGCCTCAGTCTGACCTCGGCGCTCCAGGACGCCGCCAGCCCTGGCGCAAAGCGGGAAAACGTGTCCAGGCCGAGCGAAGTCTTCTGCACAATTGTCCGGATCAATGGCGGACTTGATCGTTTGCGCGCGATCGTAAGCCGAGATGCCCGTTGTCATGCCGGGAGATTTCGCATCGATCGACACCGTGAACGCGGTCCCGCCGAGCGCAGTGTTGTCGCGCGCCATCGGAGCGAGCTCCAGCTCATCGAGTCTCTCGGGCGTCATTGCAAGACAGATCAGACCTCGTCCGTGGGTTGCCATGAAGTTGATGGCCTCCGGTGTGACCATCTCAGCTGCGATCGTCAGGTCACCTTCGTTCTCGCGATCTTCATCATCGACCACCACGATCATGCGTCCGGCCCTTAGCTCGCGGATTGCGGTGTCGATGGTTGCAAAGCAAGGCCGATCATCGTTAATAGGCCCTATTGGTCCAATGGGACCTGTGGACTCTCCTTCTTCAAGGCTCAACGTATGTCCCATTCTTTCTTTCTTGGCACGCAGGTAAGAAACCGAATGTGGATTCGGCGCAGCTTCGCAAGGAACTCGAGCAACCTGGATGCCGGCGTCTGCCAATGACCGTGACTTGGAAGGATTGTTCGAAAGCAAGCGAACTCTGCTGATGCCAAGGTTATGCAAAATAGCTGCTGGCAAGCTGTAGTCTCGGTGATCAGACAGGAATCCGAGCGCGAGATTCGCCTCAACCGTATCTAACCCCCCATCCTGAAGTGCGTACGCTTCCAATTTCGCCATCAGACCGATGCCGCGACCCTCTTGATGTTCATAGATGACTAGCCCGCGTCCTTCCTCGGAGATCGCTCGCATTGCAATTTCCAGCTGCTCCGCGCAGTCACAACGAAGAGACCCGAGCGCCTCACCGGTCAAACACTGCGAATGCACGCGCACCAACGGAGCTTCCGCAGTCAGATCGCCCGGATCGCCGATGACTATCGCGAGCGCAGTTTCAACCCTGTTCGAGATCTCGCGCTCGAACCCCAAGGTCTGAAACACTCCCCACTTCGTCGGCATTCGAGTGGAGACAACTCGTCGAACTGTCTCGGTTTGAATTTCTGCTGTCATGATTGCTTTATCCTCGTGAAGTCCGCGGGACGTTTCTCAATGAATGCGGTGAACGCTTCCCTGGCTTCCGCCGAGCGCACTCGCAATGCGAACTCTTCGTTCTCGACTTTTATCGCCTGCGCGACTTGCTCGCGTTGAGAATGCTTGATCAGTCTCTTGCAAGCTTGCAGAGCGTCAGGAGGTTTCGCAGCCAGCTTCTCAGCTGTTTCGGTCGCGGTGGCCAGCAGTTTTTCGTCGGGCACAACACGGGTGACTAATCCAATTTCAGCGGCAACCTTTGCGTCAAAAGGCTGGCCCAACAAAATCAACTCGGCAGCACGGATGTGGCCGCTACGCGCCGGCAAGGACCAGGAAGATCCGAATTCCGGAACCAGGCCAAGATTGACGAAAGGCAATTGAAACCTCGCACCCTCACCCGCGAAGACGAAGTCGCAATGTGTCAGCAGAGTAGTCCCGCCTCCGATAGCAACACCCTTCACCGCGGCAATCAGCGGCTTGTCAAAGTTCAGCAACGCATTCGCTAGTTGAGCTTGCGGACTCTCACCTGGCCCCGGTGGGTTCTTCAGGAAATCCTGCAAATCGTTGCCGGCGGAGAATGAGTCTCCGGCGCCATCCCACAGCGCGACTAGCACGTCATCGTCCTTCGCTGCGTCATTCAGAATCTCCGCCATGCTCTGGTACATACTCGAAGTCATCGCATTTTTCTTAGCGGGTCGGTTCAATGTGATCCGCAAGATGCTGCCAGAACGTTCTGTCAAGATTTCACTCATCGCCCACCTCACTTGATTGCTGGTTCCACATGCCCTGATACCACGTCACTCTCGATCCACACGAAAACTCTTGTTAGTGTGAAGCTCAGATTCCCGTCAGAGATTCGAGTTGTTCGGGATACCGTGCCCCTTGCACAGTGATCTGTGAAGAGGCGTCATCGATCTCGCGAAGATCTTCCACGGTAAGTTCGATCTCCGCGGCGCTCATGTTTTCCTCCAGGCGATGCAGTTTCGTGGTTCCGGGGATTGGAACGATCCAGGGCTTTTGTGCCAGCAACCAGGCCAGCGCAATTTGGGCCGGTGTCGCGTGCTTGCGTTCTGCGATCGACTTGAGCAAATCGACTAGCGCCTGATTCGCTTTCCGCGCTTCAGGCGCAAACCGAGGGAGTGCAGCGCGAAAGTCGGTGCTCTCGAACTTGGTGTTCTCGTCCATCTTTCCTGTGAGAAAGCCCCTGCCCAGAGGGCTATATGGAACAAAGCCGATCCCGAGTTCTTCCAATGTTGGTATTACTTCCTGCTCAGGAATTCGGGTCCACAGCGAGTATTCGCTTTGGACGGCGGTGATCGGCTGGACTGCATGCGCGCGACGAATTGTTTGCACTCCGGCTTCTGACAGACCAAAGTGCTTGACCTTACCTTCCCGAATCAAGTCCTTCACCGCACCGGCAACATCTTCGATCGGCACATCCGGATCAACACGATGCTGATAGAAGAGATCAATCGCATCGACCTTGAGTCGCTTGAGCGAACTCTCGGCGACTTCCCTGACGTGCTTTGGCCGGCTATCCAGACCAACCCACGCGTTGCTGCGCGTGGGATCAAGTTTGAATCCGAACTTGGTGGCTATAACTACCTTGCCGCCAAAAGGCGCGAGCGCTTCACCAACCAGTTCTTCGTTCTTGAATGGGCCATATCCTTCGGCCGTATCAAAAAATGTGACGCCCCGTTCGACGGCTGCACGAAGAAGCGTGATCATCTCTTGTTTGTTTGGCGGCAGACCGTAAGAAACGCTCATGCCCATACAGCCAAGACCGATGGCCGAAACTTCCAGCTTGCTATTTCCAAGTTTGCGCTTCTTCATTTCCAAGCTCCCTGCTCACTTGATTGCTGGTTCCACCTGCCCTGATACCACGCCACTCTCGAGGAAGCTGTCGATCTGTTTCGCGTCGAAGCCTAGCTCCTGGAGAATTTCTTCGTTGTGTTCGCCAAGTTCCGGAGCTCGCTTTGCGGATACTTTGCTGACGCCGTGCACCTGGATCGGACTACTGATCGTCGAGGTCAGATTGCCGCCGGCGCCTTCCAGCGGCACGACGATGTCATTCAACCGCAGTTGCGGATCGGTGACGACTTCCTGCGGCCCACGCACGACACCGAACGTGACGTGAACGCCGTCGAAGACTTCGTACCAATGCGCCATCGGCTGTGAGCCGAAGAGTTCGTCGAGAATCGCGGTGAGCTGCGCCATGTTCTGCGTCAGCTTGGCCGGGTCGGAGAAACGCGGGTCGGTCAGGAGGTCTTCACGGCCGATTGCTTTCGCCACAGTGGCCAACTTGTCCGGCGTGACGACAAGAAGGAACCAGGTGCCGTCCGAAGCTTGATACACATTCAAGGCCGCATTGGCCGGATGCGTTCGGTCGTGCAGCCCGAAGAAATTCGCCTCACACAGCGCGGCTTGAATGAAAACGCTGGCCGACCAGACACCTTCGGCGAGGAGTGACGTCGTTACATAGGAGCCTTTGCCGGTGCGCTCACGGTGGTAAAGCGCCGTCGCAATCGCGGCATACAGACCGACGGCGGTCGCATTGTCACCGCTACCGGCCACCGGCCAGGTCGGCGGCGCGCCAGCGTCGCGCGTCATGGACAACAAACCGCTCCGCGCCCAGTAGGCCGTTAGGTCGAAGCCCGGAAGAGCGGCGTCGGGGCCTTTCTCGCCGAAGCCGGTGAGATCGGCATAGATCAGACGAGGATTCCACTGCGTGACATCCTCATACTCGAGCTTCAATTTCTTACGCGCCGGATGCGGTGTGTTAACGATGAACACGTCGGCCCACTTGACCAGCCGCTCGAGAACCTGATGAGCGCTCGGAGACTTCAAATCGAGCGCGATGCCGCGCTTGTTGCGGTTGGCCAGCTGGAAGGGATAGGCGTCTTTCGATTGCGGCTGCGGCGGGATCTTGTGCCCAATTCTCCAAGTGTCGCCGTTGGGCGGCTCCACTTTGATCACGTCGGCGCCAAAGTCAGACAAAATCACGGCCGCGCTCGGGCCCGCGATGAAGCTCGCCAGGTCCACTACTTTTAATCCAGAAAAAATGTTGTCAGTTGCCATTGTGGTCTCCTAAATAAATCAAAGTTCCATCGTGTCCGAAGGAGCAGCAGGCAATCCTTCGTATCTTTCAAGCACCGCAGAGATCCAGGCGAGAAGGCGCGCTCGCACTTCTTCGCGATTGATCTCATTCAGCATTTCGTGCCGTCCACCGGCGTAGAAGTCGTGCGAGATGTCATAGATGCCCGCCTTGTGATACCGATCGATGAGCGTTTGAACTCCTTCGAGTTCCTGGCCCACTGGATCCGCGCTTCCCGAAAACAAGTAAATCGGCAAGTCATCTCGTATCCTGCGAAGCTGGATGAGATCAGACAGTCGCTGTGCAGCCGCAAGAAACGACGCAAAGGATGCAGGCTGAAGCTCAGCAAAGCACAGCGGGTCGTCGATGAATGCATCTACGAGTTCGGTGTCGCGGCTCAACCAGTCGAACGGAGTTCGCGCCGGCTCGAAGGGAGCGTTCAGGAAGTTGCTCCCTGCCGGCGCCGAACTCGCTAGTTTCGCGAGTCCGTCAAGAGCGCCAGATCCAGAGAGAATGAGTGCGTCTATATCACCGCTGTGGTCGAGCGCGTATTGTTGTGCCGCGAAGGACCCCATACTGTGCCCAAGCAGGATGAGTGGAAGGTTCGGATTCTCTCTCCTGGCAAGACGGCTCAGACAAATCATGTCTTCAACCAGCAAGTCAAAACCGCCTTCGCCGAAATCCCCAAATTCGGCGCCAGATAACGCCGTGTGGCCATGTCCGCGATGATCGTTTGCGTAAACGGTCAGGCCGTTTGCTACAAGGAATTCAATCGTCTCCGCATACCGTCCGATGTGTTCGCCCATACCGTGTGCGATCTGGACTACACCGCGAACGCGACTGCGACTGTCCCACCGGGCGCAAGCGATGCGCATTCCATCCGAACTCGTGAAGCGAAATGCGAATGCCGGGGCAAATGCCCGAAGACCAAGTTGAGCTGACATAACCATCTTCAAACCACCTAAAAACTCGACAGACTCATCGCCCCTGAAACTGTGGCGCGCGCTTTCCGAGAAACGCCTGCGTGCCTTCCCTCTTGTCTTCCGTCCCTGCGCAAAGTCCGAACAGAGAAGCTTCGAGTGACAAGCCCTCAGCCACGCTCGTCTCCAACCCTTTGTTCACTGCCTCCAGCGAGTACTTCACTGCGATCGGAGCATTGGAAAAGATTTGCTTCAGGATTGCTTCGGCGCGAGTGATCACCTCAGCCGCTGGGACGACCTCGTTCACCAGCCCGATGCGATAGGCCTCTTGCGCGCTGATGATCTCGCCCGACAGAATGATCTGGAGAGCTCGGCCCTTCCCGACCAGCCGCGGCAGGCGTTGTGTACCACCTCCACCCGGAATCAATCCCAACTTCACTTCGGGCTGACCGAACTTCGCGTGCTCTGAGGCAACGCGGATGGTGCAAGCCATCGCCGTTTCGCAGCCGCCGCCTAACGCAAATCCATTGATGGCTGCGATCACCGGCTTGCCGAGATTTTCGACGACGTTGAGGACTTCCTGCCCGAACGTGCTCGATTCTTCCGCTTCCACAGCGCTGACATTGGCGAGCTCGCTGATATCAGCGCCGGCGATGAAAGCCTTGTCGCCCGCACCCGTCAGAATCACGCCTCGCACCGCAGCGTCATCGCGCGCGGCCTCGAAAGCCGTTCGCAAATCGGCCCAGGTTTTCTTATTCAATGCGTTGAGCACTTTGGGACGATTCAGAGTTACGTAAGCGATGGAATCTTTCTTCTCGTACAGAACATTCTCAAGTGTTAACCCCGTTGTTGGTGAACTCATAAATCCTCTCTTGACTGAATACCGCCAACTTCAGTTGGTGGTGTTTTAGTTTCTGCCCACGACGAACCGCCAACTAAAGTTGGTAGCTCAACCACGGAGTGGTTGCATGTTTATAGCGACGGCGTCGGAGCCGATTCTCACTCCGCCAGGAGTGAAATGTGTCTGCGGATAATGGCGCACATGGAACTCCTGACGGAGTTCGCCGGTCCCGCATTCCGTTACTATAAACATGGAACTCCTGACGGAGTTTGCCGGCCCCGCATTCCGTTTCTATAAACATGGAACTCCTGACGGAGTTCGCTGGTCACTCATTCCGTTACTATCAAGATGCAACTCCTGACGGAGTTCAGCAACTAGTATTACAAATGTCAAAACTCCACCCACCAACTAAAATTGGTGGTATTTGCTGCGTCTTACACAAAGGCACTGAGTCCCGTTATGGCTTTGCCGATGATCAGGTTCTGCATCTGGTAGGTGCCTTCGTATGTGTAGAACGCCTCCGCATCCGCGAAGAAGCGGCCGACACCATAGTCCACGGAGATGCCGTTACCGCCGCAGATCTCCCGCGCCCACGCGACCGTCTCGCGGCACTTTGCCGTGCAGAACGCTTTGGCGACCGACGCATGCGGGTCCGTCAGCTTGCCTTCCTCGTACAGTTGCGCCATGCGTGTCACCAGGCACTGGCAGGCGGTGATGTTGCTGATCATCTTGGCGAGGAGGTCCTGAATCATCTGAAACGAGGCGATCGGCTTGCCGAACTGCAGCCGCTCCTGCGCGTACTTGAGCGCGTGCTCGTACGCCCCCATCTGGCAGCCGGTTGACATCCACGCCACGGCGTAGCGCGTGACCCTCAACACGCGCGCCGTGTCGCGAAACGACACGTCTCGCTGGAGGCGATTTGCCTCCGGCACGCGGCAATCTTTCAGCGTGATGTGACCGTTCTGGACCACCTTCAACGCCATCTTGTCGGTGATCTTCTCGACGCTGAAGCCCGGCGTCGTCTTGTTCTCGACGATGAAGCCCTTGACTTGATTGTCGTCCACGTCTCGCGCCCAGATGATCGAAATGTCGCACCAGGGAGCGTTGCCGATCCACTTCTTTTCGCCGTTCAAAATCCACGTATCGCCTCGCGCTTTGCCGTCGTCGTCATGCCGGCGGAGGTTCCCGAACCGACGAGCGGCTCGGTGAGTCCGAAGCAGCCGATCTTTTCGAGGCTGATCATCGGCGGCAACCACTTCTGCTTCTGCTCTTCCGATCCGCCGAGATAGATGCTGCCCATCGCCAGCCCGGCGTGGACGCCGAAGAACGTCGAGACCGACGGATCGATGCGCGCCAGCTCCATCTGAACGAAGCCCATCAGCGCGAGACTTTTCCCACGGCCGCCGTAACCCTTGATCGCAAGGCCGCCGATGTTCAGCTCCTTGAAGCCTGGCAGCAGCTCGAAGGGAAATGCGTCCTCGAGCCAGTACTTCCCGATGACCGGCGCGACCTTGCTCTCCAAGAACTCGCGCACGCCTCTCAGAATCTCTTGTTCGTCAGCGCTCAATGTCGACGTGACGTCGTAGAAATCACTGTTGGGTGCCGGCAGCGGTTTATGTTGCCGGATTTCCTTTACTTCACTTGCCATTTCAGATCTCCTTTGAGTATTCAAATTCTGTGAGCGATCCGCTGAACGTCCAAGCGCTCAGCAGAGTCACTCTGGCGATCAATGTGGTTAAGCCTTTACGAACTCCGCTTCCAGAGTGATGGTCACCTGGTCACCAACGAGAATCCCGCCGGTTTCGAGCGAGGCATTCCATGTCAGACCGAAGTCTTTACGGTTTATTTTTGTGGTGGCGGATATTGCTACTCGAACATTCCCCCATGGATCTTTTGCAGGTGGCGTGGGTCCCTCCACGGCAAAGTCCACTCTTCGCGTCACTCCTCGAATGGTTAAGTCGCCTTCTACGGAAAGTTTTCCGTTTCCGGCCTTTTTGACACTGGCAGACGCGAAGGAGAGCCGTGGATAGTTTTCAACGTCAAGGAAGTCGGCGCTTCTCAGGTGTGCGTCTCGCTGGTCATCCCGCGTGTCGATCGAGGCTGCTTCGATTGACGCTTCAACTTTGGAATTTGTCAGATCAGATTCATCAAAGGTTATGACCCCCGACACTTTGGAAAAGGTTCCCCTTACGTTGGCGATCATCATGTGCTTAACCTTGAACTCCGCTGTGGAGTGAACGGGGTCAATGTTCCAGGTCGAAGTTTGCGTCGATGTTTGTGGTGACGTTTGTGACATGGTCTTCTTACTTTCTCTATGCGGTGTTCCTCGCTGGATGCGACCACGCCTCGGACTAAGCCGCGATGCGGTCTCTTAAGTCGACTCTCAGCGAATGAGCCGATTGCAGTGCGGCCGCTGCGAGGCTCGTCTCGCCGTCATCGCGGAAGCAAGCCAGCTTCTTGCCGCTCCGATCCACGTCCAGGATCACTACGTCTCCCAAACGCACCTGTCTGGTTGCGGAAAGGTTCGCAAGCGGATGGACCACAAACCGCTCGATCGCTCGCTTCAAGTGACGAGCGCCGTACCGGTAGTCAGTTCCTTCGGCTAACAGGAATTCTCTTGCGGCGGGCGTGGCTGTGACGGTGAACCTCTCGGTTGCGCCTTCGTCGATCCG
>DATLWF010000512.1:0-11817 GCA_035576605.1 Blastocatellia bacterium | reverse complement strand
GTATGCGTGCGTGAGCATCCAGTACCGCAGCGGCCCCGCTCGCTTTGTATAGATTTGCCGCCTCATAGGATACGTCATCACCGCCGCGATTCCAACGAGGCCAACTATGCCGGTGATCCAGCGCATGTTGAGAAAGCTGACGATACGCTCACCAAGTCCGTAACGCTGAAGCCCGAAGATCGTCGCGCCCGTCGCCGCTACTGTCAGTAAGACTCCCAGAATGTGAATCAAGCGCTTCGGCCCGTCGGACTTGTGAATGTTGCGGCCGTAAGCGTGCGTCTTATCCACAAGCAGCAAGCCTTCGATCTGACCTATCTCTGTGAAATATTCTCGCGGCTTTATGCGAGCAAGCGCGCCCGTTGGACAGTTCTCTTCGCAACTGTATGCGCGAGTCTTGGCGCCCGGAGGATTCATTGTCGCGCGGTCGCTGCACAGGTTGCATTTGATCGCCACCAGGTCCTCGGTCGCGTCAGCCGGCGGCGGAATCGGATCGGGTTTGATCCTCAAAAAATCCTGAAGCTTTGATTTGAAACCGCCGTCAGTTTTTGCAGCCTCCTTTGGTCTGCGCGGCACCATCGAGATCGCGTTGTAGGGGCACTGGGTCGCGCAGTCACCGCATCCGATGCAGGTCTTCGGATCAATATCCACCTGGCCCAAATCGAATCGGCCTATCGCGCCGGTCGGGCAGCCTGTCAAACATTCCGGGTCCGCGCAATGCATGCATACTTCCGGTGAGAGCGCGCTTTGAACGGCGCTGGCGCGAGGAGCCTCGAGGCGAGTGACGTGAACGCCTCTGCGCATGAGTCGAGACTGGCCGTGGATCTTGTGGCAGGCGAGCGAGCAGTTGCCGCAGCGCACGCAGAGATCCATGTCCATCACGAGCAGGTTCGTTCCGTCTACGAGTCCGGTGTCTATGAGCCTCTCTTGCGCCGCGAGCATCGCTTCATGAACCGCAGGCTTGTAGTTCACGAAGGCGCCTACCGGGGGAGGCGTGTGTTGGGAAATCATTTTGAGCACTGCATCTTGAAGCGCAAAGTTCTGACGCAGTCTTGCAACGGGTATTTCAAGAACTTCGGTGCGGCCCATCAGGGTCACGGCGTAGGGCCAGCTTGCGTCCCTTGCGACGCCTTCGATGCCAAAACAGAAGCCGTGACCTATGAAGTCCTTAACCTCTTTGCCCCCGGTGCTGGACTGAGTGCGCTGCACCCACCCAACTCTGATGATGTAGATGCGATTGATTGGTTCGTTCTCATGGAAAAGTACATGGCTCTTTCCAAAAACGCGAAACGAGGAATAATTCCTGAGCTCGCTCATCATCTCCGCGCTTAGTCCGCCCATTAGTTTCAGGCTTTCGAGCGCGGCATCTCTGCCGTGATTCCGGTATGTGTTATCGAGGTTCTCTCCGAACTTGGGGAGCTTTCGAAGCAAACGCAACGCCGGGCGGTGGATCTCGAGCACCTGCGCGGGCTTGCCGCCGCCAGCCTTCACCGTCGCGTTGCGAGGCACCCCGGCGAGCACGCTCATCTCTCCGAACTGAGTGCCCGGCGCCAGCTCTGCTACTTTCACTTCTTGCTCGTTAGCGCCTTTGATGTAGACTTCCGCGACGCCGTTGACCACGAAGAAGAAGGTGTTGCCGCCCCATTCGCCCGTGGTCATTACGGCCTCGCCCGGATCGTAGGTCAGCAGGCGGAGGTACGGGCCCACTTTCTTGCCGCCGTAGTTGCGCCCGTACACGCTCACTTCGAGGTCAAGCTCGTGATCGAAATGGCCATCGTGCTGAGAAAGCAGATCCTTTAGAGAAGGCAAGTCTCGGATGGCGTTGAGTACGTCGCGGCGACTCTTATGTTCACGCGGCATGGGTCATTACCTTTGTTCGTATCGCGCGGGCGTCAGAACGGATTAAACAATAATGCACGAAGTCATTGAAGATAAGAACGCCTCCCGTGACTTCGTGCCTTGTGTTTAATTCCATACCGTCCCTGTCTGATCTCAGAAAGGCAGGGAGCCGACGTGACATTTGCTGCAAACCGATTCTTTTGCCTGAACATGACAAGTCCAACAAATCGAATGATGCCTCTGCCCCCGCGCGGTGTTGATCTCCAAAATGTCAGTCCGAAGCTGACCGGCTGGAACCTCCACCGTTCTATGGCACTTGTCGCAGGAAGCCTTCTTGAGGTGGGGTCCGTGTCTAAAATTGTACAGGCTGAACGCCGTGCCGAGCGTCGCACCGTACTGCATCCCCTCGGACTTCTTGACGTGACAGGAGCCACACGCGCCGAACTTTTGATCCGGCTGATGATTGTGGCATGAGTAGCAGTCCGGGTGCTTTGGCATGCTCGCTTTGAGGCCCTGATCGTCGAACCGGTGGCAGAAGTTGCATTTCGGCTCGCCTTCGGGCATCTTCTGCGCATCCATTTGATTCTTCATTTTCTCGGGGTCCATGTGATCGCGATGCGAAAAACGCTTGATCCCGAATTGAGCGAGTCGCGCCGGGAAATCGATAAGCGAGGCTTTCGTGGGCGGCGTCTTGTGGCAAACCACGCACATCTTGCTTTCTAAGTTGGAAAAGTCCCTGGCGTGACATTCAAAGCAGGCTGGATGTCCGGGCAGCACCGGCTTGGGATCGTTGGTCGCGCGCACGTGGCAAGCTGCGCAGTCCTGCGTTTTGGTTTTGTGCTCTTTGCGGTTGTGGTCGAACGGCGAAACAGTTTCGATCACCTTCGAGTCCACGATGTCGAAGGGCGACTGGCTTACCGGCGCCGCGGGCGGGGCGGCGCTCTCGGGCGGCTTGTTCAGGTTTTGCTTCGTGCTCCGGCAAGCCCCCAGGCCGGCAAACAGAATGAACGCCGCGACCACAACTATCCGCTTTGAAGTTTCGCTTCGCATGTAGCAACCGGATTGAGCGTCAAGGAACAAAAGCACTAAGACACCAGATCGGAAACCGCCTCCTCAAACTGTTTTCGTCTCGCGCAGTCGTCTTCGCGCCCTTTAGCCTTTTGTTCAGTTCCCCCTGAGCTTGTTCAAGATGTCGTCGCTCAGCTTCCCGGGCAGCCCGGGTTTGTTGTTTATGTGACATTTATCGCAGTAACCGGCCTCTGGCAGCCTGATATCAATCAGCTTTTCGACCTGGTCCGCAGGCTTGTGGCACTCTGAGCACAGACGGTCAGGCGCCGTTGGAAGCGGAAAATCAGTTCGCTTCTTCGGGCGAATATCTATGTCGTGGTCGTAGTGCCTGAAGCCTTTGATGCTTCCGAACAAAGTGCGCGAGCGACGACCCACATCGGACACCCGCAGCTCATGGCACACTTTGCAGTCGTTCGCGTACGGAAACGTTTCCGCCGATATCCTTCGCGGCTCGGGAGGCGCGCCGCCATGACACACAAAGCACGTCGGGTGGCTTTCCTCAGTCTTCATCTCTTTCTCATCAGGCTTAGGCTTTCTGATCTGCACGTGACAGTCGGTGCAACGTGGGCTCTCGCCCGACGTGAACTGAGAGCCGTAGGGCGGATTGCTGATCGGCACGATGCGAAAGCCGGCGGGCAGAATCTTCCGATGGGCCTTATGTGAAAACTCATCCTCAAAATCGCTTATCTTAGGTCGAGGGAACACCCCGGGCCGAAGTGCTTTATCGGCATTCGAGATGCGCCTCGTCTCGTGGCAGACGCCGCAAAAACGGCTGGGCTGGCCGAACGCCGCCTTGAAAAACTCAGCCGCGAAGTTATGACATTTGACGCATACGGCATGGGGAAAGTCCCTGGCCATCGGTTGATCGGTGTTCCTCGGCTTCTCCTTAGCTGCGAGATGACAATCTGCGCACTGAACTTTTATGTGCTCCTTCTGGTCGTGAGGAAAGCTCCCGTGTCCGGTTCGGTCTCTGGCTTGCGAAATCGAGAACAGTTTAGCCTCTTCAGCTCGAGATGATGTAAGCCCCCAGGCCCCGAGCGCCATCAGGGCGCTCAGCGCAACACAGCGTTGAAAGGTGAAATTTGAAAATTGAAAATTGAAAATTTGCGCCGCGGCCCTTCGAACTCCGGCAATTATCAATTTGCAATTTTCAGCTGTCAATTTCAATTCCCTCTTAAGCTTTCCGCGCGACCGCCTTCCCGACTCCGCCAATTCTCAATTTGCAGTCTTCAGCTCTCAATTTTTAATCCTCTCCTAACCAGTTGGTCCGTGACACTCGTTGCAAGCCACGGGCGCCTTGTCGCACTTCACGATGCCCTTCTCGTTCGATGCTCGATGACATCCGATGCACAGATCGTGATACGCCCTTTCGGACCACTCCTCATCCAAGTCTCTGTTCTTCGGATTGTTCGGATCACCCTCGCCGCCGTGACACGCGATGCATTTCACGAGGATCGGCACTCCGCCGAACTCCGTGCGCTTGTGATGACAGCCGATGCACTCAGAACCCTTCTGTGCCTGATGCGGGAAGTTGCTGCTCGGATTCAGATACCCCTCGTGATGCCTGTGCCGGAACAAGACAACGCCGCGTGTTCCGTTGAGATCGAGCCTGACGATCCGCGCAGTTGCGTCATCGCCTGTAATCCTGTTGCAATCGATTTGCTGCTCGGACGTGCGCGCCAGCAGGACAGAAGGCGTAACTATCGCGATCGCATACAGGGTTAGAACTGCCAGCTTGACTCTCATCGTATATCTCGGACTTGAACCCGCCACCTTCGCGTTGTCACCTGGGCGGACCGGTATTCGTTATCTTGCTCGCATCCACATTCGTCTGTTGCACGGGAGCGCCGTAAAAGCCCCGAATGTCGCGGTTATCTTTGATGTTGGCATCTTTGATTTCGGGCACGGTGAACAGCTTGCCTCCGATCGTATACATTCGCATCATCTCGGCGAAGTTCAGCGGCCGCGCGCCACGTCTCCCAAACACCGCGAGCTGATTTCCGCTCTCATCGACCGCGCGATCTCGATCAAGCCCTTTTGAGATCGCCAACGCTGAACCGTGAGTATGCGCGGTAGCGATCAGCTCCGGATTGGGTTTCGGGCTGAAGCCGTAGTTGCCCGGCGTCGATTCAGGCGATGTGAGTTGAACGACCCGAAGACCGTTGTGACCATCCGCGATGTAGGCGAACAAGCTGACGTTCGTCATCCCGACCTTCACATCGTGCGCGTCGTTGATCTGACCGTTGCCATTGAAGATCTGATCGATTCGAGGATGATCCGGTCTCTCGATGTCGAGGATGACAAGTCCCTGTTTGCCCGCCGCAACGTAGGCGTAGGTGCGAACCAGGTAGATATTGTTGGCTTCGGCAAGTGGTACTACCGCGCCCTCGACAGCTCGTGCGTGATCGGGATCGGTCACGTCGATGACCTTCACGCCTTCGGCGTCACAGACGAACGCATAACGGAATTGAATCTGGACCGCCCGCGGATTCTTCAACGCGGGCGCTCCGATCTCGCCAACGACGCGGGGCTCGAATGGATTATTGATGTCGACGATGACAAGCCCGCGATCGCAGGTTATGTATGCGTGAGTCCCGGCAATCGTGATGTTGTTCGCACCGTTCAACACTCCGTTCGGATTCCAGGTCAGCGTGCGCTTGAGAAAGTTATTAGTAGGATTGCCGTCCAGAAGCGTCGCCACGTTCACCAGTATCAAACCCTCGTACTTGTCGGTCACATAGAGGAAGGCGTACAGCGGATGAATTGGCTGCTTATCGTCGCGGTTGACGGCCTCTTGATTCTCAGGCCGATGGATTCTGTACTTTTTCGGGAAGATACTGTCGGGCAGCGACGCAGTCGGATCGACCGCGAGTGTCGACGGAGAAGCGACCGCGGTAGCGTACTTAGTCTTGACGTACAAACGCTGACCCATCGGTGAAACCGGCGCGGTGGTCACTCGTTCCGAGAATCCCTTCTGGTCAATGTTGGCAACATCGTAAACTCGCAGCCCACCTTTGCCCGTAGCCGCATACAGATACTCGCCTCTGAGCTGAAGGTTGAGGACTTCGGTCTCCTGTTTTGCAAACGGCATAAGGCCGCGAGAAATATCATTACCTGGATGCTCGTAAGCCTCCTGCAATTCCTCGTGCCGGTCTTTGTGTTTCTTGTACTCCTCCGGGAAAGCCATTCTGTGCAGATTACTCCCGATTACCGCCTGGGGCTCGTCTCGCTCGGTCACCACCGCGGCTTCGAAGCCATCCTTTCCAAGCGCGGTGTAAACGAAGCGGTACATGAAGTTGTAGAACTGCGTTCCCTGCATAAGAGTCATCGCCATCCACGCGTTGTTGTTGTTACCGGCGGAGAGATGGCAATCGTCGCAAGCCTTGGTCTCCTTCGTCCGCACCGAGTGAGGGAAGTGCGAACTGAAAGCCTGACCGCTGTAACCCTCTTCGGAGACAGTCTGCTGCTGGGAGTAGATCCACTCGCGGTTTTGATTCTGAGAGGTGACCAGTATCGCGCAAGCAGATCGCACCGGGGCATATCGATGTCCGGTCACCGTGCCGTCACGCCCAAGCAGAAAAACGTCGTCACGCAGCGTCTGAAAATTGTAAGAGGTCCAGTTGCGAAGTTCCGACTCGCCCTCATTATGGAGCATCGGGCGCTCCTGATTCGCCTTCATCTTCAAGTGACAGCCGTAACAACTGGGCGTCCACGAAAGATGGCAGGTGTAGCAAGTCATGCTGCTGTTGCCATGCGCGAGCTTCGTTTCATCGTCGAGCCCTCCCGCTGCCACACCCCACGTGCGGTTGTCCTTACGGATCGTCTTTGCGAGCGCGGCTTTCTCGTTGTAATCCGGGCTGCCCTGGGTGATAGTGTCCATCACCTGCTTGACCCGCCAGACAACGGGCTTGCCGTCTTTGTCCGTGGTGACTGCGGCGCGCTGAAAGAGGCTTCCGTCTTTGTCCTTGAAGAAACGGTCCTTGCCCGACTCGAGCTCCCGGTACTTGAGCATCGGATTGCCGCCGGCCGCTGCCGAGGTTCGCGCATCCCTGGAAGTGGGATCCGCCCGCTTGGTTATTGTTCCGTGGCAGTCAATACAGTCGATCTCGATTGCATTGCGCACTTCACCATACAGCTTTCCGTTACCGTGATTGTCCTGCTTGAAGTGACAATCAACACAGTGCATGCCCTTTTCCAGATGAATGTCTTTCAGGTGGACTGGCAGGCCCTTATTCACAGGGTCCTCGGTAGTTCCTTCAACCGCGCGCTTCAATTTGTCCGCGTCGACCTCGGTCACTACATTGTCGTCGGAATCCAGGAAGTTTCCTTTGCGATCGTGTTTGAAGACGTTGCGGAAGACCCAGCCGTGGCCGTTGAAGTCGGCGAACTGGGTGCGCTTCAGCTTGGGATTGATCTCATCTCGAATCGAGCGGAGAAAGTCGACGCTCCGCCACTTGCCTCGAAGCGCAGACTCTTCGGGGTTGCGCGACAGAATCTGCTGCTCCTCAGCAGGGGAGGGCTTCTCGTATCCTTTCTCGCCCGGCTTCGGGTACATGTGCTCGCCGTCTGTTTCCAGGTCCCACCAGGTCGTGCCGTAGTAGCTCATCAGCACCAGAGTACCCGGATGCATGTGACAAACGACACACTGGCTCGAAGGTATAGCTCGCGTGAGTTGATGCTTGATCGGATGGCCAGGCTCCTTGCTGTCGCGCGCCTCTCGCAACGCCGCGTCGTCAGTCTGAGTCGCGCCGTCGTGTCCAAACTGCGCGAAGGGCCCCGAGTGGAACTGGTCTCGATCGTTCGCGTAGACGACGTGACAGGCGGTGCAGCCGCTCGACCGATAATCTCCCGGCTGATCGTTAGTGCCGAACAAAGAAAGCATCGGATCGATCAAGCGAGTCTTTTGCAAACCAAGGAACACCGGATCAGTTCGAAGTAGCGTGCCAAACCCGCGAGGGCTCAGGAGATTCTGGGTGGGCTTGCCGGGCGATTCCTCGGGACTGGGATTTCCGACTTCGGCAGCTTTGCGGCCGCCACGCTCGAACGTGCGGAGGATGTTGCCCATGTGAGTGATTTCCCACCGCGGCAGTGGATCGAGAAACGGCAGAACACCTTTCTTCTCCGTTTCCTCCTTTGTAGGTTGCGGAACCGTGATAAGCCGTTGAGGAGTGCCGTCGGCGGCGTAGCTTTCGCCCCAGCGATAATTCTTGAGTGGAAACGAACCGTTATTGTAAAGCGCAGCGCCCCACAGCATCGCTCCTGTGGTCATCATGCTCTTGCCGACGTTGTGCACATCGCGCGTGTGGCAATCCGTTGTCCCGCAGCTCATCACGGCAACGCGCAAATCGCCCGGATTTACAAAACGTATGAACTCGGCGCTCTCCTTGTTCACACTGGCGTATGACACCTTTGGATTAGCCGAAGTCTTCCAGAGATCAGGCAGACGCGGCTGGACGTGAGCCTTCCTCTGCGCCTCCTTATATTCCGACGACCCCTTCTGCGCGCCCGCCGGCAATCTGACTTCGGCGTGACCGCCGTGACAATCGATGCAGCCGAGATTCACTTTGCCGTTGTGCATGTCTTCGATGCCTTGATGGCAATCAACACAACCGAGGCTTCGGCATCTTGCTTCGGACGCTCTCATCCCCCAGAGCGAGGACTTTTGGGCTGTCGGGTCACACGGAGCAGAAGTCTGGGGGTTGGCGGCGGGCGCTGGCGCACTGGTGGAGTCATCCGAGGAATTCGACTCGTTCAATGATTGACCATGATTCGCCGCGACCCTGGCGCCCGCAAAACCGGCGACCGAGTACAGACACGCCAACGCCAGAATCAACACCAGTTTCATTGCGCGATTCTTCGATGCCTTCATCATTTACACCAACGGCCTGTAGGGCATCCCTTTCGATGCCCTTGTTGTCGAATCGAACCAGAAGGCGTCCACCGACGGCGCTCGACGGGCTCAATACGTAAACTTCAACTTCACAAATGCCGAATAAAGAATCTTCGACTTCGCTCCGCAAAGCCCGGTGTTGCAATTCGAGCTATAGATATCCCTGAATCCCGTGCCGGGAATAAGTGACGAAACTCCTCCAGAGATAATCCAGTTCTCGCTCAAGAAGGGCCGCCATAGAGCGCCTACGCCGTAGTCGAACCCGATCGGCTTTCGAATGTTCGGCTGAAACAACATCTCCGACAGCGGCTCGGTGTGATGAAAGTACGAGTAGTTCATGTTAAAGATCCCTCGCAGCTTCGGCGTCACCTCCGCTTCGGCGCCCAGATTGTAAACAAATATGCCGGGGTTGACGAAATTGGATTGCCCCTCGAGTTTGCTGCTTCGCAAATCGGGCAGCAAGCTGCCGGGCGTTGTCAGCAGCACCGCCGTGTTGGTCAGTGGAATCCCCTGGCTGTTCCAGAAGCTAAACGCGCCTCCCGCGAATTCCTGATGATCCTGTATCGAGTCGAATCCTCGGGCGGTGCCGTCAAACGGCTTCTTGTCGCCCGACGCCCAGAAGAACGAGCCTTTGAACCGCAGCCAATCGCGATCGAGCGATAATTCGGCCGCTGCCAACTGCGCGTTGATGTCGGTCTTTCGCCCGGCAATCGGATTATGCGAATCAGTTCCCAGCGCTTGATAAAATGCGTGAGAAATATTCCAGCGACCCATATGCCCATCGCCGGCCCAACCAAGATAGTAAGCTTTTATACCGTGCAGCCGCACATCGCCGATCAGTGCGGGCCGCACGAGAAAATCATTCTCATCGAAGTGACGGGTTGGACGGTCGTCGTTGTAATGAAAGCTGAACTGCGTTGTGTATCCGTGGTACCTGGTGTCCTGTCGAAAGAGGTTCGCGATAAACACGGTCTGGTCGCGGAAGTGCGGCGTGTTCAATTCGCTGTTGGTGTCCTTCTCGAGCATATAGAAGTACGCCGCATTGAACTGATATCGGTTGTTCGCATAGTTGCCGAACAGACGAACGCCGAGGTTTGTGTCGCTGAAGATGAACCCCCTGAAGTCGCTGATGAACGGCTGTATGCCGGCTCTGACTGTGGTCGTGTCGAAATACGCATTCTTCCTGTCATCGGGTCTCCCACCGGACAGAAAAGGAAAGACTCGGGTTGTGTCGCCCAGCCTGACCTCGCCAAAGGCATCTTGCAATGCAATGTAGCCATCGGTTCTCGTATTTCCTCGGCGAAAGTCGACGTTGACAATCCCGTTTTCCTGAGTGTGGAGATAGTTGATGTTAAAAACCGGCGTGATGTGAATGCGCCAATCGATGGGCTTGAACGATACGTCGCCGTGAAACAACTCGAATGTGAGTATGAAATTCTGATTGAAGAAGAACTGGCCGCCCCGTCCGAAGAACTCTTCGCTATCGGGCCGCTGAGCGGAAACGTTGCTGGGCACCGGGATGCGCTTAGCGTTTACCAGCGACTCGCTCTCAGCAGTCAGCACGAAGAAGTTGTGCTGGCCAAATATCGGGTAGTCGCCCTTGAGCACGTTCTGCCGATATGGGTTGTAAACCGCGCCCTTGGCGTAGCGCGCGTCGTCCGGATAGCCGATGCGCCAGCGGTCCGCCCTGGGCATCGCATCGGCGGTCTCCTGTTTGGGGTTTTCGATCCTCGACGGTCCGGCGTAACCCGGCGGCGAATCGACAGGTGTCGGGAAAGGCGCGACTTTTACGACCGGGGGCTCCGGGTCGAAGATCCGCCGCGGGCGCTCCGCCGGGGGCTGGGGAATCACGTCGGTGCGTGCTGCGAAGGCGCCTTCGCGGTCGTGGCAATCGCCGCACTTGAGCGGAATCTTTTCGATCGCGCGATACAAACCCTTCGACGCAAGATCGGCCTTGGTCATGTGACAGCCAACGCAGAGTCGGTGGTAAGCTTCGCGGTTGCTCAGCTCGTAGCCCTCCGCATCGTAGAAGTTGCGCGCGTCCCCTTCAGACCGGTGGCAATTCGAGCACTTCTGAAACTGCTTGATGTCGGTGATGTCGGTAGTGTCCGCTTTCGAGGGGTCGGTGGTATCTCTGCGATGATGGCACATCACGCAGCTAAGGCCACCGGCAGGTTTGTTCAGAAACGGAGGGTTGAAATCGGCGATGCGCCCCTGGTCTTCGTGCGGGTTGTGATGAAAGAGCACCAGTCCTCGTTTGCCGTCGAGGTCCAATCCGAGAACCGGCCTTTGCTGTTGTATCGTCGTCGCGTCCGAACCAAAGGAGAATGCAAACGATCTGGAGTAGCCAGCGGCGAATCCTATCAGAGCCGATGTGTATAGAGCGATGACGATCAGCCTCAGTCGCATACTGTCCCTGTTGGGTTGTTACTGTAGAATCTCTACCACAGCAACTCAAACTGGAATGGATCAAAGACTCGACGCATGATTCGCGCTGTGAAATTCAGGAAGAACGTGTGATTGTGTGCCCTGGTACCCAACCCCGTCTTCAAATGCTCGCTCTAATACGCGGCGCAAAATATCACCTTGCAATTTCAAAGTCAAGAACAGGCTGACTATCCAGGGGTCCGCTATAGTTCTGCTTGCAACGGTTTGGCGTATCGGCTAAACTTGCCGCCGAAAATTCGCCGGACTAACGAGTCAGGATTCATTCCGACCTTTGCGAGATTACCTGGGAATCATTGCTATGATCAGGCGGGGACTGATGCGACGAAGAAGGCACTTGCTAACGGGAGCGAGCCTGCTGGTTGCCGCGGCGCTGTTGTGTTTCAGCAGCCAATCGCTAGCGTGGCTCGGCCAATCCCTGGGACCAACGCCGATAATCAATCCGCAAGCTTGTTCGTACGACGCAGCGGGCGGGCGATTGATCATCAAGGGCGAGAACTTTCAGCGCGGCGCAGCAGTCAGCCTGAAAGCGCCGGCCGGTCAGATCAACATCGGCAGCGTGAAAGTAAAAGGCGACG
>DATLWF010000511.1:0-8682 GCA_035576605.1 Blastocatellia bacterium | reverse complement strand
GAAAGACTGCGGCCTGTCTCGCCGACCATCGCGGACTTGCTTTGTTTCTCGAATTCGGCGGTAAACCAAAAGGTGGAACCGCGGCCAGGCGTACTCTCGATTCCCATCTCGCCGCCCATCAGCTCAACCAGCTGTTTGGAGATCGCCAATCCCAATCCTGAGCCTCCATACTTGCGCGTGATTGAGCCGTCGGCTTGAGTGAAGGCGCGGAACAATCCGCGCTGCGTTTCTTTCGAGATGCCTATGCCGGTGTCCTGGATCTCGAAGCGTAACGTGGCGTGCGACGTGGTTAAGCTTACTGTTTTCACGCTAACGACGACTTCGCCTCGCTCCGTAAACTTAACAGCGTTGCCGGCCAGATTAGTCAGCACCTGCCGCAGTCGACCAGGATCGCCCTGCAGCGCGGTGGGCACATCCCGGTGTACCAGCGACGCCAGTTCCAGACCCTTCGCTTGCGCCCTTTCGGCCAGCACGTCAACCGTTGCTTCAACCGCGGCGCGCAGGTCGAAGTCAACTTTCTCAAAGCGCAGGAGACCGGCCTCGATCTTTGAGAAATCCAGGATATCACCAATGATTATGAGTAATGCTTCGGCGCTGGCGCTGATGGTTTCGGTGTAGTCTCGTTGCTCAGCAGTCAAGTCCGTGTCGAGCAGCAGACCGGTCATGCCGATGACACCATTCATGGGAGTGCGAATCTCATGACTCATGTTGGCGAGGAATTCTGATTTGAGCCGCACTGATTCCAGCGCGGCGTCGCGCGCCTGTTTTAAATCGGCTTCGACCTGTCTCCTTTGGGTGATATCGCGGCCAATGCCCTGAATGCCGACCGGCTTGCCGTTTTCGTAGATCGCTCGGGAGCTGACCTCTACGAGCAAAGGCTCGCCGCCCTTCTTGAAGAACTCTACGTCATAGACAGTTTCCTCATTGCTCTCGAATTTGCGTCTGGTCATCTCTTGCACCAGTTTGAGTGACTCCGGTGAGACAATTTGGGAGAAGTTGAGATGGAGAGCTTCTTCTCGCGTATAGCCCGTCATTAGCTCGCCGCTTCTGTTAAGTGAAGTGAAATTGCCGTTAAAATCGGCGGTATAGATTACGTCACTGGCATTTTCGAAGAGGTCGCGAAAACGCTGTTCACTCTGTGTCAACGCTTCCTCAGTTCGCTTGCGCTCGACGATGTCTTGCATGGTCGCGCGAATCCCGATAATTCGGCCGCTCGGGTCATTGAGCATCTGATCGTCAAGCTGCACTGCCATAAACGTCCCATCCTTACGCCGAAAGGAGCGCTCAACATTGCGCAGTGGTTTGTTTCCAGCAAGCTTTTCCGCGAAGGTCATTCGAGCGATCTCTGCCTCTTCAATGAACTCCCAGACATGGTGTCCGATCATCTCTTCTGAGGAATAGCCGAGCATCAATAGTTCCGTTGTGTTGACACAGGTGATCCGTCCCTCGGTATCTAATTCATGGTAGCCGACCGGGGCATCGTAGAAGAGATCACGAAATCGGCGATCGCTCTCTATCAAGGCTTCCTCGGCCCGCTTTCGCTCCGTGATATCGACATTGAGGCCGATTACGCGAGCGACCTTACCCACTGAATCCAGGATCACACCCTCAGCAGCCTGAACATGGCGAAGAGAGCCGTCTGAACGGACGATGCGAAACTCTGCGACTTCCTGGCTCTTCCGGGCTATGGTCTGTTGCAGCGCAGCTTCAGTCGCCGCCAAATCTTCCGCAACCACAGCTTCCGTCCAGCGCTTATAGTCGATTGCGGTTCCCGGGGCGATACCGTAGATGTCAAACATTCTTTCATCCCAGGTAATCGAGTTGGTTTGAACGTTCCAATCCCAGATTCCGATGTTGCCCACCTGAATAGCGAGCGACAGACGCTGCGTCAGCGTCCGCAGTTCTTCCTCGGCCTGTTTACTGTCAGTGACGTCCTGAGCGTAGCCGAGGACGTAGGTCATGGCCCCCGATTCCGCGATACGCGAATTGCGATACATCCAAATTCGTTCTTCGCCTTGCTTGTTAATTAGATTCAACAACCCCTCGACGTTTGGCTCTGAGCTGATGCGTTTTAAGTAGTGTGGGAAAACCTGTTGCGCTGCCGGCGTCAGATACTCGATCAGGTTCCGGCCTACCATTTCGCCCGGAGTACAGCCGAGCGACTCAGCGGCGGCGGGATTCACAGACAGTAACTTGCCATCCAGATCGTGAGTACAAATCAGACCTTGACCTTCATCGACCAAAGCACGATACCTTTTCTCACTGGTCGCGAGAGCTTGCTCCGCCAGCTTTTGCTCGGTTATGTCACGATTGATGCCTATGATGCCGACAACATTGCCGTGCCGATCACGGTATGGCCCTCTGGTAGTCAGAAAAGTCCGCTCCACTCCAGCTTTGGTCGTGGCCAAAAGTTCGTACGTTGCGGTCTCACCTCGCAGAAGGACCTCATTGTCCTGCTCAATGATCCGCGCGGCTGATTCCGGAGCGAAGACATCGTGAGCTGAAGCACCTATGACTTCTGCCACCGTCTTGCCAAGGAGACCCGCTCCGGCCTGATTGATCATCAAAAAGCGGTGCTCGAGATCCTTTACAAAGATCCCATCTGTAGTTCCTTCAATCACCGCCTTCTCGCGTCTGGTCATTTCGTCGAGCGATTCGGCCATTTCATGAAAGACGCGGTCCAATTCGGCGATTTCATCGTGACCGGTGAGCGGCGCCGCGAGTTGCTTGCCCGCCGCCAGGCTGATCGCATTGCCTCGGAGTTGCTGCAGGCGCCTGCTTATTCCGCCACTAAACAAGAGGGTCAAAATGCTCGCGAGGAGAACCGACGCTGCGGTGCCGGAAACCAGCAGCCAGCTTAACCTTTGCCACGACGTCTCCAGGATTTGGCGCGCCTCCGCGTTCAAGCGGCCTTCCTCCTGTGAGAACTTTCCCACTTCCTCGCGGATCTGGTTCATCACAGCGACGCCCGTACCCCCTTTGACGAGTTCCTCGCACTGCTTCTTGTCGCCGGCCTTGATCAAGCGAACAAGATGAGAGACCTGCTCCATTCGTAGTGCCGCCAGCTGCTCGATCTTTTCAGCGCTTGCTTTCTGGAGTGCGTTATCGCTTACGAGAATACGCAATTGTGTGGTCATCTGCGTTACCGACTCCACTGATCTTGCGTACGAATTGGCAAAGGTTTCGTCGCCGGCGATCACGTAGCCCCGACCTGCGCTTTCCGCCTCGGCGAGGCTTACCAGGAGAGACTCCGAGTCGCCAATGACTTCGTTTGCGTGTAGCGCCGACACTTGAGCCGACTCACTCTGGTGCTTGATATGCACGACCACCCCAACAAAAATCAAGAGCAGGATCAACGGAATCGCAATCATGAGCAGACCCTTGTATGCGACCTTCGCCGTTGTCAGCTTTAGTGCTGCCAGGGTAACCAGCGCCACCCCGACGATTGAAATAAGCGCCTCAACCAGCACGACTCGCCACGACTGTTCTGGAAACAAGGCACTGGCGCCCACTAATAGCATCGGCAGCAACGCCACGCCGATGCCGGCGCTCCACCTTGGCAAGCCATCCGGCCCGCGCTCCGCATACTTCCAGGCATAAGCCACCGTCGCGATTCCGTAGGCAAGAAACGCCGCAGACGTATGCAGCGCCATCGGTGAGCCGAGACTAAACGGGAGAACATAACTGATCTGGAATGAATAGCCGATGAGCGATGTCAGAGCCAGGCTGAGCGGAATGGAGTTAACAATACCGAAGATGGCGTTGGAGCCCTGACGCACAGCAAGAATGACTAGGGCGGCACCGGTCAGGAAGAAACTGATTGCCGTGGTTAGCGCCATCCGCCCCGGGTCACTCGACAACGTTTGTTCCCACGGGTAAGAGAATATCGTATCAATCCCGAATGAGATTCCGGTCGCGTATTCCAGAATCACCCCCGCGCCCATGAGCGCAGCGAAGATTCCGCCGCCGAACTGCAACAGCCGTCTCCGAACCGAGAGACCTATGCCCGCCGCTCCCAGCGCCAGAAAGCACAAAGCGGTGTTGTATTGCATGGGAATCAGACCGTGAAAGATCTGGACGGCGGCACGGATATGTGCAAGCCAGCCTACCAGCACTACGAGCGCCAGCAGAATGATGGCAAGAGAGATTCCAAGGATGGTTCTGTCCCAGCCGGCACCGGCGGGACCTTGAGTCTTCAAGCGAACTTCCTCTCGGTCAGACCGGTCTTTACCGGGCCGAACTTGAAGCACTAAGACCAAAGGGGGTCATGACAGTTATCGGTTGGTCTGCAGCGTGACTTAAGGAGGGCAGGAGTGGCGGAGGGACTATTCGCCTACTTGAACCTCCAAAAATGAACTACGGGTTCGGCAAGACCCAGCGAGAGAAGAGAGGATTTCGTTTGTTTGCCAAAACATACCAAGACAGATGATAAGTCAATTCCAGCGAAGAACCAACATAAAAGACACTCACGCCCTGAGAGGACCGGTTATCAGAGGTCGGGGCATATCTGGCCGGTCGTTGAGCAACGGCGCTTCTCGAGTGAATCTGAAAAAAATTGCCTGGTCTGACCGGACCGATTAAAGGGCTCGACAGCTTCGAGCGATTTGATCGGTGAGATTTCGCACGGTGTCAAGGGACCCTCGCTTCCCGGTGAAACGCAGGACCCACACCGCGTTCTTGTCTTGAAGGTAGTAAAAGGTGTTGGCCATCTTGCGGTTGCCCTCGGTGCTGAAAAAGGACAACCGAATGCCGCTGAGCGAGCCGCCACCGAACGGTTCGCTCGCCGAACCCTCAAAGCCGGAGCGGTATATCTTGAGATTCTCTTCTTCCTGGCGGACCAAATCACTGAGAGCGCCGGGCAGCGTCTCCCTTGTTATCTTCAACAAGCCTTCGCTGCGATCACGATACACGAATTCGGTCTTTTGACGCCCAACCGCATCGTTGTAAGAAACCGCCCGCCAGTCGCCAATCAGCGTGAGCTTGTACTGCCCGGCCGGATCAGTGAACTCCTGACCGTTTTGGGCCGCGACGGCTGACGCGATTCCGCCTAACAGAACCAAGGTCATGACAAACAGACCTGTGTGCTTCATAGTGCCTCCAAGTGCTTTGTTGATCACGCTGGCTTGCAATTGAGTCCGCAGAAAGTCTACCACAATCCAACAGGGTTCGGGGTTCAGGGTTCGAGGTTCGAGGTCCAACCTTCAGTTGGCCCCAATAGGTTGAATCCTCTGAACCCCTGAACTCTGAACCTGGAACCCTGAACTCTAAACCCTGAACTCTCAAGTCTGAACTTGAACCCTGAACTCCTCGCTGAACCTCATCGCAAATCCCCGAGCACCTTGCGCTGCTCCTCGACGAGCCGTTCGATCCCGCGGCTCGCAAGCTCGGTCATGTGGTTCATCTGGTCGTGGGTGAACGGTTTGGTTTCCGCGGTCCCTTGAATCTCGATGTAGTGGCCCGAGCCCGTGCGAACGATGTTCATGTCGACCTCAGCACGCGAGTCCTCGCTGTAGTCCAGATCCAGCAGCGGCTCTCCACCCATCACTCCAACCGAGACCGCGGCCACGTAGTCAGTGACCGGGAGCGGCGCGGCAAGCTTGCCGTCGTTGTAGAGCTTGCGGAGCGCGAGGACAAGCGCCACGAACGCGCCGGTGATCGAAGCCGTTCGCGTTCCGCCGTCCGCCTGTATCACATCGCAGTCGAGATAAACGGTTCGCTCGCCCAGTCGATTGGTCTGCACTACCGCGCGCAGCGAGCGCCCGATCAAACGCTGTATCTCCTGAGTGCGGCCCGATAGCTGAGCCCGTCCCGCCTCGCGCTGAGTGCGAGTCTCGGTCGCGCGTGGCAACATCGAGTACTCTGCAGTGACCCACCCCTCGCCTCTTCCTCGTTTGAACAACGGCACACGATCATCAATCGACGCAGTACAAATCACCCGCGTGGCGCCCATCTCGATCAGCACCGACCCTTCGGCATACCGAGTGAAGCCGGGGGTAATTCTCACGTCCCTCATTTGATCGTGGGCGCGCCCACCGGATCTCTTATGGCTCATCAGACAATACCCAGCTCCACAGTCTCGACCGAGTCAAGCGGCCGGCCTAAAAATAACTCCGCAACGCGACGAAATCTCGCCGCGGAATCGGTGACATAAAACTCTTCGGTTTGTGGTTGCCCGCTCTCGCAAGCGAGGCTCTGCTCTTGAAGCATCTGAGCCAGCGTTTCCGCCACAGCCTCTCCCGAGTCCACGTACTTGATCTGATCGCCCAGCGTTCGCTCGATCACCGGGCGAAGTATCGGGTAATGGGTGCAGCCGAGGACCAGCGTGTCAACATTGCTCGATCGCAGGTCTGAGAGATACTCTTCGGCAACCTGAAGCGTTACCGGATGATTCAACCAGCCTTCTTCAGCGAGCGGCACGAACAAGGGGCAGGCGCGGGAAGTTATTTCCAGCCCGCTCCGGATTGCGAGCATCGCACGCTGGTAAGCTCCGCTGGCGACCGTCGCTTCGGTTGCGATGACGCCTATATGACCGTTGCGAGTTTGTTCAACCGCGCGGCGGGATCCCGGTCGTATTACTCCAATAACGGGAACTGAACATTTGCTCCGCAGATAGTTTGCCGCCAGCGCCGATGCGGTGTTGCAAGCGATCACAATCGCCTTTACACCTTTTGACTGAACGAAGGTAGCGCACTCGAGCGCATACCTTTCAACTGTCGCGGCCGAGCGAACCCCGTAAGGAATGCGCGCCGTATCGCCGAGGTAAATCAAGCTCTCGTTTGGAAGCCGCCGCTCAACTGCGCGAAAAACGGTGAGGCCTCCCACACCAGAATCAAATATGCCGATGGGAGCGGCCGATTGTCGATTGTCGATTTCCGAGTGCCGATTGGCGATGTCAGTGGTTTCCATCTCTGCTCATAACCCGTTACGACAACGCAATCTGCCGGTCAACCTGACGCCAAATCGACAATCGAAAATCTAACAATCGGCAATCCTCAATGTCCCTTTGAATGCTTACCTCTGCGTTCGACCAAAATCGACGACAGCCGCTCAAGCTCCTCGTCAGCTTCATCGAGCGTCTCCTGCAAGCTCTCCGACTCAAACGCGAGTCCCGATGACTCCCTTCGGACTTCCTCCACGCCCCGGTCCGCCGCCTGTGTGTCATGCTCGAGCATCGACATCTCTGCCGCCGACGCCACTACGTCGGTGATGTGATCGCACAACAAATCGACGGAGGCACGAATCGCTGCCGTTCGATTGCCAGCCACTACGAGACTGGATCGCGTCCGCTCGACCCGCTGCAATAAAGCCGTTCGAGTCTTTTCCAGTTGCTCTATGTCACGCAAAAGGCGAGCAAGTCTTGATGCTTCATCGGGCCGGTCAGTCATCGTTTGACCTCTTACGAACGAGAAGCGGACGCCTCGCCCTTCGTTTCAGGGGAACATCCGCCCGACAGGTGTCCAAGCCGCTGCGCAAACAATCTTCAATGGAGGTGGAGAGAATCGAACTCTCGTCCGGAAGCCCTCAGCGAAAGAACCTACATACTTAGTTGCTTCCTAAAGATTCACTCGCCGTAACCGCGGAAGCAACGAAGCATCACGGCAAACTAGCCCAGATTAATCTTACCCTCCGGCCCCCTGAGCACGGGTCCTTTGGGGCAGCCTGCTTAAGTTACGCTTCTTCCCGGCACACAGGCGATGCCGGGGGAAACGTGGCTGAGATTAGGCAGCCAATGCTAGTTCGCTATTCGCGATTGTGTTTTTCCAAGCTTGATAACGCGGGGCATGGGCCGCGGTATGCATCTTTCACCTCGGAGTACCCCCGTCGAAACCTGGCACCCCCAAACACAACAAGTCTAACACCCGCCCTTCGTGCGGAACAAGGCATATCACGCTAGCCATTTCACGAAGCGCTTGCAGCTTGCTCCCCCAGCGTTCGCGCACGCTCCATCGCTTCCTCATAGCGCGCGAGGTATGCGGCAAAGTCATCTTCCGATGATGGGAACATTCCATACCACACATAGTCGAACCGGTCGGTCAAATAGCGCATTGGGCCAGCCAGCGCCGTGAAACGGGAAGCCTTCCTCAGGTATTCGTGGTTCGTGGCGCTGTCCTCAAGCTCAATAAGGTTGCGCTCACCCAGTTCGTATAGCAACGAGACGTACAGCTTGCGCACCGCGGTGCGGAAGTCTCCCGCGCGTGCGGCGGCGAGTCCAGCCTCTGCAAGGTCGCCAGACGTGCCGTCCGCAGCAATCTCCTCACCAAGCACCAGCCTCGTCTTCTTACGTTTTGGTTGAGGCCGCCGGAGCCTTCTTGCGAGCACCACGGCCACGATCAACGCCGTCCCTAGAACCAAAACCAGCACCACCTTGGAGATCCAGCCGGAACCCGCGCCGGCCCCGAACAGCCTCTCGAGCAAACGCGTCAGCGCAAGAAGGATTTCATCGCGAACCTCGCGTATCTTTCGCCACACTTTTTTGATGAAAGCTCCAATCTGCGTCTCCTGCTCGGGCTGATAGGCGGGACGGCTCAAGATCTCTCCGATCTTGTCGCGCGAGTCGGAGAGTCCGCCGGACGCGGCAGCCTCGGCGCGACGCAGGTGATCATCAAGAGCACGCAGCCGGCCGGCCGCTTCGTTCGACCTGGCGATGCGCTGCTGCGGATCTTTCTCGGCGGTGTAGGAATC
>DATLWF010000510.1:0-6197 GCA_035576605.1 Blastocatellia bacterium | reverse complement strand
CGGAGAGTCCCAATGGCTACATTGATGCTGTGGTCGAAGTCCACAATCGTGTCATTGGGCCAAAGCTTCCGTTTGATTTCCTCGCGGGTTACGATCTTACCCTTGCGATCCACGAGCATTCGCAGGACTTGAAAGGGTTGTTCCCTGAGAAGGATCTTGCCCTCACCGCCTGGCGTCCCGACCGGATAGAGTTCACCGGTCCTGAGATCTAGCTCAAAGCCTCCGAGGCGTACACGATTTGTGCGAGCCTGTTCCATGAACGTTACCGGGATTCGGCAAGAGTGTACCATTTGCCAGAGTGGCCATAAAGAATCCAAGGTTTGAGGATAAGGGTGGGCCAGGGCCTCAAACGTCAGTCACATTGAGATCAATTTCCAAGCACAGTCTTCAATTGACCGCCAAATGACCCGCAGTGCATTTATGCCCGATCCGTCCAGGTGGTACGAATGGCGCGTGGACATTTCCAATTAGGGCGTTTCAGCTCGCCGTTACATCCGTAACGATAAAAGGCAGGGAGGAACAGAAGCAGTGAACCAATATGTTGAACGATTCCAGGACACAACGTCTGCGGAAACGCGGTTTGGAATCTACGCCTCGTCGCGCAGGGCCTTGGGTATCTCCGTAGGCGACGGAGAAGGGGTGAAGGACCAGTTCGAGAGAGAGAACATCGTCCTGCGCGAGGAGATCGCCAAGACCTCGATGTTCGAGGAGATCGTCGGTGCCTCGCCGCTCCTAAGGGGGTTGCTGACGCACGTGTCCAAGGTCGCCCCAACTGATTCAACCGTGCTTATCACAGGCGAGACCGGCACTGGCAAGGAGCTCGTCGCTCGAGCGATCCACAAACGATCGCGGCGATCATCTCGTGCTTTCGTCAGCGTCAACTGCGCGGCGATTCCCCCGTCGCTCATTGCGTCGGAACTCTTCGGTCACGAGAAGGGTGCGTTTACCGGAGCGGTGCAACGGCGCCAGGGCCGTTTTGAGTTGGCTGACGGCGGGACGATTTTCCTCGACGAGGTTGGCGAGTTGTCGTCTGAGATTCAAGCGATGCTGTTACGCGTATTGCAAGAACGTGAGTTTGATCGGGTCGGAGGCGGCTGGCCGATAACTACGAACGTCCGGGTGATTGCAGCCACGAACCGTGACCTCGAGAGCGCCATCGAGCACAACACATTCCGATCGGACCTGTTTTACCGGCTTAACGTGTTTCCGGTTGTAGTGCCGCCATTGCGCGAACGTCGCGAGGACATCCCTCTCCTGGTGGAGTATTTTCTTCACCGCTTTGCCAAGCGGGCTGGAAAGCGGATCAACAAAATCAGCAAGGAGACATTGAACATAGTCGAGTCGTATGACTGGCCCGGCAACGTTCGGGAGCTGCAGAACGTGGTGGAGCGTGCTGTGATAGTTTCCGGATCAGATGCGCTGGACATTGATGAGCGATGGCTGTTGGGAAGGAGAACGGCGGCTCAATTCGCCGTTCGACCGATTCAACGCATATACCGGCCACGAACGCAGGCAACGCAAGAGAAAGAGAGAGAGGCCATCGAGACGGCTTTAATGGAATGCAAGGGTCGAGTGTCGGGGCCGTTCGGCGCGGCGTCACAGCTAGGGCTCCCTTCCTCGACGCTGGAATCAAAAATCAAAGCGCTCAATATAGACAAGCGCCGTTTCAAGACTTAGCCGGGAACTTGAGGGCCCTCGTCTGTCCCGGATCGCTCGCCGCCGCCGCGACGGCCCGGGCGATGGCGTCCTATACGTCATCAAACAGGCTCGGACGCTCGATCGACTCAAGCTTGTTTGGACCCACATGCACAAGATCTACCATCGGATTTCCTTTCTCTTGCCATAAACAGAGGTGTAAACTTCGCCCAAAGGAGTGTCAGGTGTCTCAAGGCAGACAAATCAGGATCTTGAGCGTCGAAGATCATCCGGTCTTTCGCCAGGGGCTCGCCACGATTCTTGAGACTGAGCCGGACATGCTCCTGGTTGGTCAAGCGGCGAACGGCTGCGACGCAATTGCCGAATTTCGTCATCATCGGCCCGACATCACTCTGATGGACCTCCGGCTTCCAGGGTCCAATGGAACCGACGCGATGATCGCAATTCGCGGAGAGTTCCCTGATGCGCGGATCATCATGCTGTCGTCTTCCGATAGCGACGGCGAGATCCAACGGGCGCTCCGTTCCGGCGCCTCCGGCTATGTGCTCAAGAGCATGCCGCAGGATGAATTGTTGAAGGTAATAAGGCTTGTGCATTCCGGCAAGCGACACGTTCCTGCTGAAGTCGCCGCCGTTCTGGCCGAGCATCTGGGCCAGGAAGACCTGACAGCGCGCGAGCGTGAAGTACTTCAACTGATTCGCGATGGGTGCAAGAACAAGCAGATCGCGGATCGCCTTTCGATTTCGGAGAACACAGTCAATTTTCATATCAAGAATATAGTCGATAAGTTGGGTGCGAACGATCGAACGCATGCAGTCACCATCGCGGTACGTCGCGGGCTGCTGCCGCTCTGATCGGGTTCGATGAACTATAGAAAAATATAGGCTGGTTACTCAGGTGTGTGGTGGCGTTCGATCCGGCGGGGTGCGATAAAGTCTGGACGGATGTCTGCAGATCTGTTGTGATGAACAATGCAAAGAAGATCGGAGGAGTTCTTTTCGCAGCCCTGTGGATTCTTATCTTTGGTAACTACACTTTTGCGCTTGACCCAAACCAAGCGGCGTCGAATTTCCTCCGGACGCACTTCACCACTGATGAGGGCTTGCCCGGCAGCGTAGTAGATAGGATCGAGCAAACGCGTGATGGTTTTCTTTGGCTGCGCACTAACGGCGTTAACTTGATTCGCTTCGACGGAACGAGTTTTTATCAATTCGACTCCAGACCGACTACGTTCGCCGTAGCTCCGGATGGCGATCTCTGGGTCGGTACTAATGAAGGTTTGATTCGCATTCCTTCCTCCAATTTCGATCAGTTCACGCTTACCGGATCGACTTCCTATCAACCAGGTCCCGGCAAAGCGAGCAACATAGGCCATCAAATTCGCTTTACGAAAAGTGGTGAAATGTGGGTGGGAACTGCTGATGGCCTGTTTCGCTACGACGGTCATCAGTTCATGCCGGTTGGGCCACGAGTCGAGATCCGAGAACTCGAAGCGGCACCAGACGGGAATCTCCTGGTTGTCACCGCAGACGGTTTCATCGAATTGCGCGGCTCTGAGGTGGTGCCTCACCCGAAACTCGCCGCGCGACTCGGAATCAAAGACAACGAGATCTTTCATGCGTTGAAAGATACTCACGGCAACATCTGGTACAGCACCAAATTGGGGGTCGCTCGCGAGGTCAGTGGAAGAATCGAGAAGCTGGCAACTTATGGGCCGGGTGGACACGGCGTGTCACGAGCTTACGAAGACGCGCAAGGGACAGTGTGGATCGGAAAGGAAGAGGGGGGCGGCCTCTTTCGGGCGACATCCGCGGGCCTCGAGTTAGTGGCCGCCGGGATGAAAGTCAGGTCCCTTTACAGCGACCGCGACGGCAATTTGTGGGTTGGCACCAACGGCGACGGGCTCTATCGATTTAAAGATCGGGCGATACGAATGTTCACTACCAAGGACGGACTGCCCAACGACGTGATCCAGACCGCGCTTGTCGCTCATGACGGCGCGGTATGGACGGGCGCAAATTGCGGAGGGATCTCACGCTTTGACGGAGAGCATTTTCAAACCTTCAATGAAAAGAACGGCCTGCTTAATAGCTGTGTTTGGGCCCTTGCCGAGGACGCTAATCACGATCTTTGGATTGGCACATGGGGCGGCGGAGCTTTTCGTTTCCACAGTGGTAGCTTTACTCAATATTCTAAGAATGACGGATTAGTCGATGATCGCGTCGCAGGCGTCGTGGCAGCGCGAGACGGCTCTGTTTGGTTCGCCACGCGAAACGGTGTTAGTCGCCTGGTGAATGGAAAGATCCGTAACTTTACGACTGCCGACGGGCTTTCGGGTAACGCGGTTTACAGGATACTTGAAGACCGCACTGGGGTCATTTGGGCCGGAACCCGACAAGGCCTCGATCGACTGGTGGGCGAGCGTTTTGAAAACGTCGATAATATATCGAGAGTATTGGCCATTCCGCAGGGTTCCGATCGAGACGGTGGCTTCTTTGTTACACTCGGTGTTAAATCGGTCACTGTTCGGCTTGCTGACGACGGTACTTCCTACACCATCAAAGAATTACGGAACGCCTGGACCATGGTCCAGACTGAGACAGGAGAAATATGGTTCGGCGGCGACGCTATCAGTAGAATCTACCTGAACAATTTTTCACAGCCGCGACCAAACGACGCGCCTTTAGATTACGAGGCGTTTTCGATGGCCGACGGTTTAGCCACGGCCGAAACCAGTAATGGAGCGCAGGACAGTTTGGCTTTGACCGGCGACCGCAGACTATGGGCTGCAACTCCGAAAGGGCTGGCGATGATCGATCTTAGCCGCTTACCGTCCACAACCGCGAAGCCGGCCATTTATCTGAAAGAGTTAACGATCGGCAGGAATAAGCAGCACGCTACCCGCGAACTCGTCTTGCCGCCGGGGACGAATCATGTCGACATCGATTTTGCCGCGATCGAAATCTCATCACCTGAAAAAATCCGCCTGCAATACCGCTTGGACGGTGTCGATTCGGAATGGCTCGATGCCGGACCTGCTCCGCATGCAATCTACAGCACGATGCCGGTCGGGACCCACGCGTTGCATATTCGAGCATGTAATCGGAATGGCATTTGGGACCGGCAAGGAGTGGTTTTTACCATCACGCAGCAGCCGTTTTTCTACCAAACGAGGTGGTTCATCGGGGCGATGTTCGCGCTCGGAGTCTTTGTGGTCGCCATGTTTCATCGGTTACGTGTGAGACAAATCTCTCGATCCATCGGCGCACGGTTTGATGAACGTCTGGCCGAGCGAACGCGGGTAGCACGCGAAGTCCATGACACATTCCTGCAAACTGTTCAGGGAAGCAAGCTGGTTGCCGATCACGCGTTGAAAGACCCGTCCGACAATGCGCGAATGGTGCGAGCGATGGAACAGTTGTCGGCATGGTTGGGACAGGCTACCGAGGAAGGGCGCGCCGCGCTCAACTCTCTCCGCGCGTCAACAACCGAAAGGAATGACCTGGCTGACGCGTTTCGCCGAGCAATCGACGAATGCCGGATTCAGAGTCGGGCCGACATATCATTTTCCGTAACCGGAGATCCCCGAGAAATGCATCCCGTTGTTCGGGATGAAGTCTACCGGATTGGCTATGAAGCGATTCGAAACTCCTGTGCACATTCAGGTGGTGACCGGTTAAATGTAACGCTTGAGTACGCGCATGATCTCACCCTCCATATCAGCGACGATGGCGCAGGCATCGACCCCGAAATTGCGGAAACAGGTAAGGAAGGACACTTCGGTCTGCCTGGAATGAAAGAACGCGCTGAGCGAATCGGAAGTAAATTCACTTTGGTCAGCTCCCCAGATACGGGCACCGCCATCACTCTGATCGTTCCCGGACGCGTTATTTTCCCCAGCGACCGTCCACATTGGACCGAGCGAGTAAAGTCCCTTTTTGGTCGCAACTGAACTCATTACTCGATCTGGTTATATCTTACCTACGGAAAAATACAGTCTGATTTCTACCGTTATCGGTGTGTCTCAGAAAACCTCCGCCGGTTATCTTGGGGCCGTGATCAGCTCGAATCGCTGATCCAGGCCCACGGACAGGAGACTACGCGAACCATGTCACGCCAACAGCAACTAGAAGATACGACGCTCCGTGACGAATTCGACAGAACGTTGCAGTTTTGAGGAGATCGGCGGCACCTCGCCGCTCCTAAGGAGGTTGCGGTCGCACGTGTCAAAGGTCGTCCCCATCGATTCAATAGTGGGGGGAACGAGAGGGTGCCGTCAGATGGAGGAGTTATGACGACAGCAACAATTTCGGGCCAAACTCGGAATTTGAAAGGCGAAATCCGCAGCGAGATCGGTTTTGATGTCGATTCGATCCCCGCTCTGATTCACACCGCCAGGCCTGACGGCTACCACGATTACTTCAATAAGTCCTGGCTGGAATACGTGGGCGCCGCTCTGGACGACGTGACCGGGTGGAAGTGGAGGGCTTTCGTTCACCCTGAAGACGTCGAGGGGATTGTGGCGAGGTGGCGAGCCTGCC
>DATLWF010000509.1:0-7330 GCA_035576605.1 Blastocatellia bacterium | reverse complement strand
CCGATCTCACTTTTTATTCAGGCGGCACCACAGTCTCGGGGTGGGAGTCGACCCTCGACCGCTATCGCAAACGCTATCAGAGCGAAGGCAACGAAATGGGCAAGCTGGATTTCTCGGACCTGAAGATTGAGTTGCTTGGCCCGAGTGCGGCATTCGTGCGCGGCCGATTTCATCTGAAGATGACGACCGGCGAGCAAAGCGGGATATTCACGCTGACCTTTCGAAAGTTCGCCGGCGGCTGGAAGATTATCCACGACCATACGTCCACGGCTTAGGTCAATACTCGTAATCAACCGAGCCGACAGCCTCGCAGACTTCCCGGATCTTCAACACGACCTCAACATGATCGTCGTGTCGAGTGTATGTTTCGAGTGCCTCGAGATCATCGTAGGTCGCGATTTCCACGACGTCCCAAGCGCGAGCCGAATGCATAATGTCCTCGCCGATTTCGAACGATCGGATCACATCGATTTTGTCAGGCAACGCTCGGAGTTGATCGACGACCGCTCGCCGCTCGGTTGCGCCGGCTTCCGGTTTGAATTTGAAGAATACGACGTGTTTGATCATGGCTCGGTACTGATAACAGACTGGCCTCGGTTTGAGCAAGATGGAACCGCCGAGGATGTAGCATAGACTTTAGTCTGCATGTGGCGATTACTCTTCCAGTGGAGTTAGCGGGACACAGACTCAAGTCAATGCTACCCCGGTAGTCATCCGCCTGTGCCGTGCGATAGTATTCCAACTCGAATGTCGAAGATTAAGGTACTCCCCGATTCGCTTGCCAACAAAATCGCCGCCGGAGAAGTCGTCGAGCGTCCCTCCTCGGTCGTCAAGGAGCTGCTCGAGAACGCGCTGGATGCCGGAGCGCGCTCGATCAACATCGAAGTCGAAGCGGGCGGCAAGCGATTGATTCGCATCGTTGACGACGGGGAAGGCATGACTCGTGATGACGCGATCATCGCCTTCGAACGTCACGCCACCTCGAAGCTGCGCACCGCCGATGACCTGGAGGCCATCAACACGCTTGGGTTTCGAGGGGAGGCGCTGCCTTCGATTGCCTCGGTCTCTCGTTTGTTCTTGCGCACCAAAACTGCTCGCGATACCGAAGGCACCGAAGTCGAATTCAACGGCGGCAAGCTGGTAGCCGTGCGAGACATCGCATGGCCGGGCGGAGCGGAAGTGGAAGTACGGGATCTGTTCTTCAACATCCCTGCGCGCCGCAAGTTTTTGAAAAGCGATGCAACCGAGAGCTTTCACATCGCGAACCTGGTTCAACACTACGCGCTGGCCAATCCGCAGCTTTCGTTTTTGCTAGTGGGCAACGGGCGCGACGTGATTCGTGTAGCGGCGGCGCGCTCGCTTAACGAGCGTGCTTATCAGGTGCTGGGAGGCGCGCTGCTGGACAAGCTGGTCGAGATAAACCGCGAGGCGAACGGGTTGAAAGTCCTGGGCTTCGTTTCCAACCCTCAGGAGCAACGCTCGTCGCGTGATGCGCAGTACCTGTTCATCAACCGCCGATTCGTGCGCGATCAATTAATCGGACGCGCACTCAGTGAGGCTTATCGCTCGATGATGCCTTCGGGAACCTACCCCGCGGCGGTTCTTTTCATTGAAGCCCCTCCAACGGAAGTCGACGTGAATGTTCACCCGGCAAAAACGGAAGTGCGGTTCTTACATGAAGGCGCGGTGCTCGCTTTCGTTCGCGATGCTGTCGCCGAAGCGCTGCGGTCTACACAGCCGATTACACACGTACCCGGAGTCTCGCGAGCACCAGCCGGCGAGGGGAGAAGCTGGGGGCCAGAGGAGCGGACGAGCGGCGGAGAAGGGGAGTGGAAGAGCGTAAGGACGGCGGAATGGAGCGGGGAGGCGGAGGAGCCGAGGAGCGGATGCGGAGCTTCCAGCGATGATCGAAGGCTACACGAAGTCAACGGAGTTCAAGTCGAAAGGCGCGAGCTTATTGAACAAGCGAATGCGATCTATGCAGATCGCCTGGACGCGGATCGGAAACCGGTGACCGAACGCGACTGTGCGACGGATTCGAGGTTGCCGGGGAGCCAGGCAACGCCGCTGGAAAGAAACACGCTGCCCGGGTTTGGGCACGGAATCAAGCCGCTGGGCCAGATCCGCGACAGCTACATCGTGGCGACTGACGAAGAAGGCCTGCTGTTGGTTGATCAGCACGTTGCGCATGAGCGAGTTTTATTCGAGCAGTTTCGGGACGCTCGGCAGGCGCGGGCGGCGGGCCTGCAGCCGCTGCTCATCCCGGCGACGCTTGACTTGAGTCCGTCGGAAGCTGAAGCGTTCTCGATTGTCGAAGGCGAGCTTGAAAACATCGGTATCGAAACCATGCGGCTGTCGGGCAGGACAGTTGCGATCAAGACCGCGCCCGCGGGGCTTGGAGCGGGCGACGTTCTTGCGGTTGTACGAGAGGTGCTCACGGTGGTCGAGCGCGAGCGCCGGGGCTCTACACTGGAGAGCATACGCGACGGGATCGCCGCGGAGCTTGCTTGCAAAGCGGCGATCAAAGTGAACATGCCGCTAACGTCTGAGAAGATGCAGTGGTTGATCGACGAGCTTATGAAGACGCAGAATCCAATGACGTGCCCGCACGGCCGCCCGATCATCATGCGTATGGGTTTGCGGGACATCGAACGTGGGTTTAAGCGCCCGGTGTGAGAACGTGAAACGTGATGAGTGAAACGTGAACCGTGATCATGGGAAAGGTGCTTGGGAGTCCAAGGCCCTGACACCTAGCTGTCGCCCAAGGTGCTGTCACCTGGCCCATCTCGCTTCACGCCTCACGTTTCACGCATCACGTTTCACGCCTCACGCTTCACGTTTCACGCTTCACGTTTCACGCATCACGTTTCACGCATCACGTTTCACGCCTCACGTTTCACGCATCACGCCTCACGCTTCATTCTCGGCTCTGTGGGTTTCCAGCTTCTGCAACTGCGGCTGGACAAGACGATCGTAACACTCCGGGCAAATGCCGTGACTGAACTCGACTTCCGTGTGTTTGCTGATGTAGGTGTCGACCTGTTGCCAGTAGTTCTGATCGTCGCGAACCTTCTTGCAGTAGGAACAAATCGGGAGCAGTCCTTGAAGCTGCTGTACTCGCGATAAGGCGCGCTCCAACTCGACGACGCGATCGGCAACATTCTTCTGAAGCTCGGCCATCCTGAGCCCGACCTTGATGCGGGCGTGAAGTTCCGGCCGATTGAAAGGTTTGCTAATGTAGTCGTCGGCCCCTGCGCATAGTCCCTCGACGATATCCCGTTTCTCGCTCTTCGCGGTCAACATTATCAGATATGCGGGCATCGCGGTTTTGATCGCACGCGCCCTGCGGCACACCTCGGCTCCATCGATGCCTGGCATCATCCAATCGAGGATTGCAATCGTGGGTGTCTCTCGTTGGAAAGCCTCCCACGCCTCATTGCCGTCGGAAGCAACTATTACCTCATAACCCCATTTGACCAGGGTTACTTCGAGAAAGCAGCGTGAAACGGGATCATCTTCAGCGATTAGAATTTTCATGGCAAACTCACTTGTTCGAACGTTTCTAGTTCTTGTCTTAGTTGCTCGATTTCATTCTGTAATACAGCAAGGACAGAGTCAGCGGTGGACAGGTCGCCGGTTCGCGCTAACTGCTCGAGTTTGGTGGCGGCGTAAACGGCGGCTTCAGCGCGGAAGTTTGCGACTGAACCCCTAAGTGCGTGTGCGCCGCTTGCGAGTGATTCCGCGTCACCACGTGTGATAGCATCGTCCAATTCCGACAACTGGCCCGGGGACGAATCGGCGAAGACCCTGGCCAGCATGGACACCAGCTCCCGGTCGCCGTCAAAGCTCTTCAGCAACGCATCGATATCCACCGCGCGGATGTGCGGCCCGCCGTTACCGGTCGCGCGTTCGCTCTTGTGAGCGGCCGTCTCGACCGCGGCGAACAGCTTCTGGGCCTCGATTGGTTTCGAAAGATAGTCGTCCATGCCTGCCTCAAGGCATCGTTCGCGGTCACCCTTCAAGGCGTGCGCGGTCAGCGCGATAATCGGGATGTGCGCGCCGTCGACGCGCTCCTTTTGTCGTATCGCAGCGGTGGCTTCGAAGCCATTGATTTCAGGCATCTGTAAGTCCATCAGGACCAGATCGAAACCTCCGGCATCGAGCAGCGCAAGCGTCTCCTTGCCGTCCCCCGCAATTACTGGTGTGTGCCCCCACTTTTCGAGCAGTCGCTGTATCAGCTTCTGGTTGACCGGGCTGTCTTCCGCGACGAGCACCCGCAAGGGGTTCTCAGTTTTTAGCGCCGTTGGGCGCTGCTTGGTTTGGAAGCGCGTATCCGTGCTCAGGACCGCCTTGATCACGCTGAGCAGTTCGGCCGCTTTGACGGGCTTCACCAGACTGGCATCGATGCCCAGGAGCCGTTGTCGTGTCTGGTTTTGGTGAACTGACGACGACATCATTATGATCTTGAGGTCGTTCTCTCCTGGCAGCTTCCTAATTTCTTCAGTCAGAACGAGTCCATCCATCCCAGGCATATGGAAGTCGAGCAGCGCCAGCTTGAACGGAGTGCCGGCAGCGTTAGCTAGTGCGAGAGCATTCAGGGCCGATGCGCCTCCCTCCACCGCGGTAGGTTTCATCTTCCAGTTCGTGAGTTGCACCTCGAGAATTCGGCGGTTCGTAGAGTTGTCATCGACCACGAGAACCGGAAGCCCCACCAGCGCCGATTGCTCTGGCGTGTAGGCCGCCGCCGCCGCGGTTTGTGGAATTCCGAAGCGGGCGGTGAAATGGAACATGCTGCCGGACCTGGCGAGGCTGCCGGGAAGGTCGACCGGACTTTCGACCCAGATCCGGCCACCCATCATCTTAACCAACTGTGACGAGATGGTGAGTCCCAATCCGGTGCCGCCGTGCTTGCGCGTGGTAGAACCGTCCGCCTGGGTGAATGACTCGAAGATCAAAGTCTGTTTTTCGCGCGGGATGCCCATGCCGGTGTCCCTTACGCCGAAATGCAATACGACTTCGTCTTTGGTTTGGGCTTCCACGTCGATTCTGACAATTACCTCACCGCGCTCAGTAAACTTGATGGCGTTGCCGACCAGGTTGATAAGTACCTGCCGCAATCTGCCCACGTCTCCCACGACCACGTCCGGGACGCCGGGTCGAAGATAATAGGCCAGTTCGAGCCCCTTTTGCTCGGCGCGCACCCCGAGCGCCTTCATCACCTCGTCGACGCCGTCCTGCACGTTGAACTCGGCCAGATCGAGATCAAGCTTGCCAGCTTCGATCTTTGAGAAGTCGAGTACGTCATTGATGACTCCCAGTAGCGAATCAGCGGACAGCTTCACGAGTTTGAGGTATTCGGTCTGTTCGGCTGACAGCTCAGTATCAAGCGCGAGCTCGGTCATGCCAATGATGCCGTTCATCGGGGTGCGTATCTCGTGGCTCATATTGGCAAGGAATTCGCTCTTCGCGCGGCTGGCGCTTTCGGCAGCTTCTTTGGCTTTTTGCAATTCCTCGATTGCGTGCTTGCGGTCGGTGATGTCCTGGGCAACGCCGACCAGGGCGATCGTCTGACCACTTTCGTCGCTAATCGGCGAAGCGGAGAGGTGGATAGGGAACTCCGTTCCGTCTTTCCTCCGATTGAACAGCTCTCCCTCCCACGCGCTCAATAGATGGCGCGGAGGCAGCTCAACGCCTATGTTGGACTTGTTGCTTTGTGGGAGTACGAGATCGGGCATGGACTTTCCAATCACCTCGTGGCGCTCGTGACCGTATGTCTTCAGAAATGCGTCGTTAACAAAGAGCACAATCGCCTCGTTGTCGGTTATCGAGACGCATTCTTGAATGCTACGTACCGCGTGCGCCAACATCACAACTTCTTTCTCAGCTTGCTTGCGAGCGGTGATGTCGATCAGAGTGCCTTCAATTACTTCCGGGCTGCCATTTGAGCCATCGAGCAGGCTCACGTTGGCCAGGACCCACACCACCTCACCGTTCTTACTTCGACAGCGGGCCTCGAGATTAGAGATTGTGCGTTGCTCGACCAGCCGCTGAATCATCGTCTGACGCTCCGCCGGGTCATAGTAGAAATCCCACAATGAATTTGAGAGCGCTTCCTCGATCGAGCCGTACCCGAGAATGCGAACGGCAGCTTCATTGCAGTCAAGCAGTTCACCGTCCAGGGACGCTCGGTAGACACCCGCGAGGTTCCGTTGGAAGAGCAGCCTGTATTGTTCCTCAGATGCCCGCAGCGCCTCCTCCGCTCGTTTGCGCGCGGTGATATCTTGAGAAACTCCAACCAGGGCGATCGCTCGACCGGTTTCGTCCTGGATGTCTGACGCAGACAGGTAAATGGGGAATTCGGCGCCGTCCTTTCGCCGGCTCATCATCTCACCTTCCCAACGGCTGGCTCTGGCCGTGGTTACTACCTCGCTGACGAATTCCGTAGAGTTGTCCTTCGAGTGCAAGATAGTGACGTGCTGACCGATCGCTTCATCACGTTCGTAACCATACATCTGCGTTGCAGCGTCGTTGACGAAGATGATATTCCCCTCGAGATCGGTGACCACGACGGATTCACTTATGCTTCGAACCGCGTGCGCGAGCATCGTAACTTCCTTCTCAATCTGCTTGCGGTGGGAAATGTCCCTTGCGAAGCCGAGAATATAGTTCTTATCTCCGATGCGCAGTGGACTCGCATTGATCTCGACCGGGAACGTTGTTCCATCCTTGCGCCTGCGGAGTACCTCGATCGTGGTGTGCTCGCCGAGGTCTGGGCGGGGAGCTGAACGCGACACCATATGCCTGTACTCGGGCATTAGCAGATCTGAGATATTGAGCTTTAGCAACTCGTCCACGGTATAGCCGGTGGCTTCAGCGGTCGCCCTGTTCGCAGCCAATATACTACCGGCCTCGTCACCTTCGGTTCCCAAAATCACGATCCCGTCAGTCGCAGCGTCGAAGAGAGTCTTGTAACGCTGTTCACTCTCGCGCAGCCCTTCCTCCGCTCGTTTGCGCTCGGTAACGTCGCGGACTGTGCCGCGGAAGCCTGATATCTTTCCGCTTGAATCTCGCTTGAGTAGGATTGAACTCTCCAGGAACTTCTCCACGCCGGCCCGCGTGGTGATCTTATGTTGGAACCCTTCAAGCGGCGCCCCGGTCTGATAGACCTGATTGTATGCGGCGTAGAGCTTGCTCGCCGTTTCGGCGTCGCTGTACTCACGATTGTTGAGTCCGATCAGTCTCTCCGCGGGAGTCCCGATGATTCTGCACAACGAATCATTAAAGAAGGTGAGGTTCCCGCGCAGATCCACCTCAAAGTAGCCCTCCTGAA
>DATLWF010000508.1:0-29173 GCA_035576605.1 Blastocatellia bacterium | reverse complement strand
CATCGACGAGTTATTGTTGTCAGCAGACCGCGCGATGTACGCGGACAAGCTACGAAGAAAGGCGGTCGTCACGCTGTCAGAAAGTGATCAAGCCGAGCAGTGCCGCGTGGTGTAGCCTCGGCTGAAACGTCCCTTGCGACTCGAAGGATTGCGCGAAGAGCGTATCATTCCCCGAAGTAGTCACATCTTGCAGAGCAGGTCTCCCGAATCGTCACTCGATTAAGTCCAGGCAAGCGGCCCTCTAAACGCTCCCAAATCCACCGGGCCAGGTTCTCGCTGGTCGCGTTGTCCAACCCCTCGATCTCGTTCAAGTAATAGTGGTCCAGTCTCTGCCGCAGAGGCTCGAACGCGTCCGAGATCTCGGCGTAGTCAATGAACCAGCCGCTCCTCGGATCGACCTCGCCGCGCACCGCAACTTCGCATCTGAACGAGTGCCCGTGCAGGCGCGCGCACTTATGATCCTCGGGAACGCGAGGCAGGCGGTGCGCCGCTTCAAACGTGAACTCTTTGACAAGGTCGACGATCATTCTCAGCCAATCTTAGCTTCTAGCTTAATCAATCGGCAAACAGTCACAGAAACCTCACTTGCTAGCACACGCCTCATCGGTGAGTTACACTGAGATTGCCGCATATCGTGACCGCACAAAGCGAACAGAACAAGCTTCCCTTTGTCACCGTGAAATTCGCCCAGTCGCTTGATGGCCGCATCGCCACCTCGACTGGGGATTCGCGGTGGATAAGCGGCCCCCCCGCTCTGCGACTGGCTCACAAACTGCGCCGCGAGCACGACGCGATCATGGTGGGCATCGGCACTGTGCTCCTCGACGACCCGCAGTTGACGGTGAGGCTGGTAAAGGGTCGCGATCCGCTGCGGGTTGTGGTCGACAGCGAGCTTCGCATACCGCTCAAAGCGCGGGTGCTTGCGGACGGCGCGGCGGCGGGTACGCTCGTGGCAACGGGCGTGAGTGCTGATCAGAATCGCCTGTGCGAGATTGAGAAACTGGGCGCCGAGATACTGCGGCTGCCGGCCGCTCCGAACGGGTTGGGTATCGATATCGCACGTCTGCTTAAAGGGCTAAAGCGCCGCGGCATCGCGATGGTGCTTGTTGAAGGGGGAAAAGGTATCATCACATCGCTGTTAGCGGCTGGAGCAGTCGATCGACTGGTAGTTGTCATAGCTCCAAAGATCATCGGGCAAGGAACTGAAGCGGTCGGTGATCTGGGAATAACTCAACTCAGCGAAGCGATCACATTTTCCTCAGTCAAGACTCGCAGACTCGGCGAGGACGTCATTTTCGACGCCCGGCTGAAGAGCAAAGCGCAAAGGGCAAAGCGCAAACGATGAAGCCCCTTGGCTTGCCCTTGGCTCTTTGCCCTTGGCTCTTCGCTCTATCAGGCTTCGTCTTTGACCAATCCCACCGTAATTACGCCGGCGCCCTTCGCGAGGTCTATCAATAACACAACCGATCCATACGCGAGGCTCGATGGGGCTTTGATGAAAAGTGCTCTCGTATCGAGCGTTCGTTGTTCCATCAAATCCGCCAGGAATGGGAGAAGCGCGCCCACATCGATGGGCTTTGAGTTGAGCTGCAGCACCATATCGCCGGAGACTGTCAGCATCAACGTTTCAGGCGACGGAGGTGTTTCGATCTTCGCGGGCTCGGGAGCTTTAACCGGCAGCTTCGCTTCTTTGTGCGGCTGGATCACCATGAAGATGATCAGCAGCACGAGCAGCACATCAATAAGCGGCGTCACGTTGATGGACGGAGGCGGGAATGCAGAGCGCACACGAGACTTGAAGTTAGACAAAGTGCTTCACCTCGATTCAGTGGTAGGCGCTCTGGTGTTGTCTTGCTTTATGACTTGACACCGCGCGTGTCAAACGGGTTCCAGGCGGAAACACGAGAGAAGTAAACTTAGATTCTACGACCACCGACGGACGACCGCCGACCGAGGACCGATAACTGGAGACGGACGACCCGGTTTCCGGTCGGCGGTCGTCCGTCCTCGGTCGTCTTTTACTAGAACAGACTTAGCTTTATGCTGAGATACTTCCTGGGGTTTTGCCGAAAGTCATACAACATCTTCACCATCTCGGCGGTCGTTTGATTCAGGTTGTTATAAAGCTTGTCGTCGCGAAGGAACTTGCCTGCCGAGCCTTCTCCCTTATCGAGCCGGTCGCTGATGTTCCTAAACGACGCCACGGACGCCTGCACGTCATCGTGCAGCTTCTCATCCTTTATGAACTTGCCCAGCGAGCCGCGTCCCGCTTCTATATCGCCGGCGATCTTGTCGAGCTTCTCGGTCGTCGAGTTGAACTTCGCCAGAACCTCATTGGCCTGTTTGTAGAACTGCTCGTCGGTGACCAGCTTGCCCAGAGTTCCCTTACCGGCACGAACGTCGGCGACGATGCCTTGAACATTACTAGTCGCGCCGCGCAGATCATCGTAGAGCTTTGGGTCGTTGAGGAGGCGCGCGATTGTGCCGTTACCCTTGCCGACGCGCGCGCCGATGTCTTGAAACTCCAGGATCGCGCGGTTGAGGTTCACGTAGAACGCATCATCGTGCAGCAGCTTGCCGATGGTGCCCTTACCCTGATTGATGTTGTCCATCAACTCCTGAAGCTGTTTGCCGACGGTGTTGAACTGAACAAGGATATCGCTCGCGCCCGAGAAAATCTGCGCCAGTCCCTGCTGGTCCGCGCTGGGGATCTCACCGCCGTCTTCTATCGGCTCAGCGGCTTTCGTGCCGGGGGTTATGTCTATAACGCGGTCCCCCAGAAACCCCTGCTGAGCCAGGACGGCCTGCGAATCTCGCCGAATGCGGTCCTTGACCTCATTGGAATCGACCATCACAACGACGACGATTGGTTTTTCGTCTTTGCTGGTTGGGACGGCTCCGAACTCGACGCTATCAACTTTGCCGACGGTCTTGCCCGCCAGGCGTACCTCGTCGCCCTTCTTCAGTCCGTCGGCTGCGGCAAAGCGTGTCCGGTAGGTTGAGTTGTGTTGGAAAAATGGTATTCCGCCGCTGACACTCAGTATAAAGATGATCAGGATCGTGACGGTCGCGACCACCAGTACGCCGACACGCAACTCAGACATCGTGGTTTTCTGTCTTGGCATAACAACCTCCCTTGTTCACTCAGAAAGCAGAAGGCAGAAGGCAGAAGGCAGAAGGCAGAAGGCAGAAGGCAGAAGGCAGAAGGCAGAAAGCAGAAGGCAGAAGGCAGAAAGCAGAAGGCAGAAGGCAGAAGGGCAGCGCTGCCGTCCGCCATCCGCCTGGGCGTCTCCGCCTTCTTCCATCTGCTGTCTCCTTCCCGCATCTTGCTTTCTGCCTTCTCCCTTCTGCCTTCAGCTTTCTGCCTTCTGCTTTCTGCTTTCTGCCTTCTGCCTTCTGCCTTCTGCTTTCTGCCTTCTGCCTTCTGCTTTCTGCCTTCTGCTTTCTGCCTTCTGACTACTCACGACACCTTAAAGAAATCATGGATATAAGGGTCATCGCTGGTCCAGAGCTCTTCATCAGTGCCGCTGAAAATCACCTTGCCTTGTTTGAGCATAATGAAACGAGTGTTGACCAAACACAAGTTTCCCTGCTCGGACCTGAACTCCACATCGCCGCCTTCACCGATCGTCGCGAAGGTCGAGGACATCAGCTTTATGTCTTCCAATCTATGCGTGACGAAGATCGAACTGACTCCTTCAAGGTCGCGGAGCTTCATGGCAAGCTCGAGGATCGTGCGCGCGGTCGGCGGGTCCAGCCCAGCGGTTGGCTCATCAAACAGTATCAGCTTCGGGCTGCCCACGAGCGCGCGAGCGATGCCCACCCGGCGCCGCATCCCGCCCGACAGCTCAGAGGGTCTCATATCCATCGTTTGCTCGAGATTGACGAAGCGAAGCATCCGCCGGACTGCCTCTTCGATTTCGTCCTCCGCCACGCCCTGCTCGAAAAGCCGAAAGCCGACATTCTCGTACACCGAAAGCGAATCGAACAGCGCGCCGTCCTGAAACACCATGCCGATTTTCTTTCGTACCGCTGTTAGCTCGGCTTCGGTCATTCGGGTGACGTCGTCACCGTCGATCAGTATCCGGCCTCCCTGCGGCTTTATCAGTCCAAGAACGAGTTTCAGAATTGTAGACTTGCCCGTCCCGGAGCCGCCCATGACTATCTTGGTTTCGCCCGGATTTACGAGAAAGCTCACATCGTCCAGGATGACCCGGTCCTCATAGGCCATGGTCACGTCGTGAAACTCAATTGCGCTGTGTGCCTGTTCTGACATAGGGTGCGAATCAGGTAAAAGCTTGAATCAGTTTTTGCAGGAAGAAGTCCGACGCCAGTATCAAAATATCCGACAACACCACCGACTGGGTGGTCGAGCGCCCGACGCCGACCGTTCCTCCGTGAGTGCGAAGGCCGGCTCGGCAGCTTACGACCGCTATGATGAAGCCAAACATGATCGGTTTGACCAGCCCTCCTATAAGGTCACTATATATCAAGGCGTCTTTAGCGGACCGGATGTAAACCGAGCTGGGGACACCCAGCAACGAGCTCGATACCGCCCATCCTCCTACGGATCCAATCATATCCGCAAGCACCGTCAGCGCTGGACACATTACCATAAGCGCGAATAATCGCGGCCACACCAGCTTCTTGATCGGATCGGTCCCCAGCGCGCGCATCGCGTCTACCTGTTCCGACACGACCATCGAGCCAAGCTCGGCGGCGATCGCTGAACCGACGCGGCCGGCGAGCATCAGCGACGCCAGCACCGGCCCCATCTCGCGCACCAGCGAAGTCATCACCAGTTGCCCGGTCTTGGCAGTAGCCCCAAAAGTCTTAAGCGTGGGCGCGGTGTTGAGCGCGAGGATGCCTCCGGTGAACGCGCCGGTCAACACGATGATCAGAATCGACCCGACGCCGATCAGGTCCATCTGGGTGATGATCTCGCGAAAGTAATGAGGCTTTGATAAAGCGCGCCGGAAGGCGCGGCTGGCCATCAGCGTAGCTTCTTGAACCTCGTAGATGGCCTCAAAGAATGGGTTCATCAGTCAGAATTGCGGATTGCGAATTCAAATTGCGGATTGAGGATAGCTCAGTCACCCGTGACATTCAATCTGCAATCCGAAATCCGCGATCCGCCAATTAGTAGAAGAGGTACTTGCGCCACGCTTCGTCGGCGCGGCCCAGGTAGCGGATGATCTGACGGTTGACGTGAAGGTTGTACGCTTGCGGACGCCTGAGCAGCCTCATCCCCGCTCCTTCGGGGGAGCGATCGCCTTTGCGGTTGTTGCAAGAGCGGCAGCAGGTCACCAGGTTCTCCCACGCCGAATCACCGCCGCGCGACCGCGGAATGATGTGATCGAGCGTAAGATCCTGTGGCGCGAACACGCGGCCGCAATACTGACAAGTGTTGTGGTCGCGCAGCAAAATGTTCTTGCGCGAAAGGCTCTTGCGTTCAAACGGGATGTGAATGTATTCGATCAGCCGGATCACCGAGGGCATCGGCATTGAGAACCGCGAGGAGTGCAGCCATTGAGCGGAACTCTCTTCGGCATTGGCAACACCCTTGAGAATTAACACAACCGCGCGCCGCGCCGTGCAAACATTGATCGGCTCGAACGATGCGTTCAGAACTAGCACGCGAGAGTTCATTCTGAAACCGAAATATAACTTGGCTCCAACAATCCTGTCAAAGTTGGCGAGTGAGAAAGGGTGCGCGTCAGAGTTTTCGCGCATACCCACCTCTCGCGAGCTGGCTATGCGCGAATGCCGATTCATTTCTGTCCCCATCGAATCAGCGCCTCTGCGTATGGCTCCGGTTTTTCCAGGCCGATCAGATGCCCGGCGTTCGGTATCTGAACGACCTCGGCGCCCGCGATCTTCTCGCGGAAGATCTCAGCATACATCGGCGAGATGAACCGATCCTGCGCGCCCCATACCACCAGCGTCGGCGCCTTGATCCGCCACAGCCGCCGTTCGAGCCCACTTTCCGGAATCGGAAACAGGAACTTGGCGACCGTGCGGAAGCCCCGCGACATACCGATCAGTGTTTCGATCTGCTCCTGCGTGCGATCGTCTTTGGTGCTGAATAGCTGAGTCAGCCCGAGCATTTGCTGCGCCGCCGGGATGGTCATATCGTGGAAGAGATAAGGCGCCAGTTCATGAGCCATGCAACCGAACAGATCAACCACCGGAGCTTCATCGCGCCACAACCCCACCGGCGCCGCGAGCGCCAGACGACCGATGTCCTTCGGCCGCACCGCCGCCATCTCCGCAGCCATCCACCCGCCGAGCGATTCGCCGACAACGTATGGCCGGTCGAGGCCGAGCGCTTCAATCACATCGAAGCCGTGCAGGAAAAGATCAAACTGATCCTCGAGACATTCGAGCCCGGTTGACTGACCGAACCCCGGCAAGAGCGGCGCGTAGACGTGATACTTGCTCGCAAGCAACGGCAGCGCGCCTGCCCACGCAGCGATGCCGCCTGCGCCGTGCAGGAACAGGAGCGGCGCGCCGTCACCGGCTTCAAGGACTTGCAGCGACGGCCGGCCGGAACCGAGGTTAAGCAGTGTAGATCGTGGTATGTCGCTCATGACGTCACCTCCGACGGTCGTTCGGCCCGTGCCTGGACCGCGGCGTTGTGACTGCCCGGTTGTTCGCGTTTATCGGCGGGCAAAGCCCTGGGCCACCAGTGATCTTCCCACTCGCTCCAGATCGAACGCACGTGCGGGATCACTTCATTGGCGAACAGGTACGTCGAACGGTTTGTCAGTTCCATCGGCGCGGAGCCGATGTGCAACGCGACGCCAAGATGACCGCAGCGTAAGCTTTGCGCCAGTTCGTCAACGTGCTGGCGCACGGTGGCCGGCGAACCCGCGATGATGTAACCGCCGTCGACCAACTCTTTCCAACTCTTGTTCCCGCCCATGTTCAGCGAGGTGTTTCCTGCCTGTGCAACCACGCCCGCGCGAATCGAGGCTTCGGTCATATAACCCGGCGGCCCCATCATACCGGGATAAAGGTGCAGGCACTTATTGAAGAAGTAATTCACGTGCGGCCACCACTCGCGCTCGCAGGCTTCGTCAGTGTCGCTCACGCAAATCTGCTGGAAGAAAGTGCAACTGTAAGGATTCGGCTCCTTGCCCAGCGCCGCCATTCGATCCCAATAACCGGCAAGCACCTTTCGCGCCCGCTTGTAGCCGCTGAACGAAAGATAGCTATAGTTGTAGCCGAGTTCTGCGCAGAAGTCCCACGTCTCGATCGAGCCGGTCCCTGGAATCCAGATCGGAGGGTGCGGCTTTTGTATGGGCTGCGGCCACAGGTTGACGTAGCGCAGCTTGGTGTACTTTCCATTCCAGGCAAACGGCTCGCGGGCTTGCCATGCTTTGAGGATCAGATCGTGCGCCTCGCGATACTTGTCTCGAAGCGTGACCGGGTTCTGCCCATAACAGAAGTTGACATCCATCGGGGTGCCGACCGGGAAACCAGCTATCAATCTTCCGCCTGAGATCACGTCGAGCATCGCAAATTCCTCGGCCACGCGTGTCGGCGGATTGTACAGCGCTATTGAATTGCCGAGCACCAGGAGCATCGCCCTTGAAGTCCGCCGCGCCAGCGCTGCCGCCATCAGGTTTGGCGACGGCATCATCCCGTAACCATTTTGATGATGCTCGTTGACTCCAATTGCATCGAAGCCTTGCTGGTCGGCGTATTCGAGCATGTCGAGGTATTCGTTGTAGAGTTCGTGGCCGCGCTCCGGATCGTAGAGCGAGTTAGGCAGATCTACCCAGACGCCGTGATAGCGCTCGCGGAAATCCTCAGGGAGCCAGCGATACGGCATTAGATGGAACCAGTTGAATTTCATGACTTCCTCCGTGGCGGTTCTTCGAGGCGCACGGCGCCACTAATGATTGCCGGTTTGCGAACCGTTCAGCGAATGTTTCGGCCCATTGAGTCAGCTAAGCGCGGCGGTCATTCTATGATGATGAGCTTCAAAAAGCCAATCGGCATACCACCTCGTCAGAGTCTGTGTAAAATGATAGCGGGCTTGTCGAACCTCAGCAGAATAACAGGTCGGGAAGGTGGGCTTGCCCCCGCTGCTTGATAGTCTCGACGATTCGAACACGTTAGGCCGGTGTGGTCTCCGGAGAATCACAACCGGCGGGGGCAAGCCCACCTTCCCGACCTGTTATTCTGCTGAGGCTCGAGAACGCCCTCGATGCTTTGGCTTTCTCATACAGTCTCTCAGGCGGTATGCCGAACGATTTTGGCGCTCACCCATTGATCAATCGCTCGATACATGGTTTCCTTATGGCTCACGAGAATCTCGGGAGAGGTTATTATGAAGTTTAAGACTCATTTCCTTGCGCCTGTTCTGCTTGTGGTGCTGGCGGCCTCATTCACGCCCGCGCAGTCGGCGCCGGCCGTCGCACCGCAGGATCTGGACGCTTTCACAACACGAGTCTTGAAAGAGTTCGAAGTCCCCGGCCTCGCCGTCGCGATCGTGAAAGATGGCAGGGTTGTGCTGGCGAAAGGCTACGGCGTACGCAAGCTCGGCGAAGCGACTCCGGTGGATGAAAACACTCTGTTCGGAATCGCTTCGAACACAAAAGCGTTCACTGCAGCGGCCCTCGCGATGCTCGTCGATGAAGGAAAGATCAGTTGGGACGATGCGGTCGCGAAGCACCTGCCGGCGTTTCAACTGTACGATCCCTACGTTACCCGCGAGATGACGATTCGCGATTTGCTGACCCATCGCAGCGGGCTCGGTCTGGGCGCCGGCGATTTGCTGTGGTGGCCTCCGACCGACTACTCGCGGGAGGAAATCATACGCCGCTTCCGCTACGTGAAGCCGGCAACGAGCTTTCGCAGCCGCTACGCTTACGACAACGTGTTGTACATGGTCGCCGGGCAAATTATTCCCGCAGTGACCGGAAAGAGTTGGGATGAGTTCATCAAAGAGCGCATCTTCACTCCCCTCGGCATGACGACGAGTAATACAAGCGTCGCCGCTCTCACCGCGAGCCGCAATGCAGCGACTCCGCACGCCAAGGTGGATGGTCGCCTCAAAACCATCTCGCCGATGCCTCTGGAGAACGTAGGGCCTGCCGGTGCAATCAACTCAAGCGTCGCCGAGATGGCGAAATGGCTGATAGCTCAACTGAACCGCGGTCAGATGGGAGAGGGCCGCCGCCTGTTCAGCGAGCAGAGGAGCCGTGACATGTGGTCGGCGCAAACGATCACGCCGCTCGCTGAACCGCCGCCGCATCTTGCCGCGCTTCGAGCCAACTTCTCGGCTTACGGACTTGGTTGGGGCCTGACCGAGTACCGCGGCTTCAGGGTAGTGTCACACACCGGCGGTCTTATGGGTTTTGTGTCGCGCGTCACGCTCGTGCCCGACTTGAATCTCGGCGTCGTGGTGTTGACCAACCAGCAATCGGGCGGCGCGTTTCAGTCGATGACGTATCGAATCCTCGATCACTTTATGAACGCACCGGCTACGGATTGGGTCGCGGCCTTCAAAAAGTCGGAAGAGATGGGCCTTGCCCGCGCAGCTGAAGTTGAGAAGCGGCTGGCTTCCACGCGAGCCGCCGACTCGAAGCCTTCTCTGTCGCTTGCAAAATACGCCGGCCGCTACGCCGACGCGTGGTACGGCGACATCACGATTTCGTTGGAGAACGACAAGCTGGTATTACGGTTTGGTCACACGCCGTTGCTGGTGGGCGACCTCGAGCACTGGCAGCACGATACGTTCGTAGCCCGATGGCGCGACCGAAGCCTGGAAGCGGACGCGTTTGTAACCTTCTCCCTCAAGCCCGATGGCAGCATCGAGCAAATGAAAATGGCAGCCGTATCGCCGCTGACTGATTTCAGCTTCGACTTTCAGGATTTGCTATTCACACCGGCGGTTGTGCCGGGAGATCGCAGGCAGTGATTCAGACGGAGGAAGACCCTCTTAGAAAGGATAATGAAGAATGTCGGAATGGACCTTCGCGCAGACTCAACCTTCCGAGGAACTCGCTCAGCTTCATTTCTTCTCGGTGAAGAAATGCCAGCCTGATGGCGACATCGAGTTCATCATAACCGTGAAAGAATACGTCGATCGAAACCAGTATCACATGCGCTTCTTCGCGGAAGCCGACAAACAGACCAATCAAAAGAGCGCGCCGTTTACGCCGTTCGGCTGGGGCGAATCTTTGTTACAAGCTCTCAGCGAATGCGTGAGAGCAGTGCACCGCTTCCCGTACGAAGGTGACGAAATCGCAACAAAATCATAGAGCGCGAATCGATGCCCGTGATCTGGGTAAAACGAAAAGAGACTGGTCGCTGACTCACAATAGCCGGTCTCGATTTGAAACGCCTTCCAAAGAGCCCACACTCAATCTGTGAGCTTTGCAACGCGGCCGATGCGCGAACCTTCGAGCAAGACTAAGTCTAATTCCGCAGATTTCGCACTCACCCGCCGCTCGGCGCTGCGCTCTTACAATTTCTTGCTCCGCCTCTTCTCTTTCGAACCGCTTCAGCTCCGCCAGCTCGTGCGCGAGGCTGTCAGCCTCTTGCTTCATTAGCATCGCGCGTTCTTCGCCGGCCTTTACCTCGGCGTATTCCTCCTCGGTCAGCAGCGCTTTCAACCAGAGCTGAACGTCCCGGCTTGCCAGCGCCATCCATTGACCCTTCGGGCTGAAGGCAATCGGATGCCAGCTGATTTCGCTGAACCACAGCGTCTTCACCAGACGGCCGGTCGACAGATTCCAAATTCTTATCGTCTGACCGAGGCTGCCTCCGGCGACCAATTGCCCGTTGGGACTGAACGCCACCGAAGTCACATCGTTGATGTGCCCGGTTAAAGTTCGAATCTCGCGAGCGGTGCCGACGTCCCAGATTCTCACCATCTTGTCTTCACCGCCCGACACCAGCAGACGGCCGTCCGGACTATATGCGAGGGACGCGACGCCTGCGGTGTGCCCTTCGAACGTCTTCACGTCGCGCCCGGTCTCCGCGTCCCAGAGCTTTAGCGTGCGATCAAGGCTTCCCGATGCGATGTACCGGCCATCAGGGCTGAACACAGTAGAGGTGACGGGTCCGTCGTGACCTTCCATCGGTTGAACTTCCTGCCCAGTGACCACTCTCCACAGCCTGACAATCGAGTCGGTGCTGCCCGAGGCGAGCCACAACCCATCCGGGCTGAAGGTGACCGCGCGCACTTCCCCGCAGTCGTTAGATTCAAGAGTTCGAATTTCGTGGCCGGCATAGACATCCCACAGTTTGATGGTGCGATCGCGGCTGCCTGAAACGAGCCACTGGCTGTCGGGGCTGAATGCGATCGAGTTGACGCTTGCGGTGTGACCTCGCAGCGATCGCAGAGGCACCCCGCTATCCACCTCCCAGACTTTGATTCCTTCGTAGAGAAACCCCGAGGCGACCAGTCGCCCGTCCGGACTGATGGCGACGGACCTCACATAGTCGCGGGTGCCGATGTCGTATTGCTTGTAGAACTGATCGTAAATGCCCCGCAAGTCCTGTTGCACCTGCGAAAGCGTTTGCATGAGCTGAACGCCTGACCTGTAGGTGTTCGCGGCCGCCAAACGGTGTTCGACATCTTGAAACATTCCCGACAGCGTTTGCCGCTTCTCAGGCGTCGCGATGACATATCGTTTGAGCATGCTTGCGTCGCGGCCGACCTCGGCGAGTTTCGCCTGGACCGGTTCCATCAACCTGTCGAGCAACGCTTGCACCTCAGGGCGCACAGCGTCGAAGGCCTCATCGGCCTTCGCGCGTTCGTAGTATCGAGGGTCGCCTTTGATTGCGACCTCCAGACTCGCGACCGAGGCGCCGGCTTCATTGAGCATCGCTGCAAGGCAAGCTCTCTGATAGTGAGCTTCGAACAATTCGGGATTCAGCGCGACGGCTTCGCTGAGATGGTCGAGCCCCTCTTTGAATTGCTGCTGTATTGCGCAAACAACTCCTGCGAAGTAGTGAGCCTCGGCCGATTGCCGCGCATCGCTCGGGCGCGCGTACTTAGCTGCTCTGCGAAAGTATTCGAGGGAGGTGACGAGATCGATCAGATGATAAAGGCAAATATTAGCAATCGATCGTAGCACGCCGAAGTCGGGATAGTTTCGTTTCTCAGCCTCTAAGAAGTCAGCCAGCGCCTCTTCATACCAGCCGTTCAGATAAGCTTTCTCGGCGCGACTTCGATAGGCGCGCGCCTCTCGTTCGAACTCTGCAAGTCTAATCTCGTGCAGAATGTTGCTGAGCGTTTCCTCGTGCATCTCGAGCTTCCAGATCACATCGCCCAGCAAGAAGTTAAAATCCGCGTTAAGTTGATCGAGTCCCCCGGCGAGCCTGTCGTATCCAAACTCAATGCTGCAAAGTGAATCGTCAGCGCCGGCGCCCACGCCGAGCGCGCCCAATCCTGACTCCACAGCTGTTTCATAATCGCTCTGGCACAACGCCACCCGCATGGCGCCGCGCACCGCAAGCGCACCTTCAAGCCGCGCAGCCTGCTGTTCGATGGCTTTTCCAAACGCGCTCAGACAGTCGCGATCGCTAATGTAGTCTGTCCAGGATTGATTACCGAGATAAACGGCCGCGAGTCCCATTGCGGAAGGCTCCGTCGCCGAAGGGCGCTAAGGTTGGCACACTGGCGATAGGATAGAGGAGATGAGCTCGCGCGTCCAGCGTTGACCGGACAGCATTGATCGAATCGTCGGTGCTCGTCAAGATTTCGCTTTGCGTTCTCGAACCTTAGCCCAATAACAGGTCGGGAAGGTGCGACGGTGGGCTTGCCCCGGCTGCTTGATAGTCTCGACGATTCGAACACGTTAGGCCGGTGTGATCTCCTGAGGATCACTACCGCTGGGGGCAAGCCCACCTTCCCGGCCTGTTATTGTCTGAGGTTCGACAACGTCCGCTATGCTCTGGATTTTTCAGACAGCGTGACTAGGAATTCGTGCGGCGGCTTGTTGTTCACAGCGCCGGCGGCGACAGTTATGGCAGCCAAGATTAGACCGGACGCTTCCGGCATTTCTTATTGCAACACAGACCGCTCTCACTATTAGTTAGCCGCGCACCTCTCGGTACAAACAAAAGGTTGTGAAGGCGTGGTCGGCCCGCCAGGGACTACAGGTGGATTCGTAACTACAATGGTTCCCGGCAATCCGCCGCAAATCCGTCCCTTCAGCGTAAGCCGCAAGAACCCGCCTGCGAAACCGGGGTCCGGTTCTCTGGGTCTCACGACTTTGGGAGTAATCGATCCCACCCTGATGTCCGCATCGGGTTTCAGGTTCTTGCCAAAGATGTCGAGCACGAAATTGCCGGCCGGATTCCGATCAAGCTTGCAGCCGTTGACAAGCGCTTGATCAACCGGGTTCCCGTCCACTGGAGGCGGGGTCGTCGAGGTGCAGGTGAACTCGATGCACGGCAGGCATCCTTGCTCGTTACCAAGCGCACACCCTGCCGGCTGTCCCGGTACCGCCGTGATCAGCCCGCGACTCGTGCCGCCAGGACCCACCACGTGCAGCACGAACGTCTTTCCAGCATTTGAACTCGTGAAGTTGAAGTGCGCATCTAAAAGGTTCGCGTTCAACACCGTGAAGTCCACCGCCTGGATCACGTTCACCGAGTTCGCCAGGTCTACCGCAAACACTGACGTCACCGTCCCGATGATCGGTGTTGTATTCGGCACCGCTTGAGCGAACTGGAAGCACGCTCCCGTGATCAGCACGTCTTGTAGAAGTCCGCACGGTCCGCTCGACGGTGTCACCGAGATCACTATCGGCGCTCTCGTTCCAAGGTTCAACGAACACATCGTCGTTCGCGTGAACGCTCCAAACACGTTGTTGTCTCCGACCGTGAACGTCGTGGTCACCAGTATCGTCGACACGCCTCCGCAGCAGGCGGCCGGGAAGCCTGTCGTCGAGTTTGGCCCAAAGCTCGCACTCACCGGGATCGTCGCCCGGATCAGGTTGCAACTCATCGGCGTCACGTTCGTCAGCGCAATCACCGCTTCCGGCGTCCCGTCTCCGTTCGTGTCGCACGTCAGCGTCGCCGCCGTTGTTACCGTCTTGCCCGGTCGTTGTAGCGGGATCCCCGTCTCCGTTTGGAATCCCTGGCAGATGATCGTCGTCTCGTTCGGGAAGAACCCGCATCCAACCAGATTCAACTGCACCGCGCACAACGCGTTTACTACTCCCGTCGTCGTCGGCGTGGTCACAACCGTCCCCGGAACTACCGTAAAGCACTGCGGGTTCGCCGGCGGCGCACATCCTACTCCGAAGAAGCACACTCGACCGCGATTCAGATCACGCTGCCGCGCACTGGTGCACAGCACCGCATCGTTCCCTTCAAATCGCAGATCGAAGTCCGGCCGCGCGAACGTTACTTCGCCGCCTGCGCCGGTGCCTGCCGTCAACCCTTCGTTAAACAACTCGAAGATTGTCGGCTCCGTTCCTTCTCCTATGCAGCACGCGCAGTTGATCGCTCCTATCGTGCCCTGGATCACCCCGAACGCGCTCGTGTCTGCTGCTCTCGCTGCTTCCGAGAGATTGATTTCGCACAACCCCGGCGGATTCAACGGACTCAACCCGCCGATCGAGTAACCCGTGATCACCGGATTGGCATCAGTCCCCAGCAGATCCATCCGGCAGAAATCGAAGATGAAGATCCCGCTGCCTTCAGGTCGCGGCGGACATCCCACGATCACTCCTGTGTTTGGCTCCCGCGTGAACCGCAGGTCGGTCGGCCCTTCCTGCAGATCGTACGCCGGGTCGACGTTATCGCCAGTCGGATCGGCAGGGTCGAGAATCTTATTCGAGTTCTCGTCAATTCCCGTCCCGTCGTCAAACAGCGTCACCGAGAACGTGTTGGACGCACCAGCAAAGTTGACTGCCCCATTAAAGCCCGGGGCGCCTCCCGTGCAGGCTTCGTTCCCGAACTCCGGCACGTTGATCCACCTCACCTTGAACGCATTGATGTTCGCAAACCCTAAGGCCTGCACAGGGAATGTCCCGCAGCTCACGGCTCGCGCCGACGGATTCAAGTCCGTCCACGCTGGCGCGATCCGCGGCGGTCCCACTCGGAAGTCTGGCACGTTTGCGATGTTCGCCGTTGAGCCAATACCGAACGTTACGTTCCCGTTAGAGTTGATGAAAAGCCCGTTCCACACACAGAGGCTCGTGCCTACCGGTCCTCCAAACACAAACTCAAATCCCCCCGATAGCGCTCCGGGCACCGTAGGACTGCCCTCGCCATTGTCATCGTCGCCGCGGAACGGTGTGTTCTGGTCGTCGCCGCCTGCTACCTGATGACCTGGATCGAGATTCTCAAACAGCACCACCGCCGAAGTGGTGTCGTCATCCCCCTGCACTCGCTGTGTGTTGCCGAGCGTCACCCCTGGGCTGATTGGCGTGGGCGCCAATCGGTTCGTGTAGCGCAGGAAGCCTCCCGCCAACCCGGCTAAACCACCAGGCGTCAGCGTCAACTGATCCAATGGCGATTGATAGAAGATGTGATCGAACCGGTCACTGGCGCTGTCGCCCACGTTTCCCCCCGAAGCTGGTGGGTTCGGTAACGTATCGCCCCGAAGATCTACAAAGTCCGCCCTACGGTCCGAAGGACACCCATCCTCGAAGCACAGAACTTCCCCCAGCATCGGACTCGGATTCTTCCCGATCCCCGCCGGCGTGCCGCCCGATATCACAAACACTGTATTCTGTTCGTTAACTGCCAGACCGGAATACAGCGTGTAATCGACCTGCATATCCACTTTCAAAAGGCCCGTCGGAGTCCCCGGCACGATCGCCACTCCGCCCGCCGCCGGCGCCAGATTCGGACCGTTGCCCTGCACGAATATCCGGAAGTTGTTCACCCCCGGGGTCCGCGTCAGACCGTTCTGCGCCACATCCGCAAATCCATCTGCAACCGGCAGGATCCCGCCGACATTGACACTGGCTGAGCCTGTGGCTATCCCAGAGCAAACTTCAAATAAGCCCGAGCAATCAGCAAAGCTGATGATCATCGAAGGCGTGCCCGCCGCCCCGAATGCGGTCGGCGCCGGGAACAACCCTTCGGTCAACTGCTCGAAGCTTACGTCTCCGGACACAAACGACCGCGACACCGCCGCATACAGCACGTTGCATCCGCCATTCCTGATCGCCACTATATCGCCAAACAGCGTCGACGGTCCGCTGTAGTTGGTCAACCGGCCAACCCCCGGGAAACTCAAAATCGGATTGGCCGTTGTCCCCTGCGCCGAATTGATGCTGGTAATCAGGATTGGCGAAGCCGGAGCAAATGTCCGGTTGATGCAACCCGGACAAGTTTCGCCAGTGCGCGGCAGTTCGGTCAGTTTGAAGATCGCGCCGCCAGTGAACTGGATCAGGTCTACCAGTTGAAAATAGAGCGAACCGTCATCATCCACGGATACGCCCGCAATACTCGCCAGTGGACTGAGCACCACTTCGCGCGCTCCGGCAGGGGCCAGGCCTCCAGTCACATCCGTCAGAGCAAACGACAGAATGCGCGTGCGTATGATCTGGTTGGTCGCGCCGTTGCGCACACAGCCTTCCGAGTCGAAGGCCGCAACATACACCACTTCGCCGATCGTCCCCGGCAATCCGAAATCGCACAGGTCGGCCACCGGATTGACGGCGATCCCAGTCACCGCGATTTGATCATCGGCGCAGAAGGATATCGGCAGCGTAAATCCACCCGATGTTCCCGTGTTCAAAAGCGTCGGGATGTTGACCTGTCGAAGCGTGTCGACCTGCGGCCCTGCGCCGACCCCCGGATTGAGATCGGTTCCAATCCAGAAGTTCCCAAGCGTGTCCCCGTAGTAGTACACGTTCTCCGCGAACCCGTTGGCCACGGTGTGTTCTGAGACAGCCACTCGAGTCAGCGACTGATCGATCTCAGCCTCCGCAAACGAAAAATCGTCTATCTTCTGCTCGCGGTCCGCCGCGCAGTCTTCGCGTCCATCCCAGTCGGCGATCAGCGTCACTTCTGAGAACTGATTGTCGCGTCCGCCGATCGTCGTGATCAGCGCCGCCGACAGCGCGCTCCTCGAGTTGAGTACCAGCGGCTGTCCTGACTGTATTGAGATTTCCCCGGGGGTGCGGCTTCGTCGCGTGTTCGCGATACGCTCGCTGGCGGCTCTCAAATTAGCAGCGCGCGATAGCCCCAACGCCTCAAGTGTCTGAACCGAGATCCGACCGTCCAGTGAAGGATTCTCGTTCTCTTCCTCGGTTACATTCTGTTGAATAGTGGTGGTGAGTGCGGGTTGCGCGACGGGTAGGTTTACTCTGGAGTGGCTAGAGCCATCGGAAGCTCGGCGAGCTGAGGGCTCAGGGCCGGCGCGGTGACCAGAGAATGGTATTGCCAATGCGGTGCTCGCCGACGCAACCACCACAACGAAAACGGCGCGCTTTAGTCCTCGCATAGATCCCCTCCGGGGACTAGCCGCAGTCCTCAAAGCCAGGGCGGAACGAGCTGTCAAACCTTTGCCCGTGAACTCCAGCCTATGCGCGGCCGTGCAATTAGTTCGGCCATCACCAATTGCTTAGAAAGTCCAGTTCGCCCAGAATCAGCCGATTTTGAACGATCGCTACAGAGTTAGGGGAGACGGGGAAGTCATATGTGCAACTTATATGCCTCGGATTAAGCGGCAAACAGAGTTGGCCAACTCGTGGCTGTCGCGCTGAACAATGTCCCCGCCTTCCAGAGTTTACGTGCCTGATTGAGGGTTTGGTGAGCGCTCGTATGTATACTAAGTTTTCCGAGCGATTGTCAATTAAGTATCCACATTAGACTGAATACGCAATGTCCAGCGCCAGGGGCTGGACGAGCGTTCGGAGCCACAGGACTGCGGCCTTAGAAGCTGAGATTACAACGGACGGAGATGAACGATGCCTCCCAGCTCGCAACCACCTCTTCGTGGAACCAATCGTGCTCGGTTCACCCTCTCACAGGCCACTCTTTGTCTATAAACTGCAGGCAGATTCGTTCAAGCCCATCTTTCCCGAGGTATCGACTTCGAAGCGCCGCCATCGCTTCGAACTTGAGCCTTGGGCAGCTCACCATGATTAGATCAAACTCAGGCGGTGCTGTCGTTCCGGAGATTCGAAGACCGGTGCGGCTCACGTTCTCGGTCCTGGCTTCTTCTCGCGAGATCAAACGCATGCTTTCATCGAAGTACTCGATCCTGACCTTCTCAGCCTGCTTCTCGCGATTGGGCCGCCTGCGTTCGTGGCCTCCCCAACTCCTGGGGCGGAAGACCGCCCAGGGTTTGTCGAGGAACCCGGCCGGCGGGTGCTCACCAATGAACTCAACACCGATTGCGCGGACGCCCTGTCTTGGCGGCTCCACTCTTCGAACCAAAGTGTAGACGTTATAGCTTTGTTCGGCGAATCCGTGGGCCCGGAGCTTGGTCGGCAACGGAAGCGTGATATACAACACCGTGCCGTGCTTCACTCGCCTGCGCAAACGAAGTCTCACGCCTGTTCGGCCGACGTCAATAGTCTCGGTCATCTCTTGCCACTTACCGTTTCGTCGATCGTAACCCGTAACCCGGGCCGGTATCGATAGTTTTAATCGCCCGACCCTGCGCCGATTTTCGCTTGACTTAGCGTTGACCGATTCTCTGTACACTCCCCGTTGAGGCATCCGGCTCAGAGTGAGATGGTCGATTTCTGCTGCGACTGCCGATGGATCCGAGCGATTGGCGCTTCCGGGCCGATGGTTCTTCGGTTGATCGACTCGAGACGCAAGCGCCGGACCGGGAGCGAGCGCCTGGGTCATAATCGATAGGAGTGCTCCGTCGTATTCGTTTCTCCTCGCGAAGCTGGCCAGCACCGCGAAAGCTTGCGAGGCTTTGTTGAATGCGCGTTCGATTCGCGGAGTCATGATCTCAGGCATGGTCCTGGCGATGGCATAAGGAGGGAAAAGCAAGTTGAGCAGTTGCTGGAACGACGACTTGATCTTTTCTTCTCCATCCGCGCGGCCTACTCCGAGAACCTCGTAGTACGTTGTTGCGGCGTCGATTCGGCCCAGCACGCCTCCAAGGTCCAGGAAGTACGTGCTCATCTGGTCTGGCGCGATTTCTGCTGCAGGGACAAGGTCAAACTGCGCGGGCGAAATCGTTGTGCTCAAGGCTTCACCTCGAACGGGCACGGTTATTCCATTGTCGTTTGATCGGTTCGAAGGGGCTTTCCGGGTGGTAGTGTCCGTGTCCAGTCCATTATGATCGGCTGCTCTCGCTTGTCAAGATTGTTCTTGGAATTCGGACCCCCTCAGACGACGTCATAGAGTATAATTCTCGATGCACAAGCTGAGTTGGAAACAGAATGCAGCTTCCGGCCTACGGAGGATCAGCCATGTTCTCACTCCCGCGCACAGCAGGCCTGGCAGCGACGATGATAATTGCTCTCGCGGCGACGGTGCCGGCTCACGCGCCACTTCAGGCCAGTAAAACGAAAGAATCAACGGGCTCAATCTCGGGCCGCGTGACGATCGGCGACGTCGGCGCGCGCGGCGTAACAGTCTTGCTGGTATCGGCGGAGAACGCACCAATCGAGCGGCCAGTCGCCAAGTCGACCTCGGACCAGGATGGCCGCTTTCAAATAAAAGGTGTGCCGGCGGGTAGCTACTTTCTGCAAGCATTCGCTCCCGCGCTAATAGCTGCGAGCGATAACGTGTTCGGGCGTCAGGGAAAGACTGTCAACCTCATTGAAGGGGAGGCGGTCGATGGCGCCGACATTGCGCTCAGAACGGGCGGCGTAATCACAGGACGGGTCACTGACGCGGAAGGGCAGCCGCTGATTCAGGAAAACGTTCGGCTCTTCTCGGTTCTCGAACAGGGGAGAAAGCAGGCCATCTATCTTCAAAACAACCTTCCGAGCAACTCCATGTTTTCTACTGATGACCGAGGTGTGTATCGGCTGTTCGGGGTTCCGCCCGGCCGATACATCGTGTCTGTGGGCGTGGATACCAACGGTCCGAATGCCAGAATTAATGCCGGAAACACATACTACCCGCTCACCTATCATCCTGATGTGACCGAGGAAGGGAAGGCAACTGTCATAGAACTTGCCTCGGGTAGTGAAGCCACCGGCGTGGACATCGTGCTCGGCCGACCGTCGACGGGCTACTCAGTGTCGGGGCGAATAGTGGACGCAGTCACCGGCAAGCCAGTGGTTGGAATGATGTACGGCTACGGTGCGGTAGATGCTCAGAGCGGCCGGCTCAACACTTTAGGTTTCACGAGTTCCACCTCTAACGCGAGAGGCGAGTTTCGGCTCGATGGCGTCACGCCGGGCAGCTACGCGGCCTTCGCCTCTCCCGCTGCCGATAGTGAGATGTACAGCGACAGAGCCGCGTTCACGGTCGGCGACAGCGACGTCTCCGGGCTTGTGGTCAAGGTGCATGTCGGGTCGAGCATAATCGGCAATGTCATCATTGAAGGGGCGGACGGTCAGCCCGGCGCGCCGCGCCTGTCGGAAGTCCGCTTCGGGGTTTCCTCCGTCTCACTGAACGCAGCTCCCCGAAACAGTCAGGTGCGCATCGCTCCCGACGGCTCCTTCCGCACCACAGGTTTGCCGCGAGGAATTGCGAGCTTTATTATTTACTATCCCACACCAAAAGGACTGGCACTCCTGCGAGTTGAACGCGACGGAGTCGAGCAGAAGAACGGTATCGAAGTCGGCTCGGGCGAGGAGATCTCCGGAGTTAGGGTCGTGTTTGGTTACGGTACCGGGGCGATACGCGGGCAGGTGAAGGTGCAGGACGGCGATATCCCCGCCGCCGCCATGATGTTCCTCAACATCCGCCGAGCCGGTACCAATCAGCCTCTGAATATGAGAACGCCAACAACCCCTGATTCGCGCGGCCGATTTCTTATCGATGGCCTCCTGCCCGGTGAGTACGAGCTCTCGCTCCTCTTTCAAACCAGATCTGCTCCGCCTGTCGCCGGCGGGCCTCCGATAATCTCGAGGGATGTGAAGCAGATAGTCACGGTAACCAATGGAGCGGAATCGCAGGTCACAATGCTCGTCGACTTGAACTCAAAAGATCGATAGCCCGGCACATTCGAGGAACATTAATGAGGCCCAGAAACTTAACGGCGACAGCGATGTTTGTTGCGGCGTCGCTAAACTTCGCTTTGATGACTTTCGGCCAAAGCAACAATCAGAGTGAGCCGCCAAAATCGAGCGCGCGCGCCGGCTCAATCACTGGGCGCGTGGTAAATGAGTCCGGAAAGCCGATGCCGAATGTACGAGTCTTTGTCGGCGGATCAGGCCGGCAAAGCGTACGTCGGACGGTCAACACTGACGAAGCCGGCAGATTTGTCGCCGATGACCTCCCTCGCGGCAGCTACGCAATCACGGTTCAGGCCAGTGGCTACGTTTTGGTGAGAGATCCGGGCGACACGATTCACCATCGACCGGGCGATTCGGTGAATCTGATATTAAAGAAAGGCGCTGCAATCACCGGCGCAGTAACAAACTCGGATGGCGATCCCGTCGTTGGTGTGCAGATGACGGCCATTCTCGTACGCGACGCACAGGGCCGTCCCGTCTTTGGGAGCTACGGATCGGGAAGATACACCGACGACCGCGGCGTCTACAGGCTGTTCGGCCTGCCGGCCGGTACGTACGTTGTCGTGGCGGGGTCGAAGAGTCTGGGCTCCTCGATGCTAACCGCGTACGGCGACGATGCTCCGACGTACTACCCGTCGTCAACTCGAGACACCGCTGGTGAGGTCACACTTCAGTACGGCGGTGAAGCAACCGGCATCGACATCCGATATCGCGGTGAGCGCGGCTATGCGATTAGCGGCGCGATCACCGATTCGGCAATGTCGGACTGGTCAAACGTTAGTGTCAGCGTAATGTTAACGCGAGCTTCGAACGACGTCCCGGAAGCCCAGGCCTTCTTTCAGCCTCGAGGCAGCGAGCGAGCGTTCGGTTTCTATGGTGTGACTGACGGCGACTACTACGTGACCGCGCGCCGGGGTCCTTATCAGAGCGATGACGGAGCTGCTTCGAAGCGAATTCCGGTCAAGGTAAGAGGTCATGATGTGACGGGCGTTGGGATCAGTCTCGCGCCGCTGGGTTCGATAGCGGGCCGCTTGATGCTTGATCTGGCGACAAAGGACGTCAAATGCGAAACAAAGCCGGCCCCCGCGGTCGAAGAAACTCTCATGAGCATCAGCAGCGACGACGCGGATAGCTCCGATCCTTCGTCCCGCTTTGCGTCGGTGCTGTACACGCCGGACAAGACCGGCGATTTCGTATTCCAGGGGCTTCCGGCCGCGAGCTATCGACTCGACTCCAGGATGCTGCTCGATGAAGCCTGGTACCTGCGTGCTATGACGGTTCCCGGCCCCACCAACACGCCGGTTGATGCCAGCAGCCGCGGGATCGTAGTGAGACCGGGTCAGCGGATAAACGGCGTCAGATTCGTGCTTGGCGAAGGCGCCGCCTCGATTCGGGGACGAGTCGTTGCCGGCAAGGAAGGCGCCTCACTGCCCGATCGCTTACGAGTTCATCTGGTGCCTGCCGAACCCAACTCCGCTGAGGATACGTTGCGCTTCATCGAAGCGGAAGTGCAAAGCGACAATTCGTTCAAGCTGTTGAACGTTGCGCCCGGGCGCTACTGGTTACTCGCTCGTCAGCTCCCCGAGGAGGAGTCAAAAAAGAGGTTGGTTCGGCCGCAGGCGTGGAACGCGGCGGCCCGTGTCGGCCTGCGTCGCGAGGCTGCCGCCTCGAACGTCGCAATTGATCTGAAGCCCTGTCAGCGAGTCGCGGACTACCAGTTTCGATACACGCCGTCGAAGGAAGGTCCTCAACCGAAGCGCCCTTAGAATTCTGAAGCCCCTCGCTTTTGCAGGGAGGGAAGTCATGCGCAAGCGCGACCGCTTGCCCGATTGACGCGCTCGCAGATAACATTCTGTGGTGCCATAGAAACTTTGTCGAAAGGAATGCTCAAAGATGAATTTCAAGAAGCTCGTTCTCTGCGCAGCAATGATCTGCGCACTCGCCGCCATCGCAGTCGCTCAAGGCAACCGCGGCACTGCTGAAGCCACTATCAAAGGAAAGAAGATCACCATCGACTACGGCCGGCCGCCACTTGGAAGCCACAGCGTTTCCGAACTGCCCGTCGGAGGCGTGTGGCGAATAGGCATGAATCAGGCCACGCGGATCGAGACGGCTGCCGATCTCGGCGTCGGGGCTGAGACGGTCAAAGCCGGGAAGTACACACTCTGGATCAAGCGAACGGGAGAGAATAGCTGGGTGCTTGCGTTTCATCCGAAAACAGAAGGCGCGAACGGCCAGCCTCTATGGGGTGCGCCCCCTCAAACCGCCGGCTTCATCGCCCAGACGCCTCTCAAGCTCGAAAAGGCAAAGGACTCCGTCGATCAAGTAACGATCAATCTTGCAGACGCGAGGGGTAAGGCCTCGTTCAAAGTTCAATGGGGTACCGATGTTCTGACTGGCACGTTCGATGTGAAGTGAGACACGCACTGGCGCCCCGACTATCCCTCTAACGAAGAAGGCTGCTCTTTGCGAGCAGCCTTCTCGTTAACAAACACTCAATCGAGCAGCGCGTCATTTCTGAGAGCTGCTTGCCGCGCGCTCTCCGCCTAGCTTCTGATTGTCCAATGTGAAATCAAAGAACGCATTCATCATCTCGTCCCAGGTCTGTTCGCCGAATCGGACCTCCCTCGCCGGATCCGGGTTGCGCGGGTTTTTCGTAGAGTTGTCGTAATGCGCGACGGCTTCGAGTCGAGTGCCCTTCGGCACTGCAAGCGGCGTGATTGGATAATAGTAAACCTGCCAGTTAAAATTGTAACGCGGCACGGAAAGCAGAATCTCGGAGCGCCCGTCAGGATAGATCGCGCGATACGTGATATCCTTGCCCCGCAAATGCATGTGAGGCATCAGAGAAATGATGTGCGAGTCGTCCTCGAACTCGTAAACAGCTTTTACTTCGTAGTTCTCGGCCCCCGGCGGGATCGCGAACCTCACATCGAACGCCGCCTTGCTGTTCACGATCTTGTCGACCGGCCCCTTTGCGAAGATCAATCCGACGATCGAGCGGTCCTTAGTTGCCGTCCCGTTCGGCGTGTAGTGCATCTGGAAGACCAGTTGTGATCCTGCTTTGATCAGCTTCGCCTGTCCGGGTTTTGCGAGAAAAGGAGTCTGCCCAGGTGAGAGTGCCCCGAGGATTCCATCAGCGATGTTGAAGTTGCGGGTCTGTCCCCGCTGACGAGTTGGCTCACCCGGATTGCGGACCATCATCACGATGTGATGCACGACCGAGAGATTTCCGGCTCGAGCTTCGAGAGCCTGAATATAGCGATCTTCCTTAAAGTTCGTCGGCACCGCGAAGTACTGATAAGGCACCGAGCCCTCGGCGGGCACCGTGAACTCAGTCGGCATCTGGAAAACCATGTCGGGTTCGCCGATCTGCCATCCGCTTGCAAACTTGGGCGGCGCCGGCAGGTCTTTGGCATTTCCCTCCACCGCTCCGCCGCCGATCCAGGTGACTATCGCGTCGACCTCTTTCTGCGTCAGCCGCCGGTCGTTCTCCCATTTGCCGTACTGAGAGTCAAGGTGCCAGGGCGGCATCTCGCGAGTGGCGACCTTTTCACGAATCGCCTTCGCCCACGGTCTGACTTCCTTGTACGTCATCAGCGACATCGGCGCGATCTCACCGGGTCTGTGACAGCCCACGCAGTTCTTATATAGGATGGGCGCGATATCTTTGGTGAAGGTCAACGATGCTTTGGCGTCACCGCTCACTGTGTTTGATCCAACGAGAGCGATGGCGAAGCAACATGCTGAGGCAAGCAAAATCAGACCGGACTTTTTCATTGGAGACTCCACGTATACCGATGTCACGGCACTGTTTGGACTAGAAAGACTCTGTCGACGGGACTCGTTCCACTGGACACGGAGATTGTATGGGTAGATCACCGTCAAGTCAATGGCTGGAGGCCGATGGCTCCGCGCCAGTGAGCAAATCGGGCGACCGCTACACGATATGGAGCAAGTGCGGGATGCGATCCGCCTTCACCGGCGTATTTTCTTGGGGAAAATAGCCCAGAGTCGTTGTCGCTTCTGCTGGAATGCGAGTTGCCGCTAGACCACTGAAATTCGACGACAATCAGGAGGAGCATACAATGTCAAAAAGAATCGCAGCAATTGTTCTTGCCGTTACTTTCCTTTCCCTGGCAATCGCGCCTGAGACCCTTGCGCAGGGTTATCGAAGAGACTGTAATCGCTCGGTAAGCGCACGCTCCTATAGTTCTTATCCATACCGCGGTGTTGCTGGGCAGCGTTATTACGCAGACTCCTACTATCGCGGCGGAGCCGGTACGAGCTATTACGCAGAGCCTTACTATCGCGGCGGAGCGGCTACCCGTTATTACGGGCAGCGTTACTATGGCAATCGCCACTCTACACGCGACGCGATTCTTACCGTAGGGGCGCCTGCTGCTGTGGGTGCCGGCATCGGGGCGATCGCGGGCGGTGGTAAAGGCGCGGGAATTGGAGCGTTAATCGGAGGCGGCGGAGGCGCGCTGTTCTACTTGCTCAACCACCGCGGTCGCCGGTAAGACGACAGTCACCAAACCTTGAAACATAACGACACCGGGAGCCTCAAGGCCTCCGGTGTCTTTCGCGTTTAAGGGTCTGATGGTTCAAAGGGCCGACCTTGTGTTCGCCAACACCCCGACGTTAGACTTCCTGCCGAGTTTCAGCTCAACATTCTGAATTAATGCGATGCTTCGAATAATCAACGTCGTCGGCGCCCGGCCGAATTTCATGAAGATCGCGCCGGTAATCGACGAGATGCGCCGACGCCCTGCTCGAATCGAGCCTTTGCTCGTCCACACAGGCCAGCATTACGACGAGTCCATGAGCGACTCGTTTTTCGAAGAGCTCCGCATTCCGCGGCCCGATATCAACCTGGGAGTTGGCTCGGGCTCTCACTCTGAGCAGACTGCGCGCGTGATGATCGCTTTTGAGCAGGTCTTGTTGAGGCATCCGGCCGACTGGGTTGTCGTTGTCGGTGATGTGAACTCGACAATGGCCGCGGCGATCGTCGCCTCGAAGCAGTTGGTGCGAGTGGCGCACGTGGAAGCCGGGCTACGAAGCCGCGACCGCACGATGCCTGAAGAGATTAACCGAGTCGTCACCGATGCGCTTGCCAACCTGTTGCTCACGCCTTCTCGCGATGCAAACGAAAACCTGCTGCGCGAAGGGGCGGCGCCTGAGAAGATTCGCTTTGTTGGCAACGTGATGATTGATACGCTTTACCGAAACCTGGAACGGGCGGTCGGCTCGAAGATACTCGAGCGGTTGAATCTCGAGCCCCGACAGTTCTGCGCGATGACTCTTCATCGGCCTTCAAACGTGGACGACAAAGCGACCCTGTCCGGGATCCTTGACGCGCTCGAGGTGATCGGCGAGCGCTTGCCGATCGTTTTTCCGATCCACCCGCGCACGCGCGACCGCCTTGACCAGTTCGGCCTTGGCGATCGAGTGCGCAACCAGCGCTCGCTGGTGCTGACCGAGCCACTCGGCTATTTGGACTTCCTGCATCTATACAGCAACAGCCGCCTGGTGCTGACCGACAGCGGCGGCGTTCAGGAAGAGACGACCGTTCTAGGCATTCCGTGTTTGACGCTCAGGCCAAACACTGAGCGGCCGATCACGGTAACCGAAGGAACCAACCGCGTTGTGGGGAGCGACCCTGAAATCATCAAGCGCGAGGCGCTCGCAGCGCTTGAACGGCCCTCTCCTGTTGCGCACGCGCCGGAGCTTTGGGACGGTCGCGCCGCCGCTCGCATTGTGGACGCAATTGAAGAGATGAGCTAGCACCAGAGCTGGGCGGTGCGGCTTAACAGGTCAAGTAATAGATGGACATGTCGCGACAGAGGCCGAATATCTTCAACCCGGCGTCGCGGCTACGATTCACCGCGTCATTCGTTCTGCTGACTGCTGGCATCGCCCTTGCCGGAATGTTGTGTGCGACCGGCGATTATCAAAATGCCGCAGTTGTAACCGCCGTGTCATTGGGGGCTGCGTTTCTCCTTGTAGCTCCCATTACGTTCGAAGTCGTCCTTCTGACTTGGTTTGCGGCCACACCGCTCGCGTCTTTTTACCTCAGGTATCCCATTGACCGTTCAATCATCACCTACAGCCGCGTCGTGTTCGGCTTGCTGGTCGTAATGCTGCTGCTTGAGTCGCATCGCAAGCTGAAGAGGACGGGCGCGCTTCTGGACACGTCCTTTTCCGCCGGGCGAGCGACCTTCTGGCTATCGAAGTTCGAAATCGCCTGGGCGCTTCTTTCAGTTCTGGCGCTCGCAAGCGCGGTGGCGCGTTCCAACAATGTAACTTACGCGACGCGGATTGCGATCGATACGTTCTGGCTCCCGCTCCTTGCCTTTTACTTTGCGAGAAAGCACTTTGACCTGCGCAGCGGCGGCAGGTTGTTGTTGCTTTGTTGCATGGCGCTGGCGCTGTTCCTGTTTGCGACGGGCGTTTTTGAGCTTGCGACCGGCATTGACTTGTTCCAATACAAGGGTTCGGAATTGGTGCGCGAGGGAGAGCGGCGTGTCAACGGGCCGTTCGCCGCGGACTCGTCTTTTGCGATCATCTGCCTGATGTTGTTTCTGTTCCTGCAAGCCGCGCCGAGATTGCTTCGCGTGCGGTTCGACCGCGCCGGCAAACTCGTTTATGTATGTGCAACCGCCGCAGCGGCGTTGGGAGCTCTGTTGTCGCTGTTCCGCATAGTGGCGTTCGCGCTGGTGATCTGTTGGATCGCTCAGCGGTGGGCTGCGCATCGCAATACCGGCCAGGCCCCGTTGAAGGGTTTCGATCTCCGCCGCGTTCTAGCGGTCGCCTCTTTGATCGTAGTGATCGTGATCGTGCTTGGCGGCTGGCTCGTGACTATGGCTCCGTCAATATCTCGAGGCCGGCTGGCAGACCCGCGCAGCGCTTTCGGGAGGCTCGCGACCTGGCAAGCGGCGGCCGAGATCGCTCTCGAGAATCCGGCGTTCGGCGTTGGCCTGGCGAACTATCCCGATTATTTCGATGCGTCGCACTATTATTCCGATGAAGCGCCCGAAGAAGTCCAGGACACTAAGGCCGCTGACAGTCCGCATTCAAACCTTTTGTGGATTGCCTCGGAACTTGGGCTGCCGGGGCTTGCATTGTACGTCGCCGCGAATCTGTATCTATTTCTGACGGGTTGGCGCGCGCTCAAACGAGCAACCGACCAGCGGCAACGAATAGCGGCCTCGTGCTTTCTTGCGCTGGTCGTGGCGTATTCTATACCGGGATTGACGATTGCGAGCGGTTACTATTCGGACTTGAATCTTTACTTCCTGTTTCTGCTCGGGGCGTTGTCAACCCAGTTCGCTTGTGTGTCGACGGTATCGGAAGGCATTTGAAGCCGCGGTTGAAATTGAGATTGAGACGCTTTCGCACAATTCGAAGCAAAATTAAAGGCATGACGCCGCGCGAGCTTGCCGGCGCAGCCTCTCGACGCGCGCGCAGACGGATCTCTCGAGCGATCAGCCGCGCCTCTGATAGCCCGCAAACAACCTATGTGTCGGACGCGGATTTGCAGCGCTCGCTCGGTGGCAAGTCGCTCGCCGAGGTCGCTTCGACGATTCGAACGAGCCGCGAGCCGACTGTCCTCCCTGGTCTCACCGATCTTGATTCGACAGTCGCCGCTGTCACACAGTCCTTTCCTGATTCGATGGAACAATCTCGCCTCGAAGCGGAAGCAGTCCTCGATCACCGCATCACGCTGTTCGGCCGCGCCTTTGATCTGGGCCCGAAGATTGATTGGCAGCGTGACCCGCAGGCGGATGTCCGCTGGCCACTCGTTCACTTCACTCGTGTGCCGCTGGTGCTGGCACAGGCCGCCGACGTGCGCGTGGTCTGGGAACTCAATCGCCTTCACCATCTGGTCACGCTCGGCCGCGCATACCTGCTGACGAGCGATGAGCGATACTCGGAAGAGTTTTTGCTTCAGCTCGCCTCGTGGTATGAAGACAATCCTCCGCGCTTCGGCGTCAACTGGAGCATTGCGATGGAAGCGGGCATCCGCGCGGTGAACGTCATCACGGCGCTTGAGATGTTTCGCGGCTCACCGAACCTGACCG
>DATLWF010000507.1:0-23637 GCA_035576605.1 Blastocatellia bacterium | reverse complement strand
ATCGAACCTGGGCCAATGATCACCCCGATCCGGCCGCGAAAGAAGGTCTTCTCGCTTGCGCGGATCGCGAAGATGAAATAGCAAGGCGCGTGGAATCGCTTGAACCAAACGTTTCAGCTATCCAAGCCAGGCTTCTGGCGGATCATCCTGAGTTGTTGGATCTGAATCGCACCCTGTTCGAAGGCCGCCCGCTCAAGGTTCAGTTCGCGATGCAGGCCGATGGCGAGCGAGCTGGGGCGGCGGCTTGGAGAGCATACGCGGCAGGCGCATCTGATCCTTCTGTTCAGGAATTGCGACTTAGTTGCAGTCCTTTGGAACAAGCAAACGCCGACTTCCTTCAGACTCTACTGTGATCTTAACCCGATTGATAAAGCCTAAACCAAAAAGCCAAGTTCCTGCGTTGTGAAGTTCGCGATGTTCGGGAAAACGGTCCCCTTATCCGTAATCGCCAGTCCAAACCACTTCGCAAGCGTCCAGCCGTATTGATCCAACGCCGTCTTTGGAATCCAGCGCCCCTGGCTGCCCTGGTCATCGGGCCCGGCCGGGGTGAGAGTTGGGAAAGCGCCATAGAAGTCACCCCCGATCACCGATCCGCCCATTACGAATTGGTGGCTTCCCCATCCGTGGTCGGAACCGCTGCCCGTAGGAACCAGCGTGCGGCCAAAATCCGACAACGTGAAGGTTGTCACAGAAGAGGCCACTCCCAACATTACCGTCGCCTCGTAAAACGATTTCATCGCCTGGCTCAGTTGCGCGAAGAGACCTGCTTGTGGCGTGAGTTGGTTTTCGTGCGTGTCGAAGCCTCCAAGCGAGCAAAAGAAGACTTGCCTTTGCATACCGAAAAGCGTCGAGCGCTTCGCGATGACCCTGGCGACTTGCTTCAACTGGTTCCCAAGCCCAGTGTTGGGGAAAACAGTGGTGACCGATGTGGTGTCGTTGAGCGCCTGATTGAGCAGGTCGGTGTTTGCAACGGCTCTCTGCATCGTGTCGCTTGCGGCGTCAATTGTCTTCGATTGGCGATCGAGCGTCATCAGGTTCTGCATGGCGAGGTACCGCGGGTCGCTGGCGATAGGAGTCGTGAAGCCCGACAATCCGCTGCTCGGAACCAGCGGGCGCGTGGTATCGCTTGTTGAAAACAGGTTTGTGCCCGCAGTCGAGACTATCATCGGAAACGTCGCGCCGCCGTTGAGCATCGCCGTCTTTTCCGCAATGCGGCCGCCCCATCCCGTCGGCGGATTCAGCGTGGTATTGGTGACTATTGCCGACTGGTGCTGATCCGCCTGGTCCTCGTGTGAAAACAGGTTGACCGGGCGAGGCTGACCAGCCAGGTATTGCGCTCTCGTAAGCGGCTGGATGAGAGTTCCTACGTTGGGCAGAATGGCAAGCTTGCCTGAAGTCCACAGTGGTAACAGACCGGGCATCTGAGTCGGAGTGGGCACCTCCGGAGAGAGGCTGGGATGAAGTCCGTAGACCACGCCGCTTTGGCTTGGCGGCGATATCTGCAGCAGGCTGCTTTGTGGAATCGCCAGCACGCCGCGCTGAGTCGAGTAATTCGCGTATCCGGTGTAGGGAATTACCATGTTGTTGCAGTCGTTGCCGCCGAATAGAAAAATGCACACGAGCGCTTTGTAGTCGGGCGCGGCGTCGTCGCCGCCCTTGCCGCTCTGGGCCAGCGCATTGATAAGGCCTAAGCTCCGCACGCTGGACGTGAACACAGCGCCACCGAGCGCCATGCCCGATCTGCGTAAAAACACCCTTCGTGACTTTTTCATCTCATCACCTCGCTACTTGATATTGCGAAGACGTCGTTACCAGATACAGAGCCCAACGAGCGCGCTTCAAATGATCCGCGGCTGTGACGCCAGGAAGGGCAGTAATGGTTTGCAGTATCTTGGTGCGCATTGCAGCAGACATCGTTCCGTGCATCAACACTCTGTTAAGTTCGTTTACGACGGCGGCCCCCGTCCCATCGCTTGTGGAAAGCGCTTGCAGCCCTGAGAGGTCGATAGACGTGCCTGCCGGAAAAACTCCGATGCGCGAGAACACCATGGTATTCGAGAAGTTGGCCCGGTTAATTGCCGCTGCCGAACTTTGAATGTTGAACTCCGGGCCGAGAAGCGTTGTTCCGGGGATTACGTAATTCGGCCGATAGTAGCTGAAGACTGTCGGCGAGTTGAAGGGCTCCTGACCCATATTCCTAGCCCGGTCGGAAAGGCCCACTCCGTCACTAGCCGGGGTGAACGCGCGCAGAACATTTGTGATTAAGAGGACCGGCTGGCGCAGATGACCGTAGTTGACATCGGTCGTCGAAGCGCAGGTCGCAACGTCATCGCAACGAGCCTCCTGGTCCTGCAGTATCGCGCTCACTACTGCCTTCAAGTCGCCGCGCACACCCGCGCCATTGTTGTTGAATACGGCCGAGATGCGCGAAATGTACCCCGGGGTCGGGTTGCTCGTGACCAGATTCTGAATGAGCTGCTTGCAGATGAACGGCGCGACGTTCGGATGGTTAAAAATATTGTCGAGCGCGAAGACCAGGTCTTTCTTCGCCGCCTGATTTGCCGGCGACGTCACACCATTCAACAAAGGCTTCGCGGAAATGTCGTGGTGGTTTTGAAAGGCAACCATCGGTGCGAGGTAGTTCTCGGGGTTGGTCCACTGCGAGGGAGCGCCAGGCAAGGGCGCATAAGTCCACCCGGTGAATATCTTCGCAAAGCCTATGATCGTATTCTGATCGTAGGTCGGTATGGGCTGGCCCATCCCGTCAAGCTGCAGAGTGCCATCCTGATTCAGCTTGTACAATCCTATACTGAAGAGTTGAAGGACCTCGCGGGCGTAGTTCTCGTTCGGCGAAGCCCCACAACACCGCTTGTCGTTGTTGACCATATCAAGGTAGTTGCCCATCGCCGGATTCAGCGTCACGTCGTAAAGCAGTTGGCGATAGTTTCCAAATGCGCCGCGGGCAAATAAGTTTAAATATGGCGCCATTGAACTCGGCTGTGAAATCGAAACGCCCGAGACGACAAATATCTGATGCAGGGCGAACGCGACGCGCTGGCGCAATTGGTCGTCCCCGTATAGAGCATTTAAGAAGAACTTCACTTGAAGCGGGTACATCGTGTAGTTGTCGCGAAAGCAATTCGGATCGCTGCCCGTCGGACACCCTATCGAAGAATCAGACGGGAAAACCGGCAAGTCGGGATACAAAGACATCGGCACCGAGAACTCGTCCTGAAGCACGTCCTTGATCCCGGTAGACTGCACGCGGTTAATCAAAGGACTATTTGGACCGAAGGTGGCCTGTTCGAGAAAGCGCACAGCATCGCTTTCAGTAACAAGCGGCGCGGCGGGCTTAGGCGCCGGATCTTTTGTTGGTGATTGCCCTGCCACCCCGCTAATCAAAAGCGCTAAGCAGAGCGTTAGCGGCAGAGCGCGTTTGAAGCAGCATTGAACGAATTGATTCATAGTGCTCCTGTCAATGAAGGAACTTTTCACGTAGATAGAGAACCGAAGCCAAGGCGCAAACCAGGCTTTCGGCTTGATTGCGATCTGCCGGCCAAGGCCTTCAGATCGCCGTGTCCAACGAATTGTCTTCAACGGCGAAGTTCTCGAGAGCCAGGTTAGAAATGGGGGCCAGTCGTTCCGCTAGTAAGCACGAACTCGTTGACTCGGACTGAGAAACAATGTCAGTGAGGCAGGGGATTGATGACGGAAGCCTGTTTTGAGTCTTCTCTTATTGGTCTTGCGAAGCCAGATGCCACATCTCTGTTCGGGGGTGAAAGTATCACGGTTTGGCGAACGCGGTCAATACTAAATGCAGACGTACTCCGACTTACGGGGAGGCTCTCTTTGGCTGTTGGACCGGGTTTTGTCGTGCCCGACGAATTCAGCTACGTTTCCGTTTACAAAGGGTCTCGGGAATCAATGTAACGTCAGTGCCGCCAGCTACTCCCGAGTGCAACGTGATCTACCAACGTCGCGGTCTAAGTGATTCTCTTTGCCTGACGATCACCAGCCTGATGCAGGATCAAATGAGTGACCTTCCCGGTGTCGTCTTTCACAAAGGTAATCTTGGCGTCAATGGCTGTCAGGAAGAACTTCGTATCGGACTCGGGGAACAATTCGATTGGTGGCTGCCCGGTAGCCTGAGCCATCAAACGGTCGCCTTCCCTGCTGATTGTAAGGATTAAGGTCGGCGCCAGTTCATACCGTCCGACGTAAGCATCGTAGATTTTCGGATCGAGCTTGATCGCGACGTGCGGCGCCGGTATTTCATACTTCTCGCCAAAGAGAATTGCCGCCAAATCCACGCTTATTTGGCCGGGACCGGGATTGCCGTAGTCGGCGTTCCGCAGGACTGCGATGGTGACTCTCTCTCCCGGAAAGCGCGAAATGAAAGTTGCAAAACCGTTGATCCCCCCGCCGTGACTGATCACCTTGCGACCCGACTTCGTTTGAACGGCCAGACCGTAGGCATAGTCGCCCATGATTGGAGTCGTCATCGCTTCGAGAGATTTCGCGGAAAGCAGCTTGCCCGAGTAGAGTGCTTCATTCCACAAGAAGAGGTCCTCGACCGTCGAATAGAGCGAGCCCGCCGCGTAAGGCTGAGTCATATCAAGGTATGCCGAGTTGACCATCTTTCCCTTTGCGAGCGAATAGCCGGTCGCGCGATTCTTCAGGATCGTGTCGAAATGATCGTAGCCCGTGCCGGTCAGCTTTAGCGGTTCGAAGATGTTCTTCTGCAGGAAGCTCTCATATGATTCACCCGCGGCCCTCTCGATGATGGAGCCGAGCAGGAAATAGCCCGAATTGCTGTAGCTCCATTTTTCGCCCGGTTTGAAATCGAGCGGCTTATCTTTGAACCGCGCGATCATGTCCTGCGTAGTCACGGGCATCATCATCTTTGGCTGGTAATCAGGAAAGCTGGTGAAATTCGGGATGCCACCAGTATGGCTCAGCAGGTGATGGATGGTGACTTCGCTCCACGCGCTCGGGCAGCTGTCGACATATTTGCAGATCGGGTCCTGGACGCTCAGCTTGCCGCGTTCTTGCAGAAGCAGGATTGCGGCTGCGGTGAACTGTTTGGTTATTGACCCGAGCCGGAATTTCGTTTGCGGCGTGTTGGGCGCGTCCAGCTCGGCGTTTGCGAGGCCGAAGCCTTTGCTGAAAATCACTTTGCCATCGCGGGCGACGAGCACGGAGCCGACGAATCGCTGCTGCTTGACTAGCGCGTTCAGGTATTCATCAAACTTCGGAGTAAGGTCTTGCGCCGCGGTGCTCGCGGCGAGAAGCAACAGGAGCGCAACCGAGATGGCCGTTCGATGGGTCCTGACTCTGATTGTGTTCGTCGTATTCATGGTTGTATCTCTCGGTTTGAATTGATGAGCCAAGTAGCTGAGCGCAGGCATTCTATTGCCCGGCGACGATGAAGGTCAAGAAAGAGAGGCTTGGTTAAGCCTTTCATCTCGGATCTTGCCACGAAGACACAAGGGCACTCCATATTACGATGAATTTGCCGCAGCGACGACGGGTGGCTATCATAAGCGATGAACAATTTAGAATCTGCCCAGAACAGGAGACCGCAATGGACCACTCGCCAGGATTCCTGAAGTCCGTTAACGACGCGAAGAGCCGCGTTCGCGAGAACACCCCCGAAGATGTGAAGCGCAAACAAGAAGCTGGAGAGAGCTTCTACTTCGTCGATGTGCGAGAGGACAACGAGTGGCAGAAGGGTCACGCGACCGGAGCAATTCACCTTGGCAAAGGAATAATCGAACGTGACATCGAAAAGGCCGTCCCGGATCACGATGCCGAAATAATTCTCTATTGCGGCGGCGGGTTTCGTTCCGCGCTCGCCGGGGATGCGCTCCAGAAGATGGGCTACAAGAACGTGATCTCGATGGATGGCGGATGGAAGCGGTGGCGGGAGCTTGGATATCCGATTGAAACAGAGCCGGCGAAGCTGTAAAGACGTCCCTCCGCGGGCGCCTGATCGCAAATCAACGAGTGAGAAGCAGGGCGGGAGCCCGCGGAGGGAGGCCCTTACAGCTTGGGAAGTGACATGCCGAAGCACAAGTACAGAGCGGAAGATGACGACCGCGACGACTATGCAGATGCCGAGTGCCCTGAGTGTGGCGCCATCGTAACGACGCGGTTTCAACGCGGGCGCAATTGGCGACGGCTTCAATGTCCGGTCTGCAGAAGTAAGGTCACTCTGTCGATCAAAGAGGAACAAATGCCTCTCATTCAACTACGGCGTGCCGGCGCGGAATGAGGTCCCCTAGAAAGAGCGAAAACAGAATGGCTTCTGACATTATCGAAGCGAGCGTTGTGGACCAACCACACGTGATTCTCTCCAAACGCCGCCGGCGCGTCGTGACCGCCGGCGTGATGCTCGGAATGTTCTTGGCCGCGCTTGAGGCTACGGTCGTGGGCACGGCAATGCCGACGGTTATCGCGTCGCTCGGCGGCCTTGATCGATATAGCTGGGTGTTCTCGGCTTACCTGCTGACTTCAACCGTGACCGTACCGGTGTGGGGGAGATTGTCGGATCTCTACGGCCGGCGAGTCTTTTACCTGATCGGCGTAGCGTTCTTCCTCGTTGGCTCTGCGCTGTCGGGAGCGTCGCAGTCAATCACGCAACTGATCGTCTTCCGAGGGATCCAGGGACTCGGAGCGGGCGCGTTGATTCCGCTCAGCATGACGATCAACGGCGACATCTACACCTTGCGTGAGCGGACGCGAATGCAGGGACTGTTCAGCGGGGTGTGGGGACTGGCTTCAATACTGGGGCCGCTGGCGGGCGGCTTCATAACCGATCACATTTCCTGGCGCTGGGTGTTCTACATCAACATCCCTTTCGGTCTGGCCGGGGCTGTAGTCGTCGGAATCGCCCTCGTCGAGCCGAAGCGAATAGGCCGGCCAATCATCGACTACGCCGGCGCGGCGTGGCTGACGATCGCGATCACCCTGTTGCTGCTTGTGCTTGTGGAGAGCGGAGACCCGACCATCTGGAGGAATCCTCTGACGCTCGTTGCAGTCGCGGGCATACTGATTTTCAGCTTTTTGTTTGTGTGGACGGAGAGGCGTGCGCCCGAACCGATCGTTCCGTTCTCGCTGTTCAGAAACCGCATAATCGCGGTCGGCTCGATTACTGCTTTCATGGTTGGCGCAGCGATGTTCGGCGCGCTTTCATTCATTCCCCTTTTCGTTCAAGGCACGCTCGGCGGCACGGCAACCGAAGCAGGCGCACTGCTGACGCCCTTTTTGCTTGGCTGGGTCACTATGTCAGTCGTGGGCGGGCGATTGATGTTCCGAGTCGGTTATCGCCCGACTATTATCGCGGGTCTGATTGTTCTGGTCGCCAGTTTCGCGGTTCTCACAACATTCGGCAGGAGCACGTCCCGGGCGTGGCTCATCGGCGACATTCTGGCGATGGGGATAGGTATGGGGTTGGTGATGTTTGCGCTCTTGATCACTGTGCAAAACTCGGTTGGTAGAAGCCAGCTCGGGATAGCTACCTCACTCAACCAGTTCTCGAGGTCGATAGGTCAAACAGTCGGAGTGGCAATTATGGGAACGGTCATGACCATCAGCCTGGCGTCGCACATCGCGGAGATTCAGAAGGAGAGCGGCTTACCGGAGGCGGACGTCGCTCGCGTCGTACACAATCCAAGTGCTCTGATCGATCCGATAGCTCGCGCGGCGCAGAAGCCTGAATTGCTCAAGGCGATGTCGGGCGCGCTAGCCGGCGCGTTACACAATGTGTTCCTGACGGGTGTGGCGTTCGCGGCGTTGGCTCTGCTGTCAGGCTTTTGGCTTCCGGCCGGCCGAATAGAAGTAGAAACGGAAGCGGCGCGAGAAGCGGAGAACATTCCCCGCACACCAGCCGAGTGCGAGCGGTTGTTGATGGCTGAGATGACTACGATTGATCCTGCGCACGAACCTGACTGCATTAAGGCCAGCGACCGGGTCTCTTCGAGCTGAGGTCCCGCGCGATGGCTCTTGTGGCTCTTCCAAACATCATCCGATACTTCAGAGACTGCTACGAGGAGGATAACCGAAGGAGCACGCTGTGGAATATCTTTCATGGGTCAGTCAGTCATCGCCTTTTTGTTGAAGACGAAGAAGCGCTTCTGACGGGCTTCCTTCTGGAGACCCCGCTCGATCCCGCTGATGGCTCGGAGGCAAGAAAGGCTGCTTACCTGCCGAATGCTGATGGATCTCGTCGCGGCGCGGGGCGGGCGCAGTTGCGGAATCGATCTGGTCGGTTATCCCTGGAGCGTATGAATCGGCCTTCCCGCTCGAAAGATATAAAGATGTTTCATCGCGCCGGTCTTAGGATCATTCCGCTTTCTTACACTCTTTGGAGGGCTCAACGGGACCGGTGGTTGCAGGCGATTGATGAGGCCCTCTCTAGCGGTAACGGGAAGGCCTGAATCCCACCTGGGCGCCTTCGCGCCACTCAACCTTGCTAATCATCCGAAGTGTTTTTTCAGTCTTGCGAACGTGGTCGAGAGATCTTCCGGCAACACACGAGTCTCGCCAACAATTGAAACGAAGTTCGCATCGCCGCTCCAGCGAGGGACCACGTGCAAGTGCAGATGATCCGCGATGCCCGCGCCCGCGCTGCGACCGAGGTTCATCCCGATGTTGAAGCCGTCGGGGCGATACTCTTTTTCCAATGCGACCTGAGCCCTCTTCGCTAGCTCGATCATTTCCGTAGTTGTGGCTTCGCTGACTTCGCAAAGCGAAGCCTTGTGTTCGTAAGGCGCGATCATCAGATGACCGCTGGTGTATGGAAACAGATTGAGAAGAACCAGGTTCAATCGGGCGCGATGGATGACATAGTTCTCGGCATCTTTGTGTTCTTGATCGATCCGGCAGAACACACAGCCTTGTTGCGGGTCAATGGAGGCGATGTACTTGTAGCGCCATGGGCTCCAGAGGTGGTCCATAGATTTGTTATTGGTCCTATAGGTCCTATATCAACTTGGCGACTATTTCCACAGGTACTCGAACTGCAGTGTCGAGCCGGGCGGCTGAAGCGTGTTGTTTGAAATCAGCCCGCCGACGTCGGTCGATGTGAGCAGATCGAGAATTGAACCTCGGCGCGGCTTGGGCGGCGTGACGACCTGGGGTTCGCCCTTGATTCCCACAAGCTCGGCCGTAGCCTTCAACACCGCATCGTAGTTCCCGAGCCCGTCAATCAGCTTCTCGTGAAGCGCCTCTTCTCCGGTATAAACGCGGCCGTCCGCAAGCTGCTTGATTTGCTCACGCGTCAGGTCCTTCCGGCCGTCCGCCACGGCGCTCACGAATTGCTCGAACATCTGATTGATCAGGTGTTGAAGATACTCCCGCTCCTTGGGTGTGATCGCTCTCGTAGGCGAACCCACGTCCTTGAGCTCGCCGCTCTTGATGACTTCCGGTTGCATCTGGGCCCACTTCAGCAGGTTGCCGTAGTTCACCCACTCGGCTATCACTCCGATCGAGCCGGTAATGGTTCCGGGGTTGGCGTAGATCTTGTCGGCCGCGGACGCGATGTAGTAGCCACCCGATGCACCGACCGCGCCCATCGATATCACGACCTTTTTGCCCTTCTCGTTGCGAAGCCACTTTACCTGATCGGCGATCTCCTGCGACGCGGCGACTCCACCGCCGGGAGTGTCCATGCGCAGCAGAATGGCCCTGACGCGCGAATCGTCTGCGTACATCTTGAGTTGTTCATTGATGTTCTTCGAATCGAAGATGACCCCTTCGAGATATACGACGGCTATTCGATCCCCGCCCAGGCCGATGAATCCGCCATCGCGCGAAAGAAGGAGCGCCGCAAGCAGTATGATCGCGACGAAAAAGACAAACCCGAAGCCGGCAATGATCAGGACGGTTGTCAGATTGAATTTCTTCATAGGTGTATTCCCACAAACAACGACGCGACCCGGAGCCTGTCCGAGTTGTCACCCGGGACTCTGGGTCGCGTCCACTACCGAAGCCTGATAGCCGCGAAGCCTCATCTTCTCGATTATTGAAATGCCCGCTTACTCTTCGTCCTTCTTATCGGAAGCGGCCGTCAGCAAGTTGGCGATGTCCCCAAGCGTCGCCATGCCTGAGCCGGTCTCGTGATACGTGCGCACGTCTTCGGGATCGTTCTCTTTGCCCACTGCGCGCGCCGAAAGACCGATCTTCTTCTGCGACGGATCGAGCTTGAGAATCTTGAACGGCAACACCTGTCCGATCTTCACCGCGTCCTCGGGCTTCTCAACCCGTGAATCGCTCAATTCCGAAACGTGACAAAGACCCTCGATGCCTTCTTCAATCTCGATGAACGCGCCGAAGTTTGCGAAGCGCACGGCTTTGCCCTTGATCACATCGCCGAGCTTGTGCGTATCAAAGAAACGATCCCACGCGTTCGGTTCGAGGTCTTTGATTGACAGGCTGAGCCTGCGGCCGTCAACATCGATGTTGGTTATCACCGCATCGACTTGCTGGCCCTTCTTGAGCACATCCGATGGATGCTTGATTCGTTTGGTCCAGGAAATATCCGAGACGTGAACCAGTCCGTCTATACCATCTTCGATCTCAACGAACGCGCCAAAGTCCGTCAGCGAGCGGACTTTTCCGGTCACCCGCGAACCGATGTGATAGCGCACCGGGAGCGTCTCCCACGGATCGGCGGTCACCTGCTTGAGGCCGAGGCTTATGCGCCGGCTATGAGGATCGGCCTCGAGCACAACCGCTTCGACATCCTGGCCAATCGAGAGCAGCTTCGACGGATGTTTCAGCCGCTTCGACCAGGTCATCTCGGTTACGTGTACGAGCCCTTCGACGCCCGGCTCGATTTCAATAAACGCGCCGTAGTCAGTCAGGCTGACGACTTTGCCGCGAACGTGCGAACCTTTAGGAAAGCGCTCGGCCACGCTCTGCCACGGATCGGGCAGGAGCTGTTTGTAGCCCAGCGAGATGCGCTCCTTCTCACGGTCGAACTTGAGCACCTTGACTTGAATCTGGTCGCCGACCTTGATTATGTCGTTCGGCGACTGGATGCGGCCCCAGCTCATATCAATGATGTGAAGCAGCCCGTCGATTCCGCCGAGGTCGATGAACGCTCCGTAGTCGGTGATGTTCTTGACCGTGCCTTCGAGCACCACGCTTTCCTCGATGTTGGCAAGCGTCTCGGCTTTCTTTTTGCCGGAGACTTCTTCCAGCACCGCCTTGCGCGAAACCACGACGTTGCCGCGTTTGCGGTTGAGTTTGATGACGCGGACTTCGATCTCTTGCCTGAGGAATCCTTCGAGGTTGCGCACGGGCCGAACGTCTATTTGCGAGCCGGGAAGAAACGCCGGGACACCATCCAGGTCAACATTGAGTCCGCCTTTGATGCGCTCGATCACGCGGCCTTTGATGGTTTCATGAGTCTGATGGGCGTGGCGCAGCCGTTCCCACGATTGAACCTGCATCGCCGCGGCGCGCGACAGAATGGCGTAACCGTCCTGGTTTTCCAGGCTCTTGATGAGAACGTCGACTTCTTCGCCGCGCTTAACGGTGAGGTTCCCCTGGTGATCCAGAAACTCCTCGCGCGCGACGACGCCTTCGGACTTGTAGCCGATGTCGACCAGCACGTTCTGATCCGAGATACCTACTACGATGCCCCGTACGATCTCGCCCTCCTGGCGGGATGCGGCGCTTTCCTTCTCGTAGGTCTCGAGCATTGAGCTGAAGTCCTGGCCGCCGCCCGGCTCAGGGTCGCCTGTGTGCTCTGGTGACGCGGTGGTCGCCGCTTCCGGTAATGCGGTGGTTGCCGCTTCCGGTGATGCGGTGGTCGCCGCTTCCGGTGATGCGGTGATTGGCGCTTCTAGTGGTGCGGTGATTGCCGCTTCTGGTGATGCGGATTTTGCCGCTTCCGCGCTGGAAGCCGTCTCGGTCGAATCAACCGCAGCTTGTGGCTCGACCGCTGCGGTGTCTGGGCCGGTGCTCTCGTCGGGCGTGACGGTCTCTTCTTTGGCGCTGTCGGCCGCCGCGCTCGCACCGGACTGGTTTACATTCTCTGTCGCCATTAACGCTACTCCTCCTGAACTGCGTATTTAGAATTCATCGGAATGGCATCACCGGACCGATTGAACTGTTTGCCTCTTAGTATGCTTCATCGGCGTTTAACGTTCAAGCCTTCAGCCGTATGAAGTACGAGTGTCAACGCCGTCGTAAGGAGAGTCTTTGCGCGGTCGCGCTGCGAAGCTTACCTAGAAGACTGTCATCCGGCTCACCGTAACCGCGAGGTGAGATCGGTGACTGACGCTTAAGGTTTAGCTGATGCTGCGGAACTCCCTTGATCCGGGAGAACGTGACAGGACTCTGAGTACACGCGCCTATGTGTTCCTCGCTTCATAAACTCTGAGACAAGGCTGAACTCTACACTCTCGGTTTGGGTGTGTCAAGCATTGCTAAAACTGCCTTAGAACACGGTTAAGGGTTGGTCTTGCGATGGCGCACAAACGCGGCAACAGCATTGCTTCGTTTCCGGTTGAAACGCTTCCACCGGTGTTACTGATTACTTTACCGCGAACTTGTTGCTTAGACGGGAACAACGAGAAAAGTTCTGGCTCGGCAAAGAATATTTTTCGACTGCGGTACTAATCTGTATAATCACGGACTCCTGTCGCCATCAAGGTTCGGTGCTCGAAGCTTTTCCCGGCCTGTTCGGTGCGCAGGCCTGATGTCGCTCGTTGTTGTCACGCGCTGACTAGATGAGAAGAGCGATCAAATCCTCAATACTTCTCGTTGTGGCGATCCTGGTGATTGGGCTCGTGCTGTTGCGAGCTTCTGGAAAGCCGGAAGCGCCGCGGCAACCGATCGAGTTCGATCACTGGCAACACGTGACCAAAGAAGGGGGCGAAGCCCCACAGCTTGAATGCACCTTCTGTCACGAGAACGTAGATAAGTCTTCGCACGCGACGATTCCAAATATCGGAACATGCATGGGTTGCCATGACTCGATCAAGACTGAGAGCCCTGAGGTTCAAAAACTCGCCGCGTTCGCAGAAAGAAAAGAACAGCCGCCGTGGCGTCGTGTGTACTGGCTCGAACCCGAGGCGAATGCCTTTTACACGCACAAGCCGCACATTCGCGCAGGAATCGACTGCACTACGTGTCACGGGCAGATCGGACAGATGCATCGAGTACGGCGCGAGGTAGATCAGACGATGGGATGGTGCATGGACTGCCATCGTTCAAGAAGCGTTAGTGTGGATTGTTACGTCTGCCATCGATAAAGGACTGGTTCCGGGTTTCGGGTTCGTGGTTCCGGGTTGAACCCTGAACACGGAACCCGGAACCCTAAACCGGAAAAAATGAAACGTCGCGAGTTCATAATCCTGAGCGGCATCGGAGCTACAAGCGCTTCGCTGTTATCCGCTTGCGGGCATCCTGAAGAAAAGCTCATCCCGGCGTTCATCCCCGATGATGAATACGTGCCGGGCATCGACTACTGGAAGGCGAGCACTTGCGGGATGTGCCCGGCCGGTTGCGGGATAATCGTTCGAACTCGCGAGCACAAGGCCAACAAGATCGAAGGCAATCCGCTTCATCCGGTGAATCGCGGAGCGTTGTGCGCGCGAGGTCAAGCCGGGCTCGAAGTATTGTACAACCCCGATCGGATCAAAGGCCCAATGAAACGCGTTGGTGAACGCGGCGAAGGCAAGTGGGAAGAGATCAGTTGGGACGAAGGGATCAAAACGCTTGCGGATAAGCTGACCGAGATCAAAGCGCAAAATCGTGCTGCCAAATCTGCATTCATCATTGATGACCGGAGCCTGGTAACAGCGCATGTAGTGAAGCGATTGATGGACGCTTATGGGGCGCACTCGTTCTTGATGCGGCCACCCTTCAATGAGGTCGGCGCCGACTCCGAATCTGGCTCCAGCGGCGCCCTGACGTTTGACTTAGCCAATGCTACGTATCTGCTCTCGTTTGGCGCCCGATTCCTCGAGACCTGGCTCTCGCCTGTGATGTATTCGCTCGCTTATGGTGAGTTTCGGCGATCAAATGGCAAAGCGCGCGGCAAGTTCGTTCACGTCGAGCCGCGAATGTCGCTCACGGCGGCAAACGCGGATGAGTGGCTGCCTGCTCAGGTTGGATCCGAAGCACTCGTTGCGTTGGCGATCGCGCAGGTCATCGTTCGCGAGAATCTAAGCAGGGCCTCGCTTTCGCCGGAGTTCATCGAGGCGCTGCAAGACTTCGCGCCCGAGAAGACCAACGTTCGTAGCGACGTCCCTGCCGACACAGTTATTAGAATCGCGGAAGAATTCACTGCCGCTGAACGCCCACTGGCAATCGGCAGTCGGTACTCGACTAATCGGGAATGGGTCAATCTTCTGAACGTGCTCGTTGGCAACCGAGATAAAAAGGGTGGGGTACTGACCATTCCGAGCGACAATGAGATCCCGTTTGCAAAATGGGTTCCCGACTTTGGGCTCAACCATCGACACGACTGGGAATTGCGCGAACTCCTCGAATATCACAGCGAGGGAGCAATACTGATTTCTCAGGCAAATCCGCTCCACATCACTCCAGCCCTTAGAGAACAGTTCAATCGAGTTTCATTCATTGCAAGTTTCTCTTCATTTATGGATGAAACCACCCAAATGGCTGATCTCGTTTTACCCGATCCCAGTTACCTCGAAGCGTGGGATATCGCGCCCAGCTATTCGCCAAACGGGCGCGTGGTGGCTGGGCTGACGCAGCCAGTTATCCATTCGTCTCTCAACACGATGCAAACGGCCGACGTGTTATGCGCCGTGAGTCGAGAGATGGGCGGCGAGTTGGCAGCGGCGCTGCCGTTTTCGTCTACAGAAGATTTTGTTAGGCAGGCAGCGGTTGATCTGGCAAAGAGTTCGAGTTCTATAAAGACAGAAAATGCTGAAGACTTCTGGAACGCTTTTTCAGAGCGAGGTGTGTGGATACGTGAGCCGGATTCAAAACCCGCAAGTCAGCCGGTTGTTGTAGAGTGGCCTGCAGCCGAATCTTTGAACGCGCTGGACCAACTCAAGCCGCGCTCGGCGACCGAAAATGGCAACTCACTGACCCTGACGGTTTATGAACACTCGACGTTAGGGTACGGCGCGACTTCGCCTGCTCTTCAAGAACTGCCCGACCCTATGACGTCGGTTATCTGGGGAAGCTGGGTCGAGATCAATCCTCAGACGGCGCGCTCGCTCGGAATCCTGGACGGCGATTTGGTCGAAGTCAGCACGGAGCATGGCTCACTGCGTGTGCCAGCGGTTTTGTATCCGGCTATTCACCGGAACGTGATCGCGATGCCGTTCGGGCAGGGACACACTGGCTACGGACGCTATGCGACAAACCGTGGCGCAAATCCGGCGGTCTTGAATCCCGGTTTGAAGGGAGGTGTTCCGGCTAAGGTCTCTAAGGTCGAGGGAAAGGCAAATCTTATTCGATTCGGAACCGACTTGCAGGAACACATGGAGAAAAAATCGTGGCGCTGACGGATCGAGGTGGCTTGAATACGGCGACGCAAGCTAAAGCTTGTACTCTGAACTCTAAACTCTGAACCCGGAACCCGGAACCCGGAACTCTGAACTCTGAACCAACCAGATGACCGACGAACACAAATCAAACAAACCTCAGTGGGCGATGGTAATTGACCTCGACCGTTGTACCGGGTGCGAAGCATGCGTCGTTGCCTGCCGAGTTGAGAACAACATACCAACGGTCGGACCCGAAGAAGCCGCGAAGGGCCGCTCCATAAATTGGATTCGAGTCGAACGCTACTTCGAAGGCGAATACCCCGACGTGAAGGTCAAGTTCATGCCGGTGCTCTGCCAGCATTGCGAAGAAGCTCCCTGCGAGCCGGTGTGCCCGGTCTATGCGACTTATCACACCGACGAAGGCTTGAACGCCCAGGTCTACAACCGTTGTGTGGGCACTCGGTATTGCGCAAACAACTGCCCGTACACGGTGCGCTTCTTCAACTTCTTCGATCCGGTGTGGGATGCGCCGCTCGAAAAGGCTCTGAACCCGGAGGTGTCGGTGCGCACCCGCGGCGTAATGGAGAAATGTACCTTCTGCATCCAGCGCATTCGCAAAGGCGAAGAGAAAGCCAAAGACGAAGGTCGCGAGGTCCGCGACGGCGATGTCGTGCCCGCATGCGTTCAGACTTGCCAGACGAAGGCAATGTACTTCGGCAACATCGCCGATCCCGAGAGCGAAGTGTCGAAGCTGTCGAAGAGCAATCGCGCGACGCGCTTGCTCGAGGATTTGGGAACGAAGCCGCGAGTGATCTATTTGAACAAGGGTGATTGATTCCCTACGCGGCTAGAAGCTGATGTCAGAACCACGACCCACAGACGCGAAGATCAACTCCGACCTTCTCGGGCCGGTGAACAAGCCCGGGCCCGGCTGGTACGCGACGGTCACGGTGAGCGGGCTCGTTGTGCTTGCCGCGGTCGGAGCGCTCGCTTATCAGTTTTCACGCGGGCTTGGTGTTTGGGGAATCAACCGGCCGGTCTTCTGGGCGCTCGATATCACGAACTTCGTTTTCTGGATTGGCATCTCGCACGCAGGCACGCTGATTTCCGCCATTCTGCGAGTCACCGGAGCAGAATGGCGAAGGCCCGTCACCCGTTGCGCCGAAGCGATAACTGTCTTCGCGCTGATGATCGGCGCGTTGTTCCCGATTATTCATCTCGGCCGCCCGTGGTTTTTCTACTGGCTGGTCCCTTATCCGAATGAGCGAGGGCTATGGCCAAATTTCCGCTCGCCGCTTGCCTGGGACTTCTTCGCCATTAACACTTACTTGCTCGGCTCGATTATCTATTTGTATCTTCCGCTGATTCCGGACCTGGCTCTTCTGAGAGATAAATCGCGCGGCCTGTTACGGCGATTTTACGGCACGCTGAGTCTCGGTTGGAGAGGAACCCAGCTTCAATGGGACCGGCTTGAACGGGCAGTGCGAGTGATGGCCGTGGTGATCATTCCAGTCGCAGTTTCGGTACACACAATAGTCTCTTGGGACTTCGCGATGACGATCCGACCCATGTGGCACTCGACGATGTTCGGACCTTACTTCGTCGCGGGGGCGATCTTCTCAGGCATCGCCGCTTTGATCCTCGCGATGGCGGTGATCAGGCGAGTGTTTCACCTGGAAGGCTATCTTCGTCCGGTGCACTTCAATAATCTGGGGCTTCTGTTGCTGACGATGAGCCTGATCTGGTTCTACTTTACGTTCGGCGAGTATCTGACCGCCTGGTACGGCAACGCGCCGGAAGAGATGGCGGTATTTCGCTCGAAGGTGAGCGGGGTGTATGCGCCGTTATTCTGGGGAACTGTCGTCTGCTGTTTCGCGATTCCCGCGCCGCTGCTTGCGATAAAGCGATTCAGGACGATCAAAGGAACGATGATCGCGTCCGTGCTGGTGGTCGTTGGAATGTGGTTTGAGAGATTTCTGATCATCGTCCCGACGCTTACTCAGCCGCGTTTGACCTTCAACTGGGGGACGTATAAGCCGACCTGGGTGGAGCTGACGTTGACCGCGGGAACGTTCGGCTATTTCGTTTTGCTGTACGCGATTTTCACAAGGCTGTTCCCGATCATCGCGGTGTGGGAATACAAAGAAGGGTTGCCGCTGGGCGAGCACGGTGAGGCCACCGTTGTCAGTCAGCCTGAAGTTGGATTTGAAAGCGCGTGAGCAAGATGGCTGAAACCAGGACCGGAGTGTTTGATACTCGCGCTGAAGCGGTCGCAGTGCTGCGTGAGCTTCAGCGTGATGGCGTGCCGGGTTCGTCGATTAGCGTCATGTCATCGGAGCCGTTGCATCTCGAGATAAACGACGCGCCTAAGACTCGAATCGCGGGATACGCGATCGCGGGCGGCCTGCTCGGCGTGGCATTCGCGATCCTGTTGACCGTCTGGACATCACGGCGCGTCGGTCTTGTTACTGGCGGAATGCCGATCGTGTCGCCTTGGGCCTTCGGAATAATCGTCTTCGAGCTGGCGGCGTTGGGCGCGATACTGGTGACGTTTGGAAGAATGATCGCCGAAGCCCGGCTTGTGAGGCGCAACGCTCTGACCGATTACGACAAATCTGTAGCTGACGGCCGCATAGCGGTGTCCGTACGGTGCTCAGATGACTTTCACCGTGAAATTGCCGAGAAGGTGCTCGGCTCCGCGCACCAGTCCTACGGGTCGTTGCAGGACAGCTCGAACGCCGAATAAGTCCAACCGGTTATCGTCTGGCAGCAGTTGTGGAGCAAATGGGCTCGGAGCGCCGGCAAACCAAATCACGGGCGTGACGACAAGCCTCGCCTGCTTCGCTTAAAGATCAAGATCAATCAACTAGTAACCGTTGTTTTCCAAGAGCCCATCCTGTACTATGACCGATGTATCTTGCGGCGATATATCGACCCGTGGCGGCGGTCGGTGGATAATGACGACTTACACGAGAGGGCTCCAGATGAAATTCAAGAAGCGACACTGGCTGCTGGTCTTGACGCTTGTGCTGCCGCTAACGTTCGCGGGCGCGCACACCGGCCAGCGTTCCGCGGGCCAAAGCCCGGCCGACACCGCGGCTCGGGCGCGAATCGCGGATGATTTCAGCAACGCCATCCTTGTCGCCAAGGACCACTACGCGGGGCAGCTTGATTTCAACAAGGTGACCAAGGCTTCGATCACCGGCATGCTCCGCACGCTCGATCCGCATTCGATGTATTTCGACCGTCAGCAGTGGGAAGATTTCCAAAACGATCAGAGCAGCCGCTACTACGGGATCGGATCCACGATCATTCAACACAGCGGAAAAGTGTACATAGTCTCGCCAACCGAGGCGACCGCGTCATACAAAGCCGGACTTCGTTACGGCGATCACATAGCCGGAATCAACGGCGAGTCAACCGAGGGCTGGACTCAGGCTCAGGTCAGAAGCAAGCTGCTCGGCCCGGAAGGCACTACGGTAACAGTCAAGATCTCGCGCCTGGGAGTCGATAAGCCCATCGAGTTCAAGCTGACGCGAGGCCCCGTCCCGCTGCCGTCAGTCGCGAATTATTTCATGCTCGCGGGGGGAGTGGGCTACGTCAATCTCGAACGAGGGTTCAATACAACCACCTTCGATGAGGTGAATAGAGCTCTTGGAGAACTGCGGCAGCATGGGATGTCGTCGCTGATCCTCGACCTTCGCGGCAACCATGGCGGGCTCGTAGACCAGGCGCAGAAAGTGTCGAACCTTTTTCTCTATCGCGGCCAAAAGATATTGTCGATGCGGGGACGCCCAGGGGTTTTCCAGTCCCGGGAATTTACCGCGAACAACACTAGTCCGGAGGAATACCCGATCGTTGTTTTGATAAACAAACTGTCGGCTTCGGCTGCCGAGATCGTGGCGGGCGCGCTGCAGGACCACGACCGCGCGCGGTTGGTCGGAGAAAACAGTTTTGGCAAGGGGCTCGTGCAGAGCCCGTTTCCCCTGTCGGATCAATCTGCGCTGGTGCTCACGACCGGTCACTATTACACGCCGAGCGGGCGGCTGATCCAGCGCGACTACAGCGGCCGTTCGTTCTACGACTATAACCTCAAGCGCGGCGACAAGAACTCGGCTCACACAGAGGAAAAGCGAACGGACTCGGGCCGCACGGTCTACGGCGGCGGGGGAATCGATCCCGACGTCGAAGCGAAGATAAGGGTTCCGCAACACGAGTTCGAGCTTCAGCGCGTATGGTTCGACTCGGTGTTCGAGTTTGCTCACCAACTGGCGGCGGGTCAGGTTCAGGGAAACGGCGAATTCAAACTGGATCGGCAGGCCGATCATCACCACCAGCTCCAACCGAACGAGTATCAGATCACCGACAAGATCCTTGCGGCGTTCAAGAGCTTCCTTCGCGACCATAAGGAGTTCAAGTTGGAAGAGACTCGCGCGGACAAAGATGCTGACTTCATCAAGAGGCAGATTCGGTACGAGATGGTGACCGCGGCATATGGCGTCGAGACGGCGTATCAGGTGTTGTTGGAAACGGACCTTCAGATGCAGCGAGCGGTCGCCGAGATACCAAAGGCCAGAATCATGGCTGAGGACATGCGCAGGCTAAGGAGCTCGCGCGACGGAGAGCCGCGCAGGAATTAGGTTTATCCAGACAGTTTGAGAGAGGAAGATGGCGGCCCGAGCTTAAAGGTTCGGGCCGACGCGTTTTAGAAACGCTCCGAGAACATCAATCGTATATCTTACGGCTTGATCTCACGTCGCTTTTTCTCGTCCGCTGCGTTGCGGTCTGCGACTACCTTAACGTCTTCCATATTCCTTATCCTGATTGATGAACCGCCACCTTGTATCGCCGCCTCAATCTCAATGCCTTCGCACCGCAAGACCTTGTTGGGATTCTCGCTCGGCCCCACCGTCCAGTCCCCCGCACCTTGCAGCTTTAACGACTCCGAAAGCTTTGCCACCCACTCGTCAACGTCCCTCCACGTCGCGCCGCCATATTGGATGCTAAAATCAATCACTCGGCCCTTGTTTACACCGGCCGAAACTGATTCAACACCGCCGAACTGTTTGGCGTCGCCTTCTGTAGCGGGGTCGAACACCAGATACGCAGCTTCGTTGCCCGTAGCCGCTTTTGCTTTCTCGACGGCCTCTTTCATCTCCTTTCTTTTGCTGCTGCCTGGAAACAAAGCGAGTAGCTGTTGGGTGCTCATGCCCAATCTGAGACCACGAACAGTCGGCGCAGTGGCCTCCGTCAAATTGCATTTGGGTAGAGCAGGCTGCGGGTTTGACGCTTGTGAAATAGTCGATATGGTCACAAACGCAAGCGCGACGAAAGCAATCGCAAGCTTATTCATTTGTTTTTCTCCTGTTTCTTAGCGGTGTAAAACGAAATCCATCCCACTCGTTGATGCCCTAAGGCAGGGTTGGCAATTACTTGTTTTGTCGCTATTGGGTCACGGTACTTACCGGCCGCATTACCGCCGCGGTTGACGTGGTTTGCAGGCCGTATCCTCCAGGACACCGTCGCAGCAACGAGCTGCGCAACCCGAGAACTTCGCACGACGGATATTACAAAGGAATCCCAGCGCGATCAAGTAGATTGGAGTATTAGACACATATTCTCGTCACAAGACGAGGTTGAGCCGACGCTAGGTGCCCCGGATGTGATTAAAGTGGGACCTCTGAGAAGGCGGGCTCTTGACATCAACCGCTGACTCGCGTGTGCGAGTCTGGTTCTCATTAACACCCCACGTTCAGTGGGGTGTTGGGCGCGGCCGGGTGATCTGGATTTGTTTCAACGGTTTATTCGACCGTCCAGAAAAACTGTTAAAACAGTCAGGGCCAATCGGAGCCCGCTCCAACACCTCAATGAATTGACGTGTTAATAGGTTTTCATCCAGAATCAAATCCCATTTTAAATCACACCCAGGCGCGCATCCTCTTCGAAGCTTCGGTTGTTTCGCGAATCTCTTTCCGGTAAGATTTGACTGAACGACTTGTTGAGGCTGTGCTGGCGAGACTCCTTACTCCCGTGACTCGCCTGATGTTGTTTCTGAGGTGAAATTGATGAAACTGAGAAATCGGTATTGGTTGCTCGTCGCCGCGCTCATCATCCCGATTACATTCGCGGGCGCCCATCCTGCCCAGCGGCTTGGGCAGAGAGACGACGAATCAACCACAAGGCAACGAATTGCCGATGATTTCGCGAAGGCCATTCTCGTCGCGAAGGACAATTACGCGGGGCAGGTCGATTTAAACAAGGCGACCAAGGCCTCGATTCTTGGAATGCTCCACACGCTGGACCCGCACTCCAACTATTTCGATCCGAAAGAGTGGGAGAAGGTCCAGCAGGACCAGCGGAGCAAGTACTCGGGCATAGGCTCGACCATCGCGCAACGAAACGACAAGGTTTACATAATGTCGCCGTTCGACGCGACTCCGGCTCATCGCGGCGGTATACGCTACGGCGATCAGATCATCGAGATCAACGGTGAATCGACCGAGACCTGGAATTCCCAACAAGTATCCAACAAGCTTATCGGACCAGAGGGCACGTCGGTGACCGTCAAAGTTGCACGCCTGAGCGCAACCCAGCCGGTCGAGTTCAAGTTCGTTCGCGAAGCGGTGAAGCTGGATTCAGTGACGAATTACTACATGGCCGGGAATGGCATCGGGTACATTAACTTCGATCGAGGATTCAACTTCACAAGCTATGACGAGATTCGCACCGCGCTCACCGAGTTGAAGGCTCAAGGGATGACCTCGCTCATACTGGATCTGCGCGGTAATCCCGGCGGCCTGGTCGATCAGGCGAAGAAGATCACAAATCTGTTTTTGTATCGCGGACAGCCCATTGTGACGCTGCGGGGGCGTCCGCAGGTTTTTCCGGCACGCGAAGAAACCGCCAGCAACACCAGCCCCGAAGAGTTTCCTGTAGTCGTGCTGATCAACTCCAGATCGGCGTCGGCTTCCGAGATTGTGGCCGGCGCGCTTCAAGACCACGATCGCGCGGTCATAGTTGGCGAGAACAGCTTCGGCAAGGGCCTCGTTCAGAGCGTGTTCCCGTTGTCGGATGGCTCCGGGCTTTGGCTCGTGACCGGGCACTTTTACACGCCGAGCGGGCGGCTCATCCAGCGCGAGTATAACAACCGATCGTTCTACGATTATTATCTGAAGCGAGGCGACAAGGAAGCCGTCCAGCGGACCGAAGAAAAACGCACCGACACGGGGCGGACGGTGTACGGCGGCGGAGGTATTCAGCCTGACGTACTGGTGAAGTTTCCATCTCACGAGATCGAGCTTCAGCGAACCTGGATCGAACCCGTCTTTCAATTCACGCGCAACCTGGTCGCCGGCAAGATCGCAGGAAATACCGAGTTCAAGATAGACAGCGCGTGTGATCATAAGCACCGGCTTGCGGCGCGCGACTATCCGGTCAGCGACAGAGTGCTCGCGGCGTTTAAGAGCTTCCTGCGCGATCACAAGGAACTGAAGGCTGATGAGTCGCGCGTTGACAAGGATGCCGACTGGCTCAAACGGCGAATTCGCTACGAGGTGGCGACGGCGGCTTTCGGCGAGGACAATGCTCGCGCGGCGCTGGCCGATGGTGATGTGCAACTCCAACGCGCGGTGGCGGAACTGCCGAAGGCGAAAGCGTTGTCCGATGACATTCGCAAAATGCGCGCTGCGGCTCGCGGAGATATTCGGAGGAACCAATAAACAGGAGTTCGTACTGCGAACTATTCACAGAGTGTGAGCGCGGCCCGGCACGCAATCCGGGCCGCGCTTTCTCGTCTTGACACAAGGGCGGGGCGGCGGCGCTTCGTGCTATACTCGCCGCACAGAAAATCTCCATGACAGTTGCGGAGACCTCATTGAAGGAAAGGCAGCATCAAAACTCGGAGATGATTCGCCTGTGGACGACGGTGATCGTCCGGGTGATCTTCCTGCTGGCCGGCCTTCTTATCGTTAGCTGGCTGCTCTACGAGATTCGTACTGTGCTGCTGTTGTTAATCCTGGCCATTTTCTTTTGCTACTTGATTGCGCCAATCGTTCACCTCTTCGAGCAGCCCCTCTACATTGGCAATCGCGAACTTCGACTCCCGCGCGCCATTGCGCTTGTGCTGGTCTATCTGTTGATCGGGACGGCGCTGTTCGTG
>DATLWF010000506.1:0-4858 GCA_035576605.1 Blastocatellia bacterium | reverse complement strand
ATTCTTAATGACAATCTTTGCAGTCATACTCCCCGTCCGTTACCACTCATAAACGCGGTCAATTTCGGCGACCGAGACTCTCGGATTGCCGAGGGCAGCAATTTGCTGCATCACCTCTTTGCGGTTCGTTGGCTTGATATGGACCGCATAAACCTCAACCTCGCGTTTGAGCTTCTTCAAATCAACCGCCAACAACTCCGGCGTCAGGTGCTTCGACGCTGCAGCCAGTTCACCGAGCTCATTCGGAAACGACACGTCGACAAACACTGCCTTCAAGCGCTCAGCTTCGCGCGCAACTTCCCAAATTTCATCGGTGCTATAGGTATCGGATGTGAACACTACGGCTGCCGCTTCGTTCTGCGCCAACAACCCGAAGGTCGGCACGAGGTGATTGACAGGAATTGGCGTCACCTCGATGCCCGCGATATCAATTGTCTCTCTCGCCCGCAGCTCCCGGAATTCAATGGTTGGTCCGCTGCCATTATTCAGTTTTATTTTCTCGAAGTCCGGCCATACGTCATCGTTGAAGACATGTTTCCTGAGCGCCGATATTACTTCGAGGCTGCCGTAGATGATGATTGGGTCGTTGAGCACGTTGAAGGATTCGGCTACGTATATCGGCAACGACGCGGTGTGGTCGGCGTGAGAGTGCGTAACTATAATATGACGCACGGCCCCGATTTCGCCGGTGGCCAGCGCAAACCCAATGCTGCCCCCGTCAATCGCGAGGCGATCGTCAATGAGAAAGGAGGTCAGACACTGGAGTTGCGGCTCTGGTCCGGTGCTGCTCGGCAGAAGTCTGATTCTCACCCGCGTTGCCTCCGTCTGTCGCACTCGCGACCCACATACTATACCACCGTGCGATTTTCTATTTGCGATTTTCTATTTTCTATTTTTTATTCGAGATAAGTTTGAGTTTCCCATTTGATATTTTCAATTCTGGCGAATATCAAGACCGAGGCATTGAAATAACAAATAGAAAATCGCAAATAAAAAATAGTAAATGGTCACCCTATCTTGATTCCCAGCCCCTCTAAAAACTTCGTCGGCTTCTCGCCGCCAATCAGCGCAAAAACAAAGTCGTTCGCGAGCCGCGCTTTCTCTTCTTTGCTGCGCACGTCCATAAGCACGACTTCGTTTTGAGTGATCTCTTTGATCTCGGTTCTGAAGAAGACCTTGATCTTCCCCGAGTCTATGCAATCGTACACATTCATCTTGTTGCCGAGCTTCAGATCGCCCTTGAAATCGCTGCGTACGACCAGCGTCACGTCGTTGTTGCGGGTGAAGCTGATTCGCTCGCCATCACGCTTGAGTCCCGCCAGATCGACCGCGGCTTCGATAGACGAATTCCCTGCCCCAACGATTATGCATTTCTTGTTTACGTAGTCATCGGGGTCGGAGAGCTTGAACTGAACCTTGCCGGTTTCGTAAGCCGGTTGCGCCTTAGCCGCGTACGGCGTGCCGCACACGACGCAGAACTGCTGGCTCCCTTTGCGAGCCGATCCGCAGCTCGGACAGAACTTTGGAACGACCGGCGGCGGGGTCATCATTACTTTAAGGTCCTCGCCCGGCACCCTGAGCTTCATCGGTGTGCCGCGATTGCCGATCGCGATGATGATCTTGCGAGCCGTATAACTCACTTTCTCTTTCGCTTTTCCCTTCTCCGTGGTAACCGTGAAGACCCCGCCATCCTGTTTGATGTCTCTGCAGGTTTCCTCTTCGTTGACCACTACGCCGTTCGAGGTCATCGCATCCAACCAGCCCTTCAGCATGTTTTCTTTCGAGTCGCCGGGGCCCGGGAGCGGGATCCCGCCCTTGGTCTCAACCGTGTCGGGCTTGAAAAATACGTACTTGCCGGCAGGATAGACTTGTTGAATTGTGGCCACTATTTTGTCCTGCTCGATGGCGACGTACTTCAAGCCTCGTTGTTTGGCAATCACGGCAGCTGATAATCCTGCGGGCCCGATGCCAACGACCGCGACATCGACTTCGGCTTTGGCGTTCGGACCTTCTTTTTTGAGGTCGTCGACGATGCAATCGATGACCGTGGCGCCCTCGTTGATCGCATTCTTGATGAGGGGAACGCCGGACACATCTCCGATCAGGTAGATGCCTTCGACGTTGGTCTTGAATCGCTGATCGCGCTTGGGAACTTTTCTCTCGAGTATTTTCTTCTTGGTGTTGATGACCACGCACGACTTGGGATTAGTCGGGCACTCGACCTGGCAGCTCGTGTCTTCCATGCACTGATCGGGGTTGATGGGAGTGGAGACCCCATTGACTATCGCAAGAACGTCGTGCGGACAGGCTTCGACACAGGCGTGACAGCCTATGCACGTTTGCTGGTTTATGACAGGATGCGGATAGGGAGCCTCTTCAGCTTTCAGCTTCTCAAGATCAAGCACGCCGACGAGCGCTTTGGCGACTTCGCTCTCGTTTGGGGCCGCGTCTACCTTCACGGTCTGTAAAGAGTGCTTGCGACGCGCGGTCCCAACTGCCATCACCGCGAGTCCGCCGATGGGCAAGATCCCGATCAATCCGACCCATCCATACCACGGCAACCCGCCGAAAGATGAAAGCATGCCTGCGCTCAGCGTGTCTTTGTCCTGCCGGATTTTGTCCGCGCCGCCAACACCGGAAAACAGGTTTTCGCTGGCCGTCGCCAGTCGCTTGCCAACTTCATCTTTCCCGCTGTCAATCTTTGCAAAGTAGTCTTTGATGTGTCGCTCGTCCTTTCCCGCGGCGACGAGCTTCAGCAGATCTTCGCTGCGTCCGTGCTGACGATGGCAGGTGTAGCAATTCGCCCGCACGCGTTGTGTGCCTGCCGCGCCGGCCACGAGGTCGTGACACTTGGCGCACTCAGCCCTCGGCGACTCGCGAAAGCTCGCCTCCCCACGAACTCCCGTCGTGTGGCAATCTTTGCAGCTCATTCGGTTTTCCATTCGACCGAGTTGATGAATCGAATGGAACTGACGATTTGAATCCCACGCAGGCCCAGCCCAGGTTTCCGGCAGCGCTCTCACCTTCAGTTGATTGGCATCGAGCATCTTCGTCCATTTGCCGTTGACTACCGGATAGCCCACCGAGCCGCCGTGTGCAACCGGCAAGATCTGTCCGGCCTTGTCGCCGGTTTTGATGGTGTAGCTCCCGTTATGGCAGTTCGAGCAAAGCTGGTTGCTCTTAAGCCCAAGTTCGGAGCTTGCGCCCTGGTGCTCTACGTGGCAGCCGGTGCAGCCGATGTTTTCGCGAACGTGCTTGTCGAACAGTACGGGAGCGAACCCTTGAGCCGTTTGCGTCGCCGGAGTCGTATGACACGTGACGCACTTGTCCTGCATGCCTTCGGTTACTCCATGACAATTCGAGCAGGAGTTTTGATTGGGCTTGAGGGCAATCGCGCGGGCGGACATCTGCGATGAGGTATGAGCCGTCGACACCTGTCCCGGCGAATACGCGCTCTCGTAGACAAGCACTGCAGCGATCGCGAGCAGCACGACAACGGCAGCGCCCCAATAGAAATATGACTTGCGCCAGATTCGGCTCAGGTCGAGCGACGGACGCCAGTTGAATTGCGCCTTGCCGACTTTCTTGTTCGTTCTTGGATGAAGCAGCGTTTGGGGAGCAATCTTCCCCGCTTCCCTTCGTCGCTTGTCCCAAAATACGTTGAGCGCTTGCTCATCAATTGCGAGGGGCGAAACGGCAGAGAATATACCCGTACCCATTTGAAATCTCTCCGTTCCGCCGGGTGCAACTGCCTGCTTCTTTATCCCACCGGGTATCTGAACGATCAGCGTCTTGCCGAGGTCTTCTTCAAACAGCACGCGAGACGAGGTGCCCTCGATCGGATGAATCTCAGCATCCATCTGGACGGTTAATGACAACGCGCCCTGGACGTAATTCGCGAGCAATGAGTAAGACCCTATTTGAATAACATCGCCATCCAGGAGAGGGGTCTTATCGACGAGCCAGCCGTTGAGCACCGTGCCGTTTGATTCAGACAGGTTGAAGATCCAGTACTCGCCGTTGAATTCTCTTATCCCGGCGTGCGTGCGAGAGACCGCGCGACTATTGAGCACCAGGTCGTTGCCCGGTAGCCGGCCTATGGTCAGACCTTCGCTCTCGAGGACGATGTCGTCACCTGATTTGTCTTTTCGCTTGATGATGAACCGACTCTTCGTAGCCATTGATTCCTACCTTGACCAAAGCACACAAGCCGGCGACCGAGGACGGACGACCGAAAGCCGGTCACCGGTCAGCGGTCGCCCGTCGAACTATTCCTACCGCGAGGCGTAGTAAACAACCTGTATGATGTGAACAATCATCAGCGCCAGCATCAATGCCGTACTTGCCACGTGGGGCGGCAGCCACAGTTTCAATGAGCGATGCAAATAGATCAGCGCGTCGATTCGGCGCAGCGTCGCAGCAGCCTCGATGGCTCGATCCAACTTGCGGAGGTCTTTCTCATCCGCCAGCTTTGCGCGTTCCCGGCTGAATCTCGCTTTTGCCGACTCGACCATCTGGTCCAAATCTTCTCGCCTCATGAACTGCCGCAGCAGATAACCGAACGAGACCAGCCGGGGCAATACTTTGTCCTTTACGATGCTTTGGACCGGCCCGGCAGCCTGTCCGAGGATCTCGGCAATCTCCTTTCGAAGTTCCTCTCGACGATCCTTCAAATCATCAAGTAGAAGCGGCGAGCCTTCAATTTTTGTGAGCTTTCGGGGCGCGAAAAAGTAGATGAAGATCCCCAGTATCCCGGTGAATATGACGACGTCATAGGAAACCATCAGCGCAGTCGTTAGCGCGCCTCCGGAATGAGAGCCTCCGTGAAGCAGGATCAACATGCCCGCGATGATCCCAA
>DATLWF010000505.1:0-9781 GCA_035576605.1 Blastocatellia bacterium | reverse complement strand
CGCTGTCCGTGCTTAGCCCGGGTTTCTATACGTTGACAGTGTCGGCAGCCAGGTTCTACAACGAGCAGCTTACGTTTTCGCTTTCGCCGCGGGCTGCACAACAAGTTCGCATTGAGCTCGCTCCACTCGCAACAGTACAGGAACAATTGACGGTCCACGCCGAGTCGAAGCTTGTGAACGAAACGGAATCCGCAACCACGATAACCATCAACGTTGCTCAGATCGCCGCTCTGCCAACCGGACGTAAGATTCAGTTGACCGACATCATCACGCCGTTTGTGGCCAGCGCCGTGGGCAGCCACGACAACCTGGTGCACCTGCGAGGCAACGAGCTGTCGCTGAACAATTTCATCAACGGCGTTTCGTTCTTCGACAACCCCCACCAGTTGTTCACGCCCGGCCTGTCGCCGGACATCGTTCAGTCGGTGAACATTATCACCGGTGGCTTTCCGGCGGAGTTCGGGAACCGCTTCGGCGGAATTCTCGATATCGTCACCAGGACGGGCTTCGATGCAAATAACCACGGGAGCCTGACCGTAGGCGCGGGTGATTATCTCAGAGACAACGCCTCGGTTGACTTCGGCGGACATTCGGAGCGCTTTGGATATTTCTTCTACGCCCAAGCCTTCCAGAGCGACAGGTTTCTGAATACGCCGGAGCGGCAGCGTTTTCACGATCGCGGGCGTGGCTCGCGCACCTTCGCCCAGCTCGACTACAGGCCCGGCTCTAACGATTTCTTCAAACTCGCTCTCACGGGCGACGGCACGAACTTCGAGCTGCCCAATACGACAGAAGATGAGCTGCGCGGCAGAGACTTCTTTCAGCGCAACCGGGAGCAAACCGCGGTGTTGTCATGGGAACACATGTTCGGCTCAGCATCAGCGGTTTCGACCTCGCTCTACGAAAGGCTTGCGAGCGCACGACTGCTCCCGACGTCAGATCCATCTTCGATACAGGCGGGCGGCTTGCGCAACGACATCACTCTAGGTGTAAAGAGCGACTACTCTCTTTTCATTGGGTCGCAGCACGCGATCAAGACCGGCATAGACCTGATGCTCCTCAGATTGCGGGAGGACTTTAGCTTCGATCCGCGCGACAACGAGATTGAAATCGACCCGTTCGGCTTCCGCGGGCGCAAGACGGGCGGGCAGGCGAGTTTCTACATTCAGGACCAGTTGCGGCCGTTCAAGAACTTCACCGCGAATCTTGGCGTCCGCTACGACCAATACAGCCTGGTCACCAGTGGTTACGCTCTGAGCCCCCGGATCAATCTTGCATATGCGCTGAACTCCGGTCACACAGTGCTCCATTTTGCCTACAATCGTTTCTTCGCGCCGCCGCCAATAGAGAATCTGCTGTTGTCAGCAGGCCTGGGATTCGAGGGCAATCCACCGCGCATATCTCGAAGCAATCACTTCGAAGCCGGGATCACTCACTCGCTGCGGGATCACCTGGTGTTTCGCTTGACCGGTTACTGGCGGTCTGACAAAAACTCTTTCGAGACGACTGAGCTGGCCAACGTACGAATCTTTGCCCCTACGACATTTGATCGTGGCAAGGCGTATGGCATTGAGTTCTCCGCGCAACTAAGTGAGGTCAAGCGGCTGGGACTCTCCGGATATCTTAATTACACGGCTCAACGCGCGTTTCAAACCGGTCCGGTCTCAGGCGGCTTTACGGTCGAAGCGGTAGGGCCCGGCGAGCGTGGGCCCGCCGCTTTTGATCAGATTCACACCGGGACCGCAGGGCTCACATGGCGTGAACACAAGAGCGGCTTCTGGGCGAGCACGGGACTTGAGTACGGCAGCGGCACGCCCGCAACGCTTCCGAACGACCAGGGCGAAGAAGTAAGCGTGCGATTGCCTGCCCACTTCGTTGCGAACTTCTACTTTGGAGTCGATCTATTTCGCAAGGAGCGGTGTGGTCTGGGCCTCCAGTTCAACGTCGAGAACGCGACTGATCGCGTCTTTGCAATCGCGAAAGAGAGCGAATTCACTCCGATTCAGTTCTCAACGCCGCGTTTTTTTTCCGGCTCGTTGAAGCTGCGCTTCTGATCGAAGGAAACACGCCGGGTCCTCAAAACCAATCCGAATCAGGTAAGATGTGCCGGACCGACACCATTTCCAGCGAGAAAACCTCATGAGGAGCCTCATCGCAACAATCGCGTTGTTCATTTTAGCATCACGCGAATGGGAGCAACCGTGTTTCGATTTCTCCTGTTGATCGCTATCACGGCCACTATTTTTGTGGCCGCACAGGCGCAAATTCAGAACGGCACGGTCACCGGCGTGGTCAGCGATCCCACCGGCGCGTTGATTGCGAATGCCATCGTGAGAATCGATCACCCGATGACGGGACACCGCCATCAACTAGTCACCGGTAACGCGGGCGAATTTGTTTTCAACAATGTGCCCTTCGATCAATACATCCTGCACGTGACGGCCAGCGGGTTTGAACCTGTATCTCACCCGATCGTGGTGCGCTCGAATCTGCCCGTCAAAGTCGAAATAATACTGGCGGTTGCCGGCTCCAAAGCGTCGGTCGAAGTCAGCCCGCAGGAGAATCTGGTCGAGCGCGATTCATCCAGCTCTTCAACAACCATCGCCCAAAACTCTGTTCGCCACGCGCCGCGCACCAACCGCAATCGGCTGTTGCAAGAGTTGGTCGCTACGGCTCCCGGTTCAGCAACCGAGAACAACGGCCTCGTACACGTGCGCGGTGTGGACGATGGAATTCTCTACGTGATCGACGGCATCCCGATCGTTGATCGGCTCGATGCGGTGTCGGCCAGTCCCATAGACACCGACACGATCAATTCGATGCAGGTGATCACCGGCAACATCCCTGCCGAATTCGGAGGCCGCTCAGCTGCGGTGGTGATAGTTCATCCGAAGTCCGGTATAGACTCGCCGTTGGCCGGAGACTTAACGCTCGGCGCGGGAGATTTTAGAACCGACGAGATCGCCGCCGGAATCGGAGGCCGGCTTAAACGCAATTTTGGTTTCTACTTCAACGGTGCGACGCATCGTTCGGATCGGTTTCTCGATCCGGTTGATTTGCGAAACTTCAACAACCGCGGCGGCGGCGTTAACCTGAGCTTGCGCGCGGACTGGCACGCTACAGTTAAAGACACTCTCATCTTCAACCTCGCCGGGAACGGCTCTGATTTCAATGTCTCAAACGATCCTGCTCAACAGCAGGCGGGCCAGCGTCAGAAGCAGAAGTTGCGAGACGACGCCCAGGCGTTCACCTGGCAACACGTTTGGAATAAACGGACCGTCACCGATTTCGCATACTTTCGTCGCGCTCACGAATCAACGCTCCAGAGCAACGAGTTAGCCTTGCCGCTGTTTGCCGAACAGGACAGGCAGCATACTCGGCACGGCCTGCTGGCCAGCATCACTCACGAGCTCAGAGGACACAACCTGAAAGCCGGCGTCGAATTTCAGCGCGTGTCGCCGCGCGAATTCTTTAGCTTCTTCGTGACCGATGGAACCGAGGCCAAAGAGCGCGAGATCAGCGACAAAGTCATCGCCTTTGACGAAGCTGATCCGTTCATTTTTCGTGACCGCACTACGCGCAATCAGTACTCGGCTTACGTGCAGGACGCGTTTTCGCCATTCAAGAATCTGAGCCTGCAACTCGGAGTGCGTTACGATCACTCGCGCCTGCTGGTTTCCGCGCAGCAGTTCAGCCCGCGCCTGGGTGGTGTTTATTTCATACCCAAATCAAAGACCGCGATTCGCGCATCATTCAACCGTCTCTATCAGCCGCCGCAGGTTGATAACTTGCTTCTTTCGGCCTCCGAGGAGGCGAGACAGCTCTCACCATTCGCCACACCGGAGGGCGGAGGCAATGCAGCCATCAAACCGGAGAGAACGTCGGCCTGGGAAGTCGGGTTTGCGCAGGACATGGCCGGCTTGTTCAAGCTGGACGCGGCTTACTGGCAGCGCAACTTTCGCAACGTCGGTGATCCCAATGTGTTTTTCAACACTACAGTCATTTTTCCGAACAGCGTGGAGAAGGGCTATTCGCGAGGCGTGGACGTGCGGCTGGACGTGCCCGAACGCCGAGGCTTCTCGGCGTATCTGAGCTACACCAATCAGCGCATCCTGCAAACCGGGCCAATCAACGGCGGATTATTCCTTACCGAAGAGTTCATCGAAATCGGACCCGGCACGAAGTTCATCCCCGATCAGGATCAGCGCAACACCGGCAGTTTCGCGCTCAACTATCAGCATCGTCGCTCACGGTTGTTGTTGAGCTTTTCCGGCCGCCACGAAAGCGGAGTGCCGTTGGAAGTTGAAGCGGACAGGCTCGAGGAGCTGAAATCGGCTCCGGGAGCCAATTTGGTCGATTTCGCGCGCGGGCGTGTCAAGCCTCGAACAATCTTCAATTTCGCGGCCGGTCTGACGCTCTTCAACAGGGATCGAGTCGGCAGCTCGATCCAGTTCAACGTGCAGAACATGTTTGACTGGCGATTCGCTTACAACTTCGGCAATCCCTTCGAAGGCACGCACTTCGGGATACCAAGGAGATGGAGCGGAACGGTGGAGTTCAATTTCCACTGAGCTGGGTCCATCGTAGTCTCGACTTCGATCCACCGAACTGTCTCGGGCCTCGATAGCCTCCGACATCAGACACCTACTGAGTTCCACGACAAGTGTTTTATCCTTGCACAAGGTGGTTTCTTTCCCTGAAGCGGACAAGCGAGTCGCAATCTGTATCTACTGCTTTGTAGAGCCAGTGATTCTGATCGAAGGAACGTCAAGTATTCGGATTCCATCAGCCGGTGATTCAACCGAACGCACCAGAACCGCAACCATTTCCTCTAACGTGACCAATCCCAAACGCTGTGCTGTCTCTCGCGTTGCGGGGAGCCGCTCCAATAACCAATACATCGGCTTTAACGCATAAGGCCAGCGGTGTCCCGGACCGAGCACGTACCAGGGACGCAGGATCGTAGCCGCGAGTCCGCTCTCGCGAATCATCTTCTCGCCTTCAGCGCGCGCAGCCTGGTAAGCCTTCATCACTGGCGAGGGCTGTGCGACGCTGACGTAGACGAAATGCTTTACGCCGGCTCCAGCGGCAGCCGACACCGAAGCGCGGGCTGACGCAAGATCGATCGATTGAAACTCGGCTGCCTTAGCCGGCGACGGGTGCGGCACGCCCACGAGCTGAACAAAAGTATCCGAAGGCGGAACATTCTCGGCAAACGATGAAGCGTCCAACGCGTTTCCGATCACAGGTTCGCAACCTGGGGGAAGCTTTATCTCAGAACCTCGCCGAACGAGAGCTCGAACCGAGTGGCCGCGTTCGAGCAAGCGAGGTATCAGCGCCCTCCCGACGTATCCGGTTCCTCCGGTTATGAAAACATTTCGCGCGGTCATCAGCCAACCTCACGTGTGAGTGTCGGCTGCTTTTACGCGGAACGAGAGTGCGGTGGATTCATTCCTGGGAGCGCATCCTGGGAGCGCATCCTGGGAGCGCAGGCATCCTTGCCTGCTCCCACATTCCCGAGTTTAGGGCGAAGAAAAAGAGCAGGCAGGGATGCCTGCGCTCCCAGGATGCGCTCTCAGGATGCGCTCTCAGGATGCGCTCTCAGGATGCTCCCAGGTTCAATGGCCCTTGCCAAACAGGATCCCGACGCGCGTTTTGTAGACCAGGCGATTGCCGGCGTCGGTCATACCAACTCCAATCCCAAAGTTCCACACGATGTTCTCCGAGAGCTTCACATCGCCGCCCGGAAAGAGTTGATGAACCTGTTCGTTTGTAGGAAGGAAATCGCCAATCGCCCCGGTCGAGCCGTAGTACTCGAGGCTCAAGTCGAGCTTCTTGTTCATCTCGTAGGCGAAGCGCACACCAGGTTCGAAGTCCCATCCTTCGTTTGTGCCCGGTCCGCGCAGCGCGCGCCCGACGACCGGATTCACGTCGATCTGAAACCGCCCGAGCTTCTTCTCAATGATTGGTCTCAGCTCCAGCGTAACCGAGTTCTCCTCGTAGACTTTTCGCGGAAAGCCGAACTCGATGCTCATGCTCACATCAACCGGCCAATGCCACGAACGCGGGACCGACACACGCGGACGCAACCGCCAGGCGACGTAGTCCAGAGTGTCGCCGCCCGGGCGATGGGCGAGCACAAGGTAACCTGCCATCTCGAAGTTCTCGGTCAAGCCGCGCGTCAATTCGAAAGTCAGGTGAAACTGATCGTTGGTTGGGGCGACCGGGCCTTCGAACTTGCGAGTGCCTTTGCCTATGTAATTGATGTGCGTTTCCAGATTCCACATCCCTTTAGGGACTGTCTCGTACTCGTAGACCTGTATCTCGAACGGGTCCTGCGCGCGGGCTTCGGAACCCGTCCAAAACAGAACCAGGAGAAAGATGCTGATAGAGAAAGGAGTCTTCAATCTTGGCCTCTCGAAGGATAGCTACAGAGTGGCTGCAAGACTCTTATCCGAGTCTTCCGGCGAACTGCGAGTTTCCACTGGATTGGTCGCCAAAGTTCGTAGTTCGGCCTTTAGCCGGAAGCTTGTCGTTCAGAGTACCGACTTTAGTCGGCCCGTTGAAATTCGTCGACAAAACAACCTCCGACTAAAGTCGGTACTCTGAACGACAAACCTCCGCCTAAGGCCGGACTACGAACCCTCGCGCTTTTGGCGATACAGACCGCGGTCGACAACGTCCACCATCTCTTCGACCTTGAGTGAGCCCCCGAGGAATAGGTTGATTCGCTCGGCCTGTGGACGTGAGTCTTTCATTACTTCGTTGTAGCTGACGTACAGGACATCTATGTTGGGCTGAGCGGCCAACCACGACTCGACTTGAGCCACATGCTTGTTGAACATCGCAGCCATCTTGTCGTCAGGCACCGCATCGGCCGGCTCTCCGCGACGAATAAGCATCTGCCGTTGAGAAGCGAGAATCTCAGGCATCGCGCGCCGCATAAAAATAACCTTGTAGTTGTAAGCCGGCGGCAGGTGTTTGAGCAGCGCCGATATCAATTTCACCACTCGGCCTCGCGCGTCCTCAAGCCAGGCTTTGTCGTTCTCGATTTGCTTCACACGTTCGAACTCGAAATAGCCTTTTGGATTGTCTTCGTCGGCTGCGCGGATGTTGTCGGTCAGCAATTCCAGTCCGCCGGCGGTGAGCATCTTCATCATCATCGAAGTGCCCGAGCGCGGCAGCCCCGACACGATCGTTATGGTTTCGTTGTTCATAATCCATCAACGCGAAACGTGCGACCGAAGAATCTAACACAGGATCGCGTGAGAGTTCACGGTGACTCGAAGAAATGTGTCGTGCCTCGAAGAAATGAATGCGCCTCTAGTCTTTGCGCATTCCCATAGCATGCTCGTAGTCGGGAAGGGTGGCTTGCCCCCGCCGCTTGATGGCCCTTGTAATTAGAGCAGGGGCAAGCCACCCTTCCTGACCACGAGCATGCTATGGCTATGCGCAAAACTCTGACGCTCATGACTCGGGGCACGATTGCATTGCGCTCTCACGCGGGCTTCACGTTGTTTCCAACGGCGCCGTCATAGACAATTGAGAATATGGCGATCTCGCGGATTCGTTGCGCAGCGGTTGTCGCCGCCCTGATTCTGAGCGGCGCGGCGGCCTGCCGGACAAGTGGGCCCGAACAAAGATATGAGTTGAAGGGCAAGGTCATCCAGATCGATAAGAAGGGGCTGACCGTCACCATCTCTCACGAAGCGATACGCGGCTACATGGAAGCGATGACCATGCCCTTCAAGCTCAAGGATGAGCGATTATTGAAAGACCTTGCGGAGGGCGATAGCGTGCAGGCAACGCTGGTTGTCGCCGGCCTCCGATCGTGGCTTGAAGACGTCGTGGTAACGCGAGAGACAGTCGATCCGTCGAACCTCGCCAAAGCAGAGACCTGGGTTGAACCAAAGCCGGGCGACGAGGTTCCGGATTTCAAGCTCGAAGATCAGAACAACAAGCGCATCAGCTTCCATCAGTATCGCGGACGCATCGTCGTGCTTACCTTCATCTACACGCGCTGTCCGCTTCCCGATTACTGTCCGCTGATGACCGACAACTTCGCCGAGATCGAAAAGGCCCTCAAGTCCGAGCCCGAGTCTTACCCGAAGGCTCATCTCTTGAGCATAACCCTCGACCCCGAATACGACACTCCGAGGTTGCTGCGCGAGTACGCGGCTCTGCACTCGGCCGGCTCCGCTCTCTGGGATTTCGCGACCGGAACCAAAGATGAAGTAAAACAAGTCGCAACCTACTTCGGCATGCAGTACTGGCGCGACGGCGATCAGGTTGTTCACTCGTTACGCACAGCGATCGTTGGGCCGAACGGAAAGCTCGTCAAGCTGTACCGAGGAAACGAATGGAAGCCGGACGAAATTCTGAGGGAACTCCGCAACGTCACGATGCCGTAGCAATATGCACTGCGGGGGGCAAGTCTTCGCGACGCCGCTCTGGTTGGCGGTTCGCAGGAACAGGAAAGCGGCGTCGCGAAAACTTGCCGCCGCAGTCCAAATGAAGCTCAGAATGTCAGCCTCACCGCGAGCTGAATATTCCTCGAGCCGCCTCCTCCCAGGAACGGGTTCCCGATGCCCACATCTGGCGTCACGGTGATCGGCAAGAACCCGATGCCTCTTCCGGTCTTGGGATCGATTCCGTTGAAGCTCGCATCGACCGAGAATCCCGGCAGCAAGGGCGATGACAAGTTCGGGTGATTAAGAACGTTGAACACTTCGGCCCTGATTTGTAGCTTCACTTGCTCGCCGAGCGGCGTCGTCTTGAACAACGACAAATCAAGATTCGCGTACCCGGGACCTACCAGCGAGTTCCGGCCCAGGCTTCCGAAGTGCTGCGTCCCCGGTCTGCACGCGGCTGCGCTGCCGTCGCCTGACGGGTCAAGCGTGCACGGGACCTTGAACGCCGTCAGGTTCAAGAAGTTGTCGGGCGAGTGCGTGCCCGCGAACGGATCGCCGACGATGTCCGGGCGCGGAAAGAACTCGCCCGTGCCGTTGTAGTCGTCGAACAAGTTCACGTGGAACGGGCTGCCGGTCCTGAGCGTGACGATCCCGTTGAACTGCCACCCGTCGCCGAATTTCGGAAACTCTTTCGACAGCGTCGGAATGTCATAGGTGAACGACGCTACGAAGCGATGCCTTACGTCGAAGTTCGAACTGGCGCGCTCTTGATCCGGCCGGTGACTGTTGTCCGGCTGTGTGGCGTTTGCTACGTAGTCTTGTCCATCGGACGCGTTGTCGATCGAGTGTGACCACGTGTAGTTGATCAACGACGTTATCCCGTGACGCTCGCGCATTGTCAGTGTGGTCTGCAGCGCGTTGTAGTTCGAGTTCGCCGTGGTCTCGAGGTTGTTCACGTAGAAAAACGTCCCGCCCGACGGCGCGAACGGTCCATTGTCGAATGGCCGGGCGCTCGAAACAGCAGGATTGACCGGCTGATTGATGTCGCGATAGCGGAAAAGCTTTGTGCCGTGTGAGCCGACGTAGCCGACTTGAAACACCACGTTCTTGAATAGCTCCTGCTGCACGTTGAGGTTGAAGTTCTGAACGTAAGGCGTCCGTACGTGACGATCGACCGCGAACACATCCGAGTCCAGGAAGTCGGTGAAGATCGGCACGCCGGGTTTTATCTGGGAAACGGTCGAGAACGAAAACAGAATGGGCGAAGGCCCAACCGGATTGTAAGCCGGCCCCGGATTGAAGGTATTGAACGGCAACTGACCGACGAAGAAATCCTGCGAGAACGCATCATAGAACAATCCCCATCCGGC
>DATLWF010000504.1:0-3993 GCA_035576605.1 Blastocatellia bacterium | reverse complement strand
CTGACACTACCTGGCGGTGGATGGGTAGCGCCGCGATGGATGGACAAGGAAACCTCGCGATCGGCTTTAGCGCTTCGAGTTCGACCATAAATCCACAGGTGCGCTACGCGGCCAGGCTTGCGACCGACCCAATCAACACGCTCGCTCAAGGTGAAGCTCATCTCTTTGATGGCACCGGCAGCCAGAGCGGCACAAGCAACCGCTGGGGCGATTACAGCTCCTTGACAGTCGATCCAGTAGACGACAGCACCTTCTGGTACACTAACGAATACTATTCCACGACAGGTTCCTTCAACTGGCGAACGCGCATCGGCAGTTTCAAGATCGCATCGGGTAGTCCGACACCAACGCCAACACCCACTCCGACGCCAGCAGCTAATTTTTCGCTTTCGATCAGCCCGTCGTCGGCCAACGTGCCCCCCAAAGGTGGAACAGCCAACTATACCGTGACTATCAATCCGACAGGCGGCTTCAATTCGGCGGTGACCCTTTCCATAAGCGGCCTTCCTTCCGGTGTGGGTAGCACTTTCACTCCCAATCCCGCGGCTACCTCTTCTACTTTGACCCTAACTGTCCCGTCCACCACACCTCGCGGGAATTATCTATTTACTGTTACCGGGACCGGTGGGAGTCCAAGCCTGACACGTACTGCCACCGCGACGCTCAGTAAGAAATAACAAACCGTAGTAGGGGTCGACAACGGTGCCGATACGGACATCCGTCCGTGAATCTTCCTTACCGATTCGTGATGTCTCGATCAAGCGCGAAACGGGAGTCATTTGCACATTGCTGATGACATCAGCGAATTCCCGCAAAACGGGGTTTTTACCTTAGGAAACCCTCGTTCTATCCGTTGAACTACGGGGACAGGTGTCAGAGATCAGCGATCAGATGTCACAGATCAGAATGTGAGTCTAGCAGAGCTCTGCTTCCAGCCCAAGTTGCGCCAGCTTTGTTCTCGACGGTCGGCTGGAAGCGGAATTATCAAATACTTTGTTTTCAGGTAACTTCACCGGATGTCGGCAGCGGTTAAAAAGGATCTTCATCTCGAAATCGCCCATGTCCTGTTCATGGATGTGGTTGGCTTTTCGAAACTCCTGATCAACGATCAAAGCGAGATACTTGAGCAACTTAATCAACTCGTCCGGGACACACCGCATTTCCGCGAAGCCGAAGCGGCTGGCAAACTGATCCGGCTCTCGACCGGTGATGGAATGGCGCTGGTGTTTTCCAACAGCGCGGAAGCGCCGGTGGAATGCGCGATGGAAATCAGCAAGGCCTTGAAGAGATATCCGCAGATTCAATTGCGAATGGGAGTGCATAGCGGGCCGGTCAACGCGGTGAGCGATGTCAATGACCGTTCAAATGTTACCGGTGCCGGGATCAACATGGCGCAGCGGGTAATGGATTGCGGAGATGCCGGGCACATCCTTCTCTCCCGGCATGTCGCAGAAGACCTGGAGCAATACAGGCAGTGGCAACCGTGCCTGCACGATCTCGGCGAATGCGAAGTCAAACATGGCGTGCGCGTTCACGTCGTAAATTTCTACACGGAAGAAGTCGGCAACCCGGAAGCGCCGGAGAAATTCCGGCAATCAAAAGAAACGCAAACAGTGCCGGCGACTCGCGTGTCCGATGCGAAGCCCGCTGGACGATCACGCGCAATGATCGCCGCGCTTATCATCATTGCGGCTGCCGCTGCGGCGGGATCGTACATTTTCTCACATCGGTCCGGCTCGAAAGCGCTGCCCTCTTCAAGCGCACCGGCAGCGCCAGCGATTCCGGAAAAATCGATCGCCGTCTTACCCTTCGAAAACCTAAGCGAAGAAAAAGCGAACGCCTACTTTGCGGACGGTATCCAGGACGAGATTCTGACGCGCTTATCGAAGATCGCCGATCTGAAGGTCATCTCGCGCACATCCACTCAGCATTACAAAAGCGCGCCTGAAAACCTGCATGAGATTGCCAGGCAACTTGGCGTCGCCAACATCCTGGAAGGAAGCGTGCAGAAGAGCGGCGACGCCGTGCGCGTCAACGTGCAGCTGATCAAGGCAGTCAATGATTCCCATCTTTGGGCCGATACGTTCGATCGCAAACTGACCGACATCTTTTCCGTCGAGAGTGAGGTGGCCAAAGCCATTGCCGAGCAATTGCGAGCGCACCTGAGCGGTCGGGAAGAACAAGTGATCGCTGCCAAACCGACAGATAATCCTGAGGCTTACGATGCCTATCTGCGTGGCCTGGCTTATCATCAGAGAACTGCCAACACACTCGCCAACTCCCTTGGCGCACAGAAATATCTCAGAGAAGCGGCGCGCTTGGACCCGAAGTTCGCCCTTAGTTGGGCGCTGCTGTCATACGTGGATGCCCGCGGCTACATCACGCAGACCCTTCAACCAACGGTCGCCCTCCGTGAAGAGGCGCGCCAGGCAGCCGAAACGGCCGTCACTCTTCAGCCCAATCTCGGCGAGGCCGTATTGGCCAAGGGCCAGTACTACTACGCCTGTCTAAAAGATTACGACACGGCGGTGCGTTACTTTGAGCAGGCACGTCAGCTCCTGCCCAATAGCAGCAAGATTCCTGAATCGCTGGCCTATGTCACACGGAGGCGAGGCCAGTGGGACCGAAGCGAGTCGTACTTCAACGAAGCCGAGCGACTCGACCCGCGCAACGTTTCCCTGCTGACCCAGTACGCGCAACTCTACATTCTATTGCGGCGTTTCCCCGAAGCGCTGCGGAAGTTCGACCAGGTTCTCAATATCACACCGGACGACCTGGATACCCTCGTGGTAAAGGCGGCTGTCGCACAAGCCGAGGGCGACCTGCCCCGTGCCTCGGCGCTCCTCGCTCCGCTGCATCCAAGCGCCGACAACACCATCGCCTTGGAAACACAAGTTTACCAAGGAATCTTGGAGCGCCGCCCGGCACAAATCATCCCTCGGCTAAAGGAGATATTAGCGAAGCCTGATCCAGTGTTGGGTTTTTACAATGGCGAACTGCGCTTTTGGTTAGGCTGGGCGCAGGAGGTCGCCGGCGATCATGCCGCCGCTCAGGAAAGCTGGCGACAGGCGCGGAGCGAATTGGAACCTTTCCTCAAAGAGCAGCCGGAAAATTTTCAACTGATTGCAGATCTCGCGCTGACCAACATGGGGCTTGGTGACAAAGCCGCCGCATTTCGGCTGATCGATCAGGCCATGGCCGCGATCCCGATCGAGAAAGACGCGATGGATGGTCCCTCTTCGATCGAGAGCCTTGCTCGGGTGGCGGCGCGAATGGGCGAACCCGACCGCGCCATTGCCGCTTTACAAAACCTACTGTCGATACCGTATGAAAGCCCGCTGGCTTCAAACCTGCCGCTCACTCCTGCGCTGGTCCGGCTCGATCCGATGTTCGATCCGCTCCGGAATGATCCGCGTTTTCAAAAGCTCGCAGCGACTGCACCGAAAACGCCGGGCAAATAAGAAGACGCGGCGGCCGTCGGCAATCTCGTCGCCGAGCTGAAGACGGAAATTGAAACGCTGGGCTATTGTCGAAGCGGAAATTCACGACGCTTCCGATCCGCGTGATTCGCGGGGCAAACAGATTGCTCAGTTACGCCTGTTTCCAGCCGTTGCCGTTGCCATCCGGTGCGAGGGCTGGCGCGTACTCTGGCGTAAGATCGACATCTTCGGGGACGCCCTCCAATTCCGGGTCCATCAAGGACTTCTCGTGATGTTCCTTGGCGATGAGCATGTAAAGCGATGGCACAATGAACAGCGTGAAGATTGTTCCAATCGTCATCCCGCCAACAAGGACAAGACCGATTGAATTTCGTGCTGCTGCGCCTGCACCGCTCACTAGCGTAAGCGGAAAGTGACCCGCGACTGTCGCGACGCTAGTCATCATAATCGGGCGCAATCGAATTCGGGCCGCTTTGGCAACCGCGGCGAGTTTGTCGAGGCCTCCGCGCTGCAGCTCATTCGCAAACTGCACGATCAGAATTCCGTTTTTCGA
>DATLWF010000503.1:0-2418 GCA_035576605.1 Blastocatellia bacterium | reverse complement strand
TATGAAGATCACTCGCTTGAGCAACCCGATCTGCGGCGCCGCTATTCCTCTGCCATATCCAGTAGCATCGCGAAACCCCGCCAGCGTATCGCTAAGGTCGCGCACAATGCCTCGTATCTCAGCAGAATGAACATCCGCTATGTCGGCGGACTTCTGCCATAGCACGGGATTGCCGAGTTGTAGAATCTGTCTACTGGGCATGCTTATAACTGCGGATTATTCCGGTTCCCAATGACGATATTATTCAAGATCCTCAACTGGGGTGAGCACATTATACAGTAGGAGCTCCTTAGAGCAACAGCGAGGCCAAACATGCGGCGGAACCCATCCTCAACCGAGAAAACCAACGTTCGCGTACTGAGCGCCGAGCACCGTCTTCGAGTCGGCGCCAAGCCATTTGTCCAGAATAGTGGCGTAGGCATCCCGGAAGTCGACCTTGAACTTCATGTTGCCGGCTTCATCGAGCTCCGTTGCGGCCAGCGAAGGCTGCTCGCCGTAAAGTCCGCCGCGAACGGGATTGCCCATTACGAATATCGGCGCGGCGGTACCATGATCCGTCCCGAACGATGCATTCTCGCCAGGACGCCTTCCGAACTCTGACCATTGCAACATCAGCACGTCGTCCGCAAGCCCGTGCTCAGTCAGATCGTCATGAAACAGCCTGATCGCCTCGGAAAACCACTTCAACAGATTCGCGTGGTCGCCGACCCGCTTGTTGCCCCGATCGGTTTGCTTATCGCCAATCTGATCTGAGTGATTATCGAACCCATTCATTTGAACGTATAGCAGCGATGCTTCGGGCACCGTCGTCATCAACTGGGCCACCATCTGCAAGCCGGTCGCAAGCGGGTTGGTCGCCGGATAAGAGATCGACGATTTGTAGCTGTTGACCGACCTCTGAACCTGCTGCGCCCCTCTGACGGATTCGAACGCAGTGTCGTTGACCGCTCCAATGAAACTGCCACCTGTGACAGTCCGGCTGGCCGCAAAGTTAAAGGTGTTTATTTGATTGTTGTAGTCACCTGGATAATTCGGATCCGCGATAAAGTTGTAAAGCGAGAAGTTGATGATGTTCGGGACGACGAATTTGTCGGCGCTGAGACTCTTTGGTAAATCGAGGCTTCCTATCGATACCGCCGTCAGATTGGACTGGCCTATCAGAGCCAGGTCCGCATACTTGCCGAGCCAGCCCCTGCTCCCCGAACCGTTGGCGTCGGCCGTGTGCCAGATGTCCATCGACAGGAAGTGCGAGAGATTCGGATTTGGATAACCAACGCCAAGCACCAGGGCCACTCGGCCTTCGTCATAAAGCTGCTTGATCTCGGCCATCGCCGGATGCAGTCCGAACTGACTTGAAATGATCGTCGAGACTCCATCCTGGGTCTTGAGCTCCGTGTCTCTGAAGGCGAGCGTCGGCCGCAGGTTGAAGTAACGCGCGTCCGCGTAAGGCACAACCGTGTTGAGTCCGTCGTTCCCGCCGGCGAGTTGAATCACCACGAGCTTGCGCTTTGGAGTGAACTCGAGTTGTTCGCCGCGCGCGTCTGAAAGCCAGAGCCTTGGGATCACGATGCCGACTGTCACCATCCCGGCGCCGCGCTTGATGAACTGTCTTCTCGTGACTGGCATTGCCACTCCTTCTAGTTCAACTGGAACTCGGACAGACACATGATCAGATGAATCAACCCGCGCACTTTCTTATCCAGGGTCGGGTCGTCGATCACAAAACCGATTGGGTTGCCCTGGTCGTCGCTTTCAAGATAGGTTCGGAGCGCAGCAACCAGCTCACCACTCACGTCCAGCGGCCCCAGTATTGACAGCAGCTTCTTTATCGTCTTCTTCGAATTCTTCTTCGCGAAAGACCTCAGTTGCTCGTGTGACAACCACAAACCGGGTGCGTTCAGGTCGCGCGGCCGGTTGATAACCAGCAGATCAGCATAGGTGAACCGGTTGAGCAGCGTCGATGTGTTGATCCACCCCAGATTGAGCTTCCATCCGGACACGTCCGGCGGATTGAACAACTCCTGGCCCAGAAATATGGAGAATGCAGCAAGTATGTTGTTCGAGGCGCCTTCTCGCGCCGATGTCCCGGGATTATACCTCGCTCCGAGCATGCGAATTGGCCCTACAATTATCTCGACTGGTGACTTCACAAGCGCGAACAGCGCGCGTTGGCTGAAGAATTCGTCCGAGGTGAAGATGGCACGGACCAGCTCTTTGACTGAATGGTTGCGGCTCATGTAAACATCCGCGAACTTCTCAATAGTGGACTTGTCGGCTGCGGTGCCGCTCACCGGGTATACAAAAAAATCGAAAAGCTTCTTTACAAGGCATCGGGCGGTTGCGCGGCGTGCGCTGATAACCCCGACCACATCCGCGCCGTCGAGGTTTCCAGTGCGCGCCCATTGCGTGCCGCTGTAG
>DATLWF010000502.1:0-12097 GCA_035576605.1 Blastocatellia bacterium | reverse complement strand
ATGATGTTTGGATATGCCTGCAACGAGACCCCTGAGCTGATGCCGATGCCGATCATGCTCGCGCACAAGTTGACGCGCCGCCTCGCGGATGTGCGCAAGGAAGGCCTGCTCGACTATCTGAGGCCGGATGGTAAATCCCAGGTGACCGTTGAGTATTCGGGTCACAAACCTGTTCGAGTCAATACCGTCGTTATCTCCACCCAACACTCCGAATCGGTAGCCAACGATCAAATCCACGAAGACGTGATCAATCACGTGATTCGCTCGGTGGTGCCCGGCGAGATGATGGACGCCGGCACCGACTTCCATATCAACCCGACCGGCCGCTTCGTGATCGGCGGGCCGCAAGGGGACACCGGACTCACGGGGCGCAAGATAATTGTCGACACCTACGGCGGAGCCGGCGCGCACGGCGGCGGCGCCTTCTCGGGTAAGGACCCGACGAAGGTTGACCGCTCGGCTTCCTATATGGCCAGGTACATTGCGAAGAACATTGTAGCGGCCGGACTGGCGGATCGGTGCGAAGTCCAACTGGCTTACGCCATCGGAATTGCCGATCCTGTTTCTGTGCTCGTGGATACAAAAGGCACGAGCCAGGTCGACGAAGAGAAGCTGTCCGGGCTGGTGCGCGAACACTTCAAACTCACGCCGGCGGGAATCATCGAGAGCCTGAATCTGCGGCGTCCTATATTCAGGAAGACTGCGGCATACGGGCACTTCGGCCGGAACGAGCCCGAGTTCACATGGGAACGCACTGACAAGGCAGACGCCCTTCGCCGCGCGGCTGGACTGTAAATTAGGTTGCCAGTGGTCAGTGGCCAGTGGTCAGTTGTTCATCGCGTGGCGAGCTGCGCTCCGGCCACTGACAACTGGCCACTGGCCACTGACCACTTTGATATGGAGATTGTTGATGACTACCAGTACTCAAATATCAAACTACGACGTCAAGGATCTGGCTCTCGCGAAGGCTGGCCGAATGCGTATCGAATGGGCCGAACGCGAGATGCCGGTGCTTCGCCTGATCAGGGAGCGCTTCGACCGCGAGCGCCCGCTGGCGGGAAAGAAGATGGTTGCCTGTTGCCACATTACGACCGAGACCGCGAACCTCGCTCGCGCTTTGAAGGCGGCCGGTGTCGATGCGGTGTTGATCGCCTCGAATCCTCTGTCGACTCAAGACGACGTCGCGGCGGCGCTTGTCGTCGAGTACGGCATACCGGTCTTTGCGATCAAGGGAGAGACTCCCGAGACTTACAACCGTCACGTGCGGATGGCGCTTGACCACGAGCCTGATCTGATCATTGACGACGGGTCGGATGTCGTCGCCACAATGGTCAAAGAGCGCCCCGAGTTGATCAACAAGATCATCGGAACAACCGAAGAAACAACGACCGGATTGGTTCGCCTGCGCGCGCTCGAAAAAAGCGGGCGCATGACCTGGCCGACGATTGCGGTGAATGACGCCCAGACAAAACACTTCTTCGACAACCGCTACGGCACTGGCCAATCGACGCTGGACGGCGTGATTCGCGCGACTAACATTTTGCTTGCCGGTCGCACGATCGTCGTAGTCGGCTACGGCTGGTGCGGTAAAGGCGTGGCGATGCGCAGCCGTGGCATGGGCGCAAACGTCATCGTGTGCGAGATCAATCCGATTCGCGCCATCGAAGCGGTGATGGATGGAATGCGGGTGATGACCATGGAAGAAGCGGCGCCGCTTGGGGATATTTTCATCACCGTCACCGGTAACCGCCACGTAATCGACGGCCATCACTTCGCGAAGATGCATGATGGTGCGCTTGTTGCGAACTCGGGCCACTTCGATGTCGAGTTGAATCTGGTGGCGCTCGCCGAGTTGAGCGAGGAGAAGGAACAACTTCGCCCGTTCGTTGAGCAGTACAGGGTGAAAGCTTCGGGCAATCGGATAATGGTGCTCGGCGAAGGGCGGTTGATCAATCTGGCGGCCGCCGAAGGCCATCCCGCTTCGGTGATGGACATGAGCTTCGCCAATCAGGCTCTGTCCTGCGAGTACCTTGTGAAGAACGAGGGCAAGCTCGCGCCCGGTTTGCATCTGTTGCCGGAAGAAGTCGACAATGAAATCGCCTCGCTCAAGCTTGCCGCGATGGGAATCAAGATCGACAAGCTCACCGCGGAGATGATCGAGTATATGAACACATGGGAAGCAGGGACTTAGGCTGAGTTTGTAGTTCTTCGGCCTTCCGGCGGACAGTTCCATTTTCTATTTTCTATTTTTTATTTTTCATTTGCTATTGAAGAGAGTCAGTCAATGGCAAAACAATCAAATAGAAAAACAGAAAATAGAACTGGGCCCGACGGAAGGCCGAACTACAAACACGGGAGGTTTTCCGGAATGCATCGAATCACCCACCTTCTCATCGTCGCGATCTTCGCGGGCTCGGCAATCGTCGGTAGTAACCGGGCTGTCGCGGCGCGGTGCATTGATGGCGAGTCCCGCTATGCGAAGCTCGATGGCCAGCGAGTTCACTACGAGAACCACGGGAAGGGCCACGAAGCGCTGGTCTTCGTCCACGGCTGGACGTGCAATTTGAACTTCTGGAGTCGTCAAGTGCCGGCGTTCGAGGGCAAGACGAGAGTCATCGCCATCGACCTTCCAGGTCACGGTCTGAGCGACAAGCCGCAAGTCAATTACACTATGGACCTGTTCGCCCGCGCGGTGGAAGCAGTGCTCCGCGACGCCGGAGTGGATCGCGCCGTTCTGGTTGGTCATAGCATGGGTACACCAGTGATTCGTGAGTTTTATCGGAAGTATCCTCAGAAGACGCTCGCACTGGTTATCGTCGATGGTCCATTGCGCCCTTTCGGCGACAGGAAGATGATGGAGCAGTTCATTGCGCCCCTTCGAGGCCCTGGCTACAAGGATGCAGCGAGCAAGTTTATCGATGGAATGTTTGGCCAAAACGCGACGGCGGAGATGCGAGCTGAGATCAAGAACGCGATGTTAAGCACGCCTCAGGCCGTCGCAATCAGCGCGATGGAAGCGATGGCCGATGAGTCGATTTGGAAGCAGGATAAAATCACGGTTCCGACGCTCGCGATCATGGCCAAGTCTGGCTTCCTGGCCGCCGATGCCGAGCAGCTCTATCGCAGCATTGCGCCGGAACTCGAGTATCAGGCTTGGGAAGGTGTTGGCCACTTCTTAATGATGGAGAAGCCCGGGGACTTTAATGAGGCGCTGGGCGCGTTTCTGGTGAAGAACGGTCTCTTGAAGAAGTAGTGACCTTTGAAAAAGCTACTAACCAGTCTTCCGATCCTTTGACCTGCGGCTTTTCTGCCGGCGTGCGCCAACGCGAGTGGTGAGCACGCCTTTGTCTGAGTTGCGTTCCGGGTCGCGCCGATCGCTTGAGCGCCGGTCGGCCGCGGATCGCCGATCCTTTCCGTTGGACGACTCGAATCCTTTCTTTTCCATAATGAAAGTGGGTGATACCCGCCGATAGAACTCGCAGGCTCAAGTACTTGTGAGCGCCTCACCGTAAGGGTTCGACATCAACTGAGCACTGATAACTAACCATCTGTTCAGAGTGCCGAGCCGCCCGATGAGCCTTCGCCCCCGGAGGTCTGGCCTCCAGAGCCTTCCTGTGTCGAGGGGGATGTTGATCCGCTGCCTCCGTCACCGATTCTTGAGCCGGCGCTCTCCCCGGCGGCAGGGGTGGACCCAGCCTCTGCTGGCGCGCCAACAGCACCTTCGGCTGCCGGGCTTTCAGTGAAGTACTCTTTAAGCTCCTTGCCGGGCTTGAAGTAGGGGACCCGTTTGGCTGGAACATCGACTGGCTCGCCGGTTTTCGGGTTGCGCCCGCGACGCGGGCCTCGCTCGCGTGTGCGGAAGCTGCCGAAGCCGCGCAGTTCGACCTTTTCACCTTTGTGCAGCGCGCCGATTATCGAGCCGAAGACGGTCTCGACTATCACTTCCGCATCCCGCTTGTTCAGCTCAGCCGCCCGAGCTACTTCCTCAACAAGTTCTGCCTTAGTCATCTTTCTCCTATAAGCCGCAGCGGTTCAGCGGCTGTTTTCTTATTCGATTATCCTCCCGCGCGGTCGCGGAGAAATAGGCCGCAGCATGCGGAGCCCATAAATGCCTGAGAGTTCAAAACCTACTTCAATCCAATTGATGCTAAGACTCTTGGGGTTTGAATGCCGTACAGCACGCTCAAGTATCTACAGCGAAAAGGCAGAAATCAAGTCCCCGCGAGAACTTCTGCTACTCGGGAGCGCAGGCATCCCTGGCATGGGACCCTGCCGAAATGAGAATGCGCTGGCGAAAAGGAGTAGGCGGCAATGCCTGCCCTCCCAGGGCTCCGTTTGACATCGCTTCTTTCCGCCCTCTAGAATTTTCGTTTGCTACGCAGTGCGCTGACGCATCGTAGCAGCAGACGGAGGAATCGGTTTCATAAAACTGTTATGACCACGCTCAACACAACCGCGGACGCAGAAGCAGGCACGGCCATCCTGACGAAGTCATTCATCACTCGCAACGTTCAAAAATCAATACTCCCAAATGGTCTCACCGTTGTTACGAAGGAGATGCACGATAAGCCAGTCGTCGCGACGATGATCTGGTATCGCGTCGGCTCGCGCAACGAGGAGCTGGGTCAGACGGGCAAGTCCCATTTTCTCGAGCACATGCTTTTCAAAGGGACCGATCGGTACAAAAAGGGTGAGATCGACATGATCACTCATCTGAACGGCGGCGCTAACAACGCGTTCACCTGGCTCGACTTCACTGCGTACTACTTCACGTTTGCCTCCGACAGATGGGAGGCCGCGCTTGAGATCGAGGCGAGCCGAATGCGCAACACCATGTTCGCGGAAGACGAATTCGCCTCGGAAAAGCAGGTCGTTGAAGAAGAGTTGCGCATCGGGCTTGACGGACCCTGGGAGGCGCTCGAGAACGAAATCTGGGCTACGGCATTCCGCCAGCACCCGTATCATTGGCCTACCGTCGGATGGCTCGAAGACCTGGAGGCGGCTTCCGGAGCCGATATGAAAGCTTACTACGACAAGTGGTATCATCCCCGACAGGCGACCTTGGTGGTCGTCGGCGACTTCGACAGCGTTGAAGTGGTCCAGAAAATAGAAGACCTGTTTGGCCGGATTCCACCGGGACCGCTCGTCGCGCCACCCAACATCGTCGAACCATCGCAGCGCGGCGAGAAGCGTCTGGTAGTAAAAAAGCAAACGCCGGTCGAGCGTTTGCTCATCGGCTATCACGCACCCGAAGTAGGTCACCCGGACTCTTACGCACTGAAGGTTGCGGAGGCGGTCCTCTCGACCGGCAAGTCTTCGCGGCTCTACCAGCGGCTGGTAGAGCGAGACCAATCGGTCACCAAGGCCGACGCCAGTTACCACGACCACATCGATCCGTCGCTCTTTTACTTTCAGGCGGAGTTGAAACCCGGATTTAAGCTGGCCGACGTCGAGCACGCGATCTGCGAGGAAATCGATCGACTGAAACGCGGCGACATCCCGTACGCTGAGACTGATAAGGCCAAGCGGCAGATCGAGGCGTCTCTGGTGCTGAGCAGCGAAGAGCCATTGCAACAGGCAACCTTGCTCGGTCAGTACGAGACGATTGCCTTCGACGAGCACGTGCCTGCGGACTCGCGCGGCTATCACTATCTGGACACGCTGCTGGAACGTGTCGCCGGCGTAACGGTCGAAGAGATCGCGATGGCCGCTCAAAAGTATTTCACTGAAGATAACCGCACAGTTGGCTACCTGATCGACGACGGAGAGCCCGGCGAGGAGGAGCGTGGCTGTGCAGCATAGTCAAAAACGCACCGCGCGCCCAAAGTTCGACGTCGAGCGCGTCGAGTTGCCGAACGGTCTGGTCCTGCTGCTCTCAGAGAATCACTCGATTCCCTCTGTCTCCATCAACGCGATCGTGCGAGCCGGGTCGCGCTTCGAGACTGACGAGAAAGCGGGGCTCGCATCGCTAATCGGCGCGCTTCTCGACGCGGGTACGACTAGCCGGACTTCGCAACAGATTGCCGAAACCATCGAGGCTGTGGGCGGACAGCTCGGCACCTTTGGCGATTATCAATCGAGCGGCGCCGTAGTCAGGCTGCTTTCGAAAGACGCTTTCATCGGCCTGGGCGTGACGGCTGATCTGTTGATGAACTCGACCTTTCCCGACGACAAAGTCCACCAGGAAATCGATCGTCGCGTCGCTCAAATCAAAGCCCGGCTCGACGTTCCGCGGACGCAAGCTTCGGACGTATTCAACGAGATCGTATTCAAAGGGGCTCCACGGCATCGACCCCCTATAGGTTATGCAGAGACGGTGAAGACGCTGACGCGAGCGGATGTTGAGGGGTTCTATCGACGCCACTACATTCCACAAAACACAATGCTCGCGATAGCTGGTGACATCGACAAGAACGAAGTGAAGGGCATGGTCGAGGCGACGTTTGGAAAATGGCTGTGCGCTGCGGAATTCGGCACACCGGAAGTGCCGTGGCCCCATCGCCAGAACGTTCCGTTGGAGAGGTTCGTCACCGCGTCAAAGGAACAGGTCAACGTCATCATCGGTCACGTCGGAATCGAGCGAAACAACCCGGACTATTACATTCTGTTGGTGATGGACACGATACTTGGATCCAGTCCGGGCTTCACGTCGCGCATTCCGCGTATACTTCGCGACGAGCAAGGGCTTGCCTACAGCACATTCAGCAATATCACCTCGAGCGCCGGGCTGGATCCGGGCCGGTTCGTTGCTTACATCGGCACCGCGCCCGAGAATCTCGACCGGGCGATTTCGGGTTTGCGAGGCGAGATTATGCGCATAGTCGAGGGAGGTGTTACCGCCGAGGAGTTGGAGGCCGCCAAGCTCTATCTGACTGGCAGCTTCGTGTTTCACTTTCAGAGGAATTCGCAGATCGCCGAGTTCCTGCTTGAAGCCGAAGTCTACGGGCTCGGATTTGACTACCTCGAAAAGTACCCCGAGTTGATAAGGGCAATCAGTGTCGAAGACGTGACTCGCGTAACGCGCAAATACATTGATCCGCAGAATCTGACAATGGTCGTCGTCGGTCCGGTCGACGAGCACGGGAAGGTTATCAAAGTAGCATAGACTTGGCTCCCGTTCAGAGTACCGACTTTAGTCGGCTCGGCGGTGTTCCTGGTGACGAATTTCAATGAGCCGACTAAAGTCGGTACTCTGAACGGGAGCCAAGTCTATGCTGCCAGTGGAAGAAGGAGTTTCATGAACCATCGGCATTCGTCCAGGCGAGCGCTTGCCCTCCTGGTGCTTACGGCACTTATGCTGGCGTCTGCGGTGGCGGGCGCCTCTAATCTGCCGCTCCCTACGGCCGAGGCAACGTCGAGCATCACCGCGCGCGATCTGAAGAAGCATCTGAGTTTTCTCGCGTCCGACGAACTGGGGGGACGGTACACGCTGAGCCCCTCGAACCGCGTGGCCGCGCGCTACCTTGCTTCCCAACTCGAATCCTATGGCTATCGAGGCGCTGTGCGCGATGGCTCCTTCTTTCAGCGAGTGCCGCTCAGCTATCGCAATGTGGATCGTGCGGGGAGCCGCGTGACCCTCAACATCGGAGGCACAAAGCGCGAATTTAACTACCCGGACGCGTTTCTGGCAGACGTCCCGAGCGATATGAACATCAGCGGCGGTCTCGTTTTTGTTGGGTATGGAGTCTCATCGCCGAAGAATAACCACGATGATTACGCTGGTCTGAAAGTGAAAGGCAAGATTGTGGTGATCGCCAACGGAGCTCCCGAGCAGCTCAAGAATGTAAGGCTGCAGGACGACGAACAGGCCGAGGCCGCGGCCCTGGCGCACGGGGCGATCGGAGCCGTCAAGATTCCCGACGCGCAAACGCTGCTCAGCTGGGAGCAGCTCAAAGTTTGGCTCGGTGGCTCGCAGCAACTAGGCTTGCCGCCCAGGACTACGGTAGCAGGGAAGATCTTGCCGGAGATCAACGCCGGACCCGAGCTGATAAAGGCGATCGCCAAGGCAATGGGGACGGAGAGCTCGGAGCTGGTCGCGTCTGCGAACAAGCTCAAGCCTGCTGAGCTTGCGGCGAGCGCGGAGATCAAGCTTCACGTCGATGTGAAGGACGCGCCTCCCGCACAAAACGTAGCCGGCATACTCGACGGCGCCGATCCGAAACTGAAGGATGAGTACGTAGTTTTCAGCGCGCATTACGATCACTTGAAGACCGGCGACAAAGGAGAGGTGTATCACGGCGCGGACGACGACGGTTCCGGGACCGTGTCCGTGCTCGAGATCGCCCAGGCGTTTTCGCTGGGGCCCCGGCCCAGCCGGTCGATCCTAATCGTGTTTCACACAGGCGAGGAGCTGGGTCTGTTCGGGTCCGCCTACAACACCGACTACGAACCGGTGGTGCCGCTTCAGAAGCTGGTCGCGGATTTCAACATCGACATGGTGGGACGGAGCCGGCCCGCGAGTGACGATGATCCGCGCGACGCTCACCTGACCGACAAGGATTCCATCTACATCATCGGCGCGGACAAGCTCTCAACTGAGCTGAACAAGCTTAACGAAGAGACCAACCTGGCCACGGCGCGATTGAATTTCGATTACACCTACAACGACGAGAAGCACCCCGAGCGGTTTTACTACCGGTCCGACCACTACAACTACGCCAAGCACGGCATACCCATTATCTTTTATTTCACGGGAGTGCACCGCGACTACCATAAACCGAGCGATGTTGTTGAGAAGATAGACTTCGAGAAAATGGAGCGGATCGACAGAATGATCTTCGCGACAGGCTGGCGCGTGGCGAATCTCGATCATCGGCTGGTTGTTGATAAACGGCCGTAATCCTTATAGGTCCTATAGGTCCAATAAGTCCTATTAATCCTGTTAGTTCGTTCTCTGTCGGATTGTACCGCTTGGTGTGATGAACTGCTCGATATTGTGTCGCAGCTCGAACGGGATAGCCTTGTTGAAACAGTAGCGGCCCGAGAACCTGGTGACCAGGCCTTCCTGGGCGAGGCACTCGAGCACGTCTCGAACTTCATCTCTTCTCACGTGCGGTATTGAGTGCACGATCTCTTCTAGGCTGACCACTCGGTAGGCATGATCCATCCCGTACGCAAGAACAATCAACCTTAGATTCTCTGGCGCGATATGCTTTCCAAACGTCGCTGCCATCACTTCCATTCCCTCCTACTACATATGCTAAAACGACCGCCTTCATTTCACCCGCTTCATCTGCGCCGGCGAGCACTCGCCGGAAGGGTCTTCCTACTATTATTGACGCGATAGCAACCCGCCTTCATCCATAGAACGATCATTTCACAACTACTGTTTCACGCATAAGGGCCAGGGAATACAACTTGAAAGCTCGCGTGACGGGTTGATAAGATGCTCAGTTGCTAAGATGCTCGGTCCTCGATACAACGTTTAGTTCAGAGTTCGAGCTCTAGCTTGCATGACCTCACGATTTAGGCAACCTGAGGGTTGAATCCTGAACTTGATCGAGGCCGGGCCAGTTGTTACAGGGAGTTGCAGTGTCTGAGTTCATCAAAGTCGCGAACATATCCGATCTCCCAGTCGGCCAGGCGGCGGTCGTGGAAATCGACGGCCGTACGATCGCCCTATTCAACGTAAATGGCGAGTTCTTTGCGCTCGACAACACTTGCATGCACAGGGGCGGGCCATTAGGCGAAGGGTTCGTCGATCAGAACAACCTGACCGTCCAATGCCCGTGGCACGGGTGGATTTACAGCCTCGCAAGCGGCGTATCGCCGATCGACTCGATGGCTAAGGTCGAGAAATTTGAAGTAATAGTTGAAGGAGAAGAAATAAAAGTCTCGCTGGATTGAGCGGACGTCAGGGGAGGAGCCGGATCAATTGAGTTCAAACAACGAAGCGTTTGATGTAACAATCATCGGGTCGGGACCAGGCGGCTACGTCGCCGCGATTCGAGCGGGGCAGTTAGGCTTAACAACCGCAATAATAGAGAAGGACAAGAACCTGGGCGGCACGTGCCTGTTGCGCGGGTGCATTCCAACCAAGTCGCTGCTGCACACGGCGGACTTGCTCGACGAGTTCAAGGGCGCAAAAGAGCACGGCATCGTGGCAGGGCCAGTCTCGCTGGACTTCGATCAGGCACAAAAGCGCAAAGGCAAGGTCGTGTTGAAGCTCTCCAAGGGCGTCGAGTTTCTGATGCGCAAGAACAAGGCTCAGGTCTTCAAGGGGAACGCGCACATCGAAGGCCCGGGGCGCATCTCGGTCACCGCAGCCGACGGCTCGACTCAGGTAATCCAGACTAAGAATATCATCATTGCCACGGGTTCCGTTCCGCGCTCGTTTGCAACTCTTCCAATCGATGGCGAACAGATCATCACCAGCGACGAAATACTCGAGCTCAAGGAAATCCCAAAATCGCTGATCGTCCTGGGCGCCGGCGCGGTCGGAGTAGAGTTCGCGTCGATGTTCGCGCGCTTCGGCACGGATGTTACGATCCTGGAGCTGCTGCCTCGATTGCTGCCGATCGAAGACGAAGAGATCAGCGCCGAGCTTGCAAAGTCGTTCAGGAAGCAGGGCATCAAGGCGTTCACCAGCGCCAACTTCAAATCAGCAGTCATCGAGCCCGGTGCTGTGCGAGTGACCGCGCAAATCGGTGAGGAGGATCGCGAGTTTGTTGGAGAGAAGTTTCTGGTGGCGGTCGGACGGCGCGCTTACACGGATGGGCTCGGGCTTGAGAACACGCGAGTCGAATTGGAGAAGGGCTACATCAAGATCGACGATCACATGCGGACGGCTGAACCGAATGTGTACGCGATCGGCGACGTGATTCCGACGCCGTGGCTCGCGCACGTGGCCTCCGCCGAAGGCATACTTGCGGTGGAAACGATCGCCGGAAAGAATCCGAGGACGATCAACTACGATCACGTGCCGGGGTGCACCTATTGCCAGCCTGAGGTGGCGAGCGTCGGTCTGACGGAAGCAAAAGCGCGCGAGCGAGGCTACGACGTCAAGGTTGGGCGCTTCCCAATCCCTGTCATTGCGAAGGCGCAGATACTGGGAGCGACTGAAGGCTTGGTGAAGGTTGTGAGCGACGCGCGCTATGATGAAGTGCTCGGCTTGCACTTGATCGGCCCGCACGCCACTGAGTTGATTGTCGAAGGGTGCGTTGCGTTGCAGATGGAGTCTACGGTCGAAGAGTTGATCAACACTATGCACGCGCACCCTACCGTGTCGGAAAGCATGCACGAAGCATTCGAAGACGCACATGGAATGGTGATTCATGTCTAAGATTCGGAGTGCTGGATTATGCGAAGAATAGGTCCTATTTGACGTATCGGTCCTATAGTTCTTATGGAACTCGACAAGCGCCAACAACTTGAACTGCTCTTCTTCATGCAGCTGACTCGCTCGCTTGAGGATCGCTTAGACAATCTTTACAAGCAGGGCAAGATCGTCGGCGGGCTCTTTCGCAGCCTCGGCCAGGAGGCAACCGCAGTCGGCTCGGCTTATGCGCTCGATCCAAAACAGGGTGACATGCTTTCGCCGCTGACGCGGGATCTGGGCGCCCTGCTTGTGAAGGGGGCATTGCCTCGGGAAGTCTTCGCGAGCTACCTGTGGCGGGCGGCATCGCTCTCGCGTGGCCGCGATCAGAACATTCATATCACCGACCTTAAACGCGGCTTCATCGGAACCATCAGTCCGCTCGGTACTCTCGTCGCAGTGATGAACGGGGTCATGCTGGCGATGCGAATGCAGAAAAAGAAGTCGGTCGGCATGGTGTACATCGGCGACGGCGGAACCAGCACCGGCGCGTTCCACGAAGCGGCGAACTTTGCCGCCGTCCAAAACCTGCCGCTGGTGATCGTCGGCGAGAACAACTCGTATGCTTACACCACCCCGACCACAAAGCAGATGAGGATTCTGAACCTGGCCGACCGGGTGAAGGCCTACGGCATGCCGAGCGAAATCATCGACGGCAACGATGTGATGGCCGTGTATCGCTCCGCTCGCCGAGCGGTCGATCGAGCGCGCGACGGGGGCGGACCGACTTTTATCGAGGCGAAGACCTTTCGGATGCGAGGCCACGCCGCGCATGACAATCAA
>DATLWF010000501.1:0-2473 GCA_035576605.1 Blastocatellia bacterium | reverse complement strand
AGCCGGGCTCGGTGTTGACGATACGGTCGTTCAACTTCACACGATTCCGCTGTTCCACGTGAATGGCTGGGGCACTCCGCACACACTCGCGTGCATGGGCGCGCGCCACATCCTGGTCAAGAAGTTCGATCCGACTGAGGTGCTCGAGCTGATTCAGAAGGAGCGCGTGACAAACTTCGCGATGGTGCCCACGATGGCTAACGCGATAATCAATCACCCGTCGCTCGGAGAATACGATTTGTCGAGTCTCGACTATATTGCGATCGGCGGCGCTGCTTCACCGGTCGATCTGATACGCCTGGTCGAGCAGAAGCTCGGTTGCCGCGCCTATGGAGGGTACGGGTTGACGGAGACCGTGCCGGTGTTGACTCAATCATTCATCAGAGATCACCTGAAGGACGAACCCGACGAGGATCGTTGGCGGCGCCAGGCGATGGCGGGCTTCCCTATGCCGGGCGTCGAAATCGACATCTTCGACCCCGACGACAAGCCAGTGGCGCACGATGGCTCAAGCGTCGGCGAAGTGGTCGTTCGCGCCGATAACGTGATGGCTGGCTATTGGAAACTGCCTGAAGAAACCGCGAACGTTATGCGCAACGGATGGTTTCACACGGGCGATATGGCTACAGTTGATGAGCACGGTTACTTCCTGATTGTCGATCGCAAGAAAGACATAATCATCTCGGGCGGCGAGAACATCGCCTCGATTGAAGTCGAGAAAGCAGTCTACTCACATCCCGCGGTTTTTGAATGCGCAGTAGTGGCCGTGCCCGATGATCGATGGGGCGAGGTCCCGAAAGCGCTGGTCGTGGTCAAGCCCGGCGAGTCGCTTTGCGAGCAGGAGGTGATCGATCACTGCCGCACTAAGCTGCCCGGCTTCAAGGTTCCCAAGTCCGTTGAGTTCTTCGACGCGCTTCCCAAAGGCGGCACCGGAAAGATATTGAAGAAGGAGCTTCGCGAGAAGTACTGGGCAGGTTACGAGAAGCGGGTACATTAGACAAACGAAGACGGTTCAGAGTTCAGGGTTAGAGTTCAGAGTTCAACCTTCATGTTCTCGTCTGTCACCAGGAATCTAAAGCTTGAACTCTGAACCCTGAACTCGGAACCCTGAACTTCTAACACAACTGGGAGGAATCATGGCTGAGACAAAAATAGTTGTCATTTATCCTCGTCCGACGGACGTGGATGCGTTCGAGAAAGCTTACGTTGAGGAGCACGTGCCGCTGGCCGTAGAAAAGATAAAAGGTCCAACCAAGTTTGTGGCGACCAAAGTAGTCGGAACTCCGGACGGCAGCACGCCGCCGTTCTACAGGATCGCCGAATTTTACTTCCCTTCCATGCAAGCGCTGCAGGACTGCGCGGCATCGGCGGGTGCGCAGGAAGCGGTGGGTCATGCTTTTGCGATTTCTACCGGTGGGCCGCCGATCGTCCTGGTGGCTGAACAAGAAACGACCACGTTCTAATGAGTGAGGGATCCACCGCGTAGCGGTGACCTATCGATAGCGAGCGAGGGTGGCACGGTCCTGGCCGCGTAGCGGCCACCTATGAACAGAGCACGATAGGACATCGCGGGATTTTGCGGATCAGGTGGCCGCTACCCGGCCCGGACCCTGCCAACCGCGCTCGCTATCGGTAGGTCACCGCTACGCGGTTGCATCTCGCGGTGGTCGGATTCTCGGAGTTTCCCACAATCTCTGACAAGGTGGGGACGAACGCGCGGTTGTCTTGAACGTAACCAGGAACCGCACGCAGTCTTCTAATGCGTCTTGTTGTTACCGAGATCAAGTGTGACGCTCACGCAAGGAGTCGCACCTTCGAGCAAGGAGTCTTTTCACGCAAGGAGTCTTTTCATGTCGAAAATCGCCTTACTCGCGCTTATCATCGCGTCGGTAGCCGCGCCGCTAACAACGGCGTCTCAACTGAAGCAGCCGGTCGTCAGCGGCAAGCGCTATTCGCGGCTTGTCATCCGCAACGCGATGATCGTCGACGGCAACGGAACACCCGCGTCCGGTCCAAAAGACATCGTCATCGAGGGCAATACGATCGCCGAGGTCGTTCCGCTCGATCCGGTTGCCCTTCGTCAGGGCAGAGCTAGGAGGCCCACAGCCGACGTGGAAATCGATGCCACGGGTGCGTACGTGCTTCCGGGCTTGATAAACGCTCATGGCCACATTCAGGACGAACGAGGCGGCGTTCCGCAACCGGTAGACTACTGTCTGAAGCTCTGGCTCGCGTGCGGCATCACCACCGTCCGCGACGTTGGAAGCGATACGGCGAAGTCGCTCGCTTTGCGCGATAAGAGCGCCAAAGGTGAAGTCGCCGCGCCGCGCTTGTTCATCTACCCGATGTTCGGGACCAAGCGCAACGCCGAAGAAGCTCGCGCTCGCGTCCGAGAGATAAAACAGATGGGCGCCGACGGCATAAAGATTCTCGGTGTCGACCGCGACATAATGGCTGCGCTGCTGGACGAAGC
>DATLWF010000500.1:0-19192 GCA_035576605.1 Blastocatellia bacterium | reverse complement strand
ATCGTACCGTGCAAAGTGTTGGGTCGGGCGGGTGTCATTTTGCGGACGGACAAAGCCGACAGAGAGCCGCAATCGAGGAAAATTATCGAAGTCGCCTGCGAAGTGAAGTTGCGGGAGCAGCATCAATTGCGAGATGGGGATGTGGTAGAAGTTGAGGTTGCGGATTAAAGAGGCCCCAATGCGGCGCTGCCATAGACGGCATCAGTTCGATAAATCGACTGTTACGTTACTTGTGACGCCCTATACTAGGGTGACTTTAAATGATTCGGCGCCGCGCATAACTCGGGCGTGCAGCGGAGCGCGCGAGCCGGTGTTCGCCGTGATTCGAGTGCTACGTCGCGCGCCCGCTGACGCCTAACGTTAGCCCGCCTGGAGTTGTATACCGTGTGGTCGTTTGGTGAGTCGAGTGGGTTGAGGGGGTAGGGTGATGGAGGTCGAGGCAGTGCTTCGGAAGGTTCGGGCTGAGCGCGCTCGGCTTGCGAAGGAGGGTCCGGCAGTCACGCGCCCCTTTGAAGGTGATTTCGAGCGAGTATCGTTGCCAGAGCGTGAGTGTGATGTGTTGCGGGACGCGTTAGTTGCGGAGGGGGCGTGTGTGGTGATTGAGGTCGGATTGGCGTACGGCAGTTCGGCGTTGGCTATTGGGGAGGCCGTGTTGTCGACGTGCGGCCGGCGCGCGCGCCACGTGGTGATCGATCCGTTTCAGGTGCGCGCGTACTCGAATGTGGGTTGGGAGTTATTGCGCTCGGCTGGGTTGGGGGCGACGTCGACGCTCTTGGTCGAGGCGTCGTCGCTTGCGTTGCCCCGGTTGCTGGAGGAGGAATTTGTGGCGGATGCGGCATTCGTTGATGGGAGTCATCGCTTTCACGAGGTGTTCGTTGACTTGTACTTCTTGCGGAAGCTTGTGCGGCCTAGTGGGTTGGTTGTGCTTGACGATGTGGAATGGCCGTCGGTTGGCGGCGCGCTTGCCTACTTCGATCTCAACTTTGGGTGGCGGCCGGTTGATCTAGGGACACGTCTGGCGGGGCGACGCCTGCCGGATGAGCTGGTTGAGCCAGCGTTCACCGACTTCAGGCCGTTCTTGCCTTTGGCGTGAATATCCCGTCGCTTGTGTTGGGTGGCTCAATCTTCTCGGGGCGCGGGCGGGCTAACTTCCCGCATGCACTGTAGCCGCAAACTACGCGGCACGGTGATGCGGAATGTTAGACGCTAGAGGGTTAATATCCTATGGTTTATGGTTGAGGCTCGTAGATGGAGATCTTCAACATGCATATCGGGAAAAAGGCTGCCCTTATAATATCTATGCTCTTCCTACTAACCAGCACATCTTTATCGCAGGAGCGGGATGAAGCGCGAGGGATTTTGAAAAAGGTGGCTGAGACCTATCGGAATCTGAAAAGCTATTACTTTGAATCCAACATTGTTGTGCACGTAAAACGTGGGCAGACTCAAGTGACAATTGATAGTCCTATAGTCTTAGCTGCGGTTAGGCCAGATAAAATGCGAATGGAAATCAAGAGAAGTCCGATGATGTTGGATTGGGTTGTAATCTCGAATGGCTCGACTACCTGGGAATTCATACCTACGAGGAATGAATATACCAAGAAATCTGGTGGCCGTACGACAATTACCGCAACGGGTAGAGACGGAATAGAGCGCACAATTGATAAGGATGAATACTTGCGCGTGATGGCTGTCGCCTTAGGGGTATTGCTACCGAGATATGACAATGTCATGGATGGTCTGAAACAGGCGAGGAATCTGCGGGAAGAGTCAGTCGATCTGAATGGCACAAACATAGACTGTTACGTCATTGAAGCCCAATACGACACTCCGGAAGCTTTTCCTGGCGCTATATCATCAGCCAAATCTTTCTGGATAGACAAAAAACGATATGTCGTAGTGCGCGAAGAATACACTACGAAAATTGATTCAAGTGCTATGGGTGCACAGCAAGAGCATGTCCATACTAATATATTTAAGATAGTAAGATTGGATGAGCTTTTACCAGAGACGCTTTTTACCTTTACGCCGCCAGAAGGAGCAATTGAGGTTGCGGATTTCACTTCTCAGAAGAAGAAGACAGAACACTAACGCATCAGCCGCGTCTACTTTCATGTTGCAGGCGAGCGCGCGAACTCCACTTCTTATCGTTTCGCTAGTACGCCTCGCGCGCGGCCTGAACGTGGGCGTTCGGCTGCCTGCGCCACAATGTTGAACGCGCGAAACGATCAAGGGATTCAAAGGCACAGACGTTGCGTATCATTGTGAGGGCTCAACGCGTTGCCGAAGCCCACGTCGATACCGCGTGCTGGCGGGCGAGACCGCTGCAAGCGCGTCTGTGAACGAGACCCGGCAGCGCGGGACGAGCAGAGGCGTGACGATGACCAGGACAAGAGTAGGGAGGAGACGGCGATGCAATGCGGAAAATGCAACGCAGCCATGGAAGAGGGGTTCGTAGTCGATTACGCCGCCGGAGGAAATCGGAAGGTCGCCGAGTGGGTCCAAGGCGAACCGAAAGGATCATTCTGGCACGGCGTTGACCTTTCGAGCGTCAGGCAGAGTCCGATTGTTACCTACCGGTGCTCCGCGTGTGGGTATCTCGAGTTCTATGCTCGAGGCAAAGAGCTTGGACTGATTCCTTAGCGGCAATCAGATTACTTGGGGAGCCCGAAATTCCCGTCATGATCTTCCCTTGAGGTCATTTCGACCAAACTAAAGTATTATTATCCCGCCTGAACCGGCGAAATCATTCGAAAGTATGACGACACAACTGATGCCCGCGAGGTACTTTGCCGACTCGTAAAAACGAATGACCTGGAAAGAGCGGGGTAGGTTGACGGCGCTTGCAGAATTGAGCGCATGCCGAATACGAGCGTGCAGCGGAGCGCGCGAGAGGACTTGTATAGGTGTACTAAGGGCGGTAACATTCGTACCGCTTTGAGTCCGGCCACGTCAGGTTAGGCATCCACTTTGCCTTTTCTGCTAATGCAAATGAGGCGGAAAGTAATTCACATCGTTGGCGGAGTTGCAGCGCTTATTCTGGTCGTTGGTATTTGTCTGCTGTACCGTTATATTCGCAGCGTAACGGCTGACGACGCAGACACTATTTTCAAGAGCCATATTCCTATCGGATCGAACAGAACTGACGTCAGTGCTTTCATTGATTCTCTAAAGATTGACTCTCTTCGGGTCGAGAATTTTGGCTATCGGGCCTGATATATGTGGTCGCGGTATCCTTAGAATCGCAGTAAGCGGCTGGGACGGTCCGCGTCGGACGGCTCCTCGCACGCAATTTCTTGGAGGCAGACATGAAAACGATCCTCTTAGCAGCGTTGGTACTCGGGTTCTCCGGCCTCGCAGTCGCGCAGGGCGAGAAGGCAGACCCGGTCGGGACTTGGAAGTGCGAGTACAAAATCGGCGACCAGCAGCGGATGTCCGAACTGACGATCAAGAAGGACGGGGACAGTCTTGCCGGGACGATGAACTGGCCGGACCAGAAGGATGAGAAACTCAAGGAGTTGAAATTCAAGGACGGGAAGCTGACGTTCTCCGCCGTGCGGAAGTTCATGGATAACACGATCCCCATCGACTACACCCTGACGATCGACGGGGACAAGCTCAAGGGGAAGGGATCGGCGGAGTTTGGTGGCCAGAAACAGGAGTTCGACATCGAGGGGAAGCGGGAGAAGAAAGACAAGTAGCCTTTGCGGGTCTTGAACGCCGGTGTTGTGTCGTCGTCTCCCGACCATGCCATTTGGTTCGATCGAAGGTCTCCAACTCTCCAGGAGTCGGTTGTATTACCAATTGGGGCGGCAAAGAGCGTCGGGCCCCTTAAGTAGTGGGTGGACTTAGAGCAACGGGATGGCAATCGTCCGAATCCGGGCGCCGGACGGTGGACCTGCGCTGGCGATTGCGAAGATTGGTCCGCCGCATGCCTGACCTTCCTAACTCTCGATGCAGCGGAGCGCGCGCAGCGCACTGTGGATGAATCGGTCCTGAGGCGCGCGGCCGCTGATCGTGGCGTTAGTCCCAGAAGCGAAGCGCCAATGAATCGAGAGGTAGAGCTTCTGAGACTCAGAGCTACGCCGTTAGTCTTTTGCGTGTTCAGCCAAACCTATCACGCACTAGGCCAGCTCTTGGAAGAGTTCGCGACATGAGAACGTCGAGAATTCGATTATGAAAAGGACAGCATGAAAGAATTGAAATTCAACCGCAAAATCACTTTAGTCTTATTCGCCACAATAGCCTTTTGTTTGTTCATGCCGCAGACGACTTTCTGCCAGACTGAAAAACTCGACATCGTTGAATACACGCCGCCGAAGGGCTGGACTAAAACACCGAAAGAAGGGGCGGTAACATATAGCTACGTCAACCAAAGCAGGACTGGTCTTTGCGTCATCACCGTGTATGCAAGCACCGCGAGCGCGGGCAGTCCGTCAAAAGATTTTAGCAAGGCGTGGAACGAACTCGTCGTAAAACCTTTTAAGGCTGAAGCCAATCCCAAAACGGAAATGCAGTCCTCCGATGGTTGGCAAGCAATTGTGGGCGGGGCAGCAATTGAAGAGCAGGGAGCCAAGGCTTACGCGATTCTGACTGTTTTTAGTGGATTTGGAAAGACAGCCAACGTTCTCGGCGTTCTCACTGACCAGTCTTTTGTGGCTCAACTGGATGCTTTTACCCAAAGCATAAAGCTCGACAAAACCGTCGCAGCTAATCCAGCGCCACGTCCTGCCGCCAATTCAGATCGCCAGGTTGTTTCAACGGACAACAAGTTAGTGGGTAGTTGGGCCACAAGCAACAGCGGCACGAGAGGACGGGATCAGTCGGGCAATGTACTCGACTCGGGCTATTACAAAAGGCAATACACCTTTAATCGAGATGGCTCTTACACTTTTAAGGCGGAGAGATGGCTGGGGTATATGAAGGCTGACGAGTATTGGATGACGGACGAACAGGGCAGTTATACCGTCGCTGGCGACGTGCTAACAGTGATCCCCAAGAGAAGTACTACAACAGTCAAGAACCGCGAAGGAGTTGTAGTAAGAACTCAAAAAAATGCGCTGGAAACAACCGGTTATCGTTGGACCCTTCACTATTTCGCCGGTCTTCAGGAAACTCAATTGGTCTTACAGACTGGTGCGGAAACAACTCGAGATGGAGCTTTCGCCAGTAACGACCTCTTTCCCAACTCGTATATATTGGGTCAAAAGTATCATCCCGAATGGAAATTTGATTAGTTGACGCACCGGTACACTACGGCTCTGGTGAACCGGAGTTAGCGAGGTTGTGACTGCAAATCTGGTCAGACTCGATCACGCCGCACTGCCCTCTGTGTTGTGTCCGCGGCCGCAATCGAACAAATCGTTGGACGCGAGCGGCGGGAGCGTGGTTCTTAACTTGATTCATCCGGCGATGCTTGATTGAATTCGCGCCGCCGCGTCAACTCAACCGTTAGACCGACAGACGCGCGTCAGCACCGATATCGACGCCCCTTGTTGCCATGGGCTATAGACCATCACTCGAACCCCAGGAGAAACACCGTGATCGTTGAAGCACAGGTAAACATCAACGGATCCAAGGCGGCGATCTGGGCCGCAATCACCAATATCGAGAACGCCTCGGAAACCATCAGCGGAATCGAAAATATTGAGGTTCTCGAAAAACCGGCAAACGGGCTTGTAGGACTAAAGTGGCGCGAGACCCGCACTCTATTCGGCAAGTCAGCTACCGTGGAAAAGTGGATTACTGATGCTGCTGAGAACGAGTTCTACAAAACCAAAGCAGAAGATGGTGGATTTGTATACTTAACCACCAAGAGTATTTCAGAGAGCAATGGCGGCATTACGTTGACTGAGACTCATGAGTCCGAGCCTCAAGGTATCGTCGCAAAATTCTTGTCGATCCCAATGGGGTTGCTGCTCAGGAGCGTGGCGAAAAAGTACCTCCTGCAAGACTTGAACGATATCAAGGCCGCGGTTGAACAGGGATGATCGGTCGCGGCCATTCGGGTCCGGCTCGATTCGGAGAATCAGATGAAGAGAGTAAGGAGGATGAGAAGATGAAGAGAGTAACTGGAATTGGTGGCATATTCTTCAGCGCGAAGGATCCGAAGGCACTCTGTGCCTGGTACAAGACTCACCTGGGCATCGACGTACAAGACTGGGGTGGTGCAGCCTTTGATTGGACCGACGCCGACGGCAATCCGACCAAGGGAACTACGGCCTGGTTAATTAATGCAGCTGGTGGCAACCACTTCGCTCCAAGCAAGGCGACCTTCATGGTCAACTATCGCGTGGAAGACTTGGCGGCGCTTCTTCAAGCGCTCCGCGATGAAGGCTGCGACGTGCTTGAGAAGACCGATGACTCAGAGTACGGGAAGTTCGGGTGGGTCATGGATCCGGAAGGCAACAAGGTTGAACTTTGGCAACCACCGGCCGGGCAATAACCCTCATGAACGTCGCAGCAAGCCTGGCGCCTAACCCTTGCTCAAGCGGAGCGACAACTGCAGGCCGCCAGGCCCGGTCTGGCGGTACACGATACATTTTCGCCAGCCCAGGGCCTGGCGTCCTGCCGTCGTCGCCCGCTTAGCTCGAACGTTACGGCGTACTGCGTCACAAAACTCGAATGAGATTATGAATAATACGCAAACCTTGATAGCTACTTTAGAGGGCGCTCCTGATATTATTATCGGCCTCGTTCGCGAGGTGCCGTCCCAAAATCTGAAGCGTCGCCCCAGCCCTAACAAATGGTCCGCCCACGAACACGCTTGCCACATATCTACCGCGGACACAGCTTATCTCTTACGTCTAAAGTTGATGCTCTCTGATCCAGCGCCTTACATAAGATCTATGGAACCATCCCCAGAGGAGGAGGCTGGCTCACTACTAAAGATTGATTTAGACGAAGCACTTGACCAGTATGCGCGAGAACGGGCGCGCCTCGTTAAGCGATTAAAAGAGCTAACTGTAGAAGAATGGCAACGGACGGCGGAGCATGAAGAGTACAGTCATTACTCAGTATTGATAATGTTCAGGCAACTACTAATGCACGAAATGCTTCACGGATACAGAATAGAAGAGCTAATGCTGAAGAAAGACTGGTCGTAAAGCATTATCTGAACAGGTCGCCGCCTAACAAACGCGTGCAGCCAGATGCGCTAAGCTAGTTTCTCAAGCTTAGGTAAGTGCTCTGCGCGCACCGGCGGACGCGGGACGTTATGTCGCAGGAGTCGCTCGACATTCCGACGGAATGGTGGCTTGGCTGGTCTGGGCTTCCGGATCCTCTCACCTGGTATGGATTTTGCAAAGTTCATCGACACGGAAATTTCGGCCGAGCCAATGCCCTTGGACCGCGAGCGCCTCGTCTTACCGCGGCGTCGGGCGGCTCAACACGATGGAGGAGTGACATGGATAAGCAAGCAAAGAATACGATTTGCCTTTGGTACGATGGCGACGCCGAGGATGCGGCGCGATTTTATGCCAAGACCTTCCCGGATTCATCCGTTGACGCGGTGCACCTCGCGCCTGGAGACTTTCCGTCCGGGAAAAAAGGAGATGTGTTGACGGTCGAGTTTACGGTGATGGGGATTCCGTGCCTCGGGCTCAATGGCGGACCCGCGTTCAAACACAACGAAGCATTCTCGTTTCAGGTCGCAACCGCTGACCAGGCCGAAACTGACCGTTACTGGAACGCGATCGTCGGTAACGGCGGCGAAGAGAGTGCGTGCGGCTGGTGCAAGGACAAATGGGGCCTCTCCTGGCAGATTACGCCGATCGCTCTGACCAACGCGATAACCGATCCCGACCCCGCCGCGGCCAAGCGCGCGTTCGATGCGATGATGGAGATGAGAAAGATCGACATCGCTGCAATCGAGGCGGCGCGCCGCGGTTGAAGTTGCAATCTTCGAAGCGTGCATCTCGGAAGCGCAGCGGGAACATGACGGGCGGACCCGAACCCCCTGCGTCCTGAGCCGGTGGGTTTCGACCGAGGGGAGAAGATATGCGCGCGGACGAGAGGCGGGATAACCCGCCGCGGGAGCGGACCGCGGCGGCGGTATCATTCATTTGCGGTCGAACGTCACACGTGCGCGGCCGCTCAACGGCCTTTCGTTAGACATCCGAAGTCCATCGCTCTACTGGAAAAGTATGGAACTCAAGATTCACAAAAGAATGCTTCAACTATCCATCTTGACATTCCTTGTGACACTCCCAAGTCTTAATTTCGGCCAATCCCAACGGGCTCGCCCTCCAAATTCCTCTGCTGGCATATCTCAGTTGGTAGAGAACAGAGCAGCACGTGTTTCCTGTTGGGGCCTCATAATCAATCTTGAAAACTCAAGATTCAAGAAAATCATAAACCAAGAACAATTGGAGATTCGTGAAGCTAAGCACAATCGCGATCTTAGGGAAATAATGACTTGGCGGGTTCAGCAAACTGGAAAGACGCTCATAATAAAGTTCAAACCTGGCAAGGGAGATTTCGGCACTGGAAACAGAGTTGAGATCAGAATTTATCGATCAGCATTTGTAGAACCGATCAAGTCAGGGAATGATTACTTGCAGTGGGTAATAGACACGGATATGCAATCGATTGGCGAGAAGGATGCCAACAAAACCGATTCCCTCTCGGTGGTGCTTATGCTGTTTGAGGAAGGCGGGTTCCCCTTGAGCGATCCGATCCTTCGTTGGGCGCCAGAGTTTTCGCGGATGCGCGTCCTGCACTCGCCCACAGGCCCGCTCGATCGGACTGATCCGGCAGAGCGACCAATCACATTTGAAGACCTGCTGACCCACGGTTCAGGCGTGACCCGTGCGGGCCGAGGCTCAATCCGTTTAGGGCAGCATGAACGTCAACCGATGGTCCATTGCTCTACTGCCCGTTGAATGCGTTCGCTGGTATTTGTCCACAAGACTCAGGAAGTCAGCCCACATTCGCTTCTCGTCCACATCCGTGATCCAGGTGATCGTCCGATCAGTCTTGACTTGCTCGAAAGTCATATCGTCACGCAGTCTGGGCCGCGGCAGCGTATGCTGCGTGGTCATTCCCAATGCGTAGGCGAGCGTAATGTCATCCCAAATCACCCACGGCTTAGAAAAGTCGTTCACCCTTAAGGGCTTGACGTAGCGGAAGTACCACGCCTGATATTCCTCCCAGAGCCAGGCGCCGATTGGGCCGCGCTTCGCCAACATTTCCCGCGCCTGATCGAAGGTCAGCGAGAGGCTGGCGCGGCAGACCTTGCCAGGTCCGATGACCAGCGGCACGTTCGAGTCGAGGATCGCCTGCACCGCGTGCACGTCGTTGGCGATGTTGAACTCATTGCCACCCTGCTCATCGTTAAAGCCCATTTGGATGATGCGCACCCGTTCGACGATCGTTGGATCGGTGAGGATTGCCGACGCTACGTCCGTGCCCGCGCCGATCATCAACACCGTCAGTCGATGGTCTTTCGAGAAGCGCCGCGAAGTCTCAATGAGAAAGTTGACGGCCGGGCTCGAGCGCGGAGTCTTAGCGTTTTCCATGGGAAGACTCCCGCCTTCAATCAGTGGCGGATGCTTTCTCATCCGCAAACGGTTCTCGACTACGTCTACGAGGATGCGGTAAGACGTATGGCCGGCGGGCGCCGTAATCGTCGGAGCTTGTGCCGACATCACGCCAAGTACTTGGAACCGTGACTGAATCAGCAGGTAGGTGATGGCCCATTGATCGTCGATTTCGTTGCCGACATCGGTTGATAGGACCACCGGAATTCTGGCATCAGCATTCTGGGCCCCGTACATCACGCCAGTGGAGATTATAGAGAGCAGGGCCAAACGAATCAGGTGACTCAACATTCGCATTTTTCTTCCGTCTGCCCTTCCAGCGATCTGTTTCCCTACTTCTTCAGACATGTGTCCTCCAAAACCTGTGACTGGTGAATTCCAACTTCTGATTCTACGGTTTTCTCTATAAAGCCGGCGACCCTTTCAGCGTGAGGGCCTGGTTGTCGAGAGTGACGTGTTTCGAATCGAGGAAGTGAGTGCGCAGTTGCGTGACTCCAGATCGGAGTCCCGATTTCTCCCGACCCACTCGGTTACACCGACAGGCTCGACACTTGCTTCTTTCCAATCTTCCGGTAGTCTTTTCGTGCAAACGCCCGTCTCTCAAGAGTGAGTTACGTAAAACGCCTAATGATCGGCGTTGCGCACCCAGGGAGGACATCATCATGAATAAGGCGTCCCTACTGCTCGTATTCACTGCACCTGTACTCAGCACCGCCGCCGCGATTGCCCAACAGCCTGCGCCACTCAGTGCGCTGGCGCGAATGCCGGTCAAGGAGATCACGATCTTCAAAGACGGCCACGCATTTCTTTTGCACGAGGGGCAGATGCCGACCGACGCGGCCGGCAATGTAATTATGGACTACTTACCCGCGCCTGTGTTGGGTACGTTCTGGCCCTACTCATCGAATAAAGACCTTAAGCTGATCGGAGTAACGGCAAGCCAGAGGAAGGTGCTGGTTGAGGAGACCGCTATAACTCTAGCTCAGCTGCTTGAAGCTAACACCGGAGTCGAAGCGATAATATCCGAGAAGCCTCTTGGGAAGGATGAACGTATCTACGCCGGCACGATCCTGGGCATCCCCACGCGCAGCCCTGAAGAACTGGCGGCAACAGGGTTGCCCAACATGGGCGAACGGCTCCCCGAGAAAGGCGACGTTATCCTCTTGAGGACCGCCGAAGGGATCAAGGTTGTGCTGATCGACAACATCAAGGACGTGACATTCAAGACCCCGCACAAAGCCAGGCTGTCAAGTGAACAATTCCGCAACGCGCTCACCCTGAAGCTCGACTGGTCCGGCCGCAAGCCTGAAAAGACGGCAGATGTGGGTCTTGTCTATTTGCAAAAGGGAGTGCGGTGGATCCCGAGCTACAAGATCACCATCGACGGGGCCGGCAACGCTGCAGTCAAGCTTCAGGCCACCCTTCTGAACGAGTTGACGGATCTTAACGACGTCAGCGCCAATCTGGTGATTGGTGTGCCAACATTCGCTTTCAAGGACTCTACTGATCCGATTGCGCTTCAGAAAAAGGCGGCCGAGTTGTCGCAGTATTTCCAGGGCGACCGCGGGCAGATGATGTCGAACGCCATCGCTACCCAGACAGCTCGCATGCGTGAATACAGGCCTTCGAGCGACGCCCCACGCGATCTGGGCCCGGACCTTCCCGAATCAACAACGAGCGAGGATCTATTCGTCTTTACCGTCCGGCACATCACGCTGAAAAAAGGCGAGCGAATGGTGATGCCCATAGCCGAGTACACGGTGCCCTACAAAGATATCTTTACGATGGATTTGCCTTTCGCGCCGCCTCCTGAAGTCCGCTCGAATCTCAACAACGAACAACAAGCGGAGATGGCCCGACTGTTCGCTGAACCGAAGGTCACTCACAAGATCCGGTTGACCAACAAAGCCAGTTACCCGCTGACGACCGCGCCGGCGCTGATCGTTCGTGACAATCGAGTGCTTGCGCAAGGTATGATGACCTACACGTCAGTAGGCGCAAACACCGACCTCGAAATCACCAAAGCAGTGGACATTCAAGTCGCGAAGTCCGAGACCGAAACACAGCGCACTCCCAACGCTGTTCGATTGCAGGGTGACGACTACGCCCGAGTGGACCTGGCGGGCAAGATCACCCTGACCAACTATAAGACCCTGCCGATCGAGCTTGAGATCACGCGCAATGTGTTGGGAAACGTCCAGACGGCCGATCACGGGGGGGCAATTGTGAAGATCAACTCGTTCGAGGATGGGCGCTATTTGGCCGCCGGAAACGGCCCGTCGTGGTGGGGCTGGTACAGTTGGCCTTCGTGGTGGCATCAGTTGAATGGGGTGGGGCGCATCACGTGGAAGATTGACCTCGCAGCGGGGAAAAGCGTCGATCTCGGATATACCTGGCATTACTTCTGGCGCTAGGCTTGAAGTGAACGCGTACAGCAGGCGGCTTATCAAGTGAATCTCCCCGATTCGCGAATAGTGACCTGTAACATTCAATTTGATACCGGCCTTTTCATTAACACCCAACTTCAGTTGGGTGTCGGCGAGTCAACGCCCGGTCCCAACCGTTTTAACGGTTTTGGCGCCTGTGGAGGGCGTGAAACTGTTGAAACAGTTCGGAGATCCGCGCTCCGCAAAACACCCCTCTGAAGAGGGGTGTTAATGAGAGGAAGACGATCAGATCACCCTCAACGAGACGAAGACGATCAGATCACCCTCAACGAGACGTTGGCCTGTTCCGGTGACGCTATCGATTTCAATGTTACAGGCCACCAGTTTGAGACGATTCCAAAGCCCGGCTACGGCATCGGCGCGGCCAAGTGTGGAGAGCTGAGCCTCGGGTTTCGATTTAAGCGATTCGGGCGTAGAAAAAACGTACCCTTCAGGCTACGTTCCGCGAATCTCGAAACATCCAAATCCAGGGGTTTGAATAGAGAGGCGCGGACGTCCGAACGAAAACCGCCGCTCCTCAGACGCCCAATTGCTTAAGCGAGCCGCTCGCGTTTACAATCAAACCACTGGAGTTCAAGAATGAAGCTCAAAGCTGTACGCCTGTCGCTTGCCGCTGTTTTGACGGCTACGCTTTCGATATCGCTCCTTCCGCTCGCATACGCCGATTCGACAACGGGCCAGACGCAGCAGGACGCGAGCTCTTCAAAGCCTCGCCGGGGTAAGAACGGTGAGCCGGTCGCCAAGAACCCTGATAGTACGGAGACATCTCCGGAACAAGGTTCGGGGCAGGACCCCAACCCCGAAAATTCGAAAGCCGCGACGCCTGCTCAATCGAATGAGCAACAGCCCGCTGCTGCAATAGACAAAACCGTGCAAAGCACGGGACAGCCAGGGAAACCGAGCGCTACGCGAGAGACCGCACAGCCGGTTAAGACGAGCGCTCGCCGAGACACCGCAGAGCCGGTGAAAACGAATCCTCCGCAAGACTCCGCCCAGTCGCAATCCCAGAGCGAGCCTCCACCTTTTGACCGACCACCATTGGGATCTAGAGGACGGTCCACAGTCGACTCGTCTGCGAGCAGTCGCGATTCGTCGCCGTCATCATCGAGGTCACCTGCGCAACGCCCAAGCTACTCCGGCACGGACTCGTCAACTCGCGGCGACTCTCGGAGTCAACCGACGACCCGGTCTCAAACCTCAACCTCAACTGGCGTCCAGCGAGACAGATACCCTGAGTCCTCTAATGGAGGCAACGCTGATCCAGACCGAACCGAGCGCTCGACGGGCGCGCCGCCTGTGCTTCGGCGTCCTGCGGACTCTCGATCGCGAGACGACAGCGCTACTCAAAGCTCACGGCCGCCGGTGTTGCGTCGTTCCACCGACGCTCAATCGGACGAAGGGAGTTCTTCGAGCACCGTAGGTAGACCATCTTCCTCGGGTCAGCAACAGGGAGCAGGGGGCCAGCAGCAGCAGCCAGGCGGCGAAGGCGACGTCATCAAGCTCGAATCCACGCTCATCAACCTGCCTATCCTGGTGAGCGATCGGTCGGGCCGCTACGTGCCTCAATTGAGCGCGCGCGACTTTGTGCTTTACGAAGACGGCGTTCAGCAGACGATCGCTTCCTTTGGGACTGAGGAGGTGCCCTTCAGCGTCGTGCTCCTGCTCGACGTCAGTCCGAGCGTGTCCGGAAGCGTCAACGACATACAGGATGCCGCTATCGCCTTCGTTCGTCAGTTGCGCGATCAGGATCGCGTGATGGTCGTGTCTTTTGACCGTCATATGCATTACTTGAGCGACTTCACCAACGACCGGCGTGAGCTCGAGTCGGCGATTCACAGGGCGAGCATCGGCCAGGGAACGAGCGTTTATGATGCCGTCTACGAAACCGTGGAGCGCAAGCTTCGCAACATCGAGGGTCGCAAAGCGCTCATACTCTTTTCGGACGGCGAGGACACGACGAGCAGCCGTGCGAGCTACGATGATGCGGTCCACCTCGTCACCGAATCGGACGTGCTGGTTTATGGGTTGCGCTATCCAGGCACTGGCGGCCGAGCAGGCGTCAGGGTAGATCCGTGGCCGCGAAGCCCGATCCCCGGCGTACAGCTTCCATTTCCGTTTCCGTTTCCGTTCCCGCGCCGCCGCCGAGGGCCCTTGATGCCATCAAACGGGGATCCGACCGGAAACAGCCCGGATCCATCGGGCAGTCCGCAGTCGTGGCCTCGAAGGCGCGGCGGGGGCGGAGACTTTATGGCGGACATCACTGCGGCCGGCGGCGGACCGGTGTACGACGCCGAGAAGGTCGGCGACATGAGTCGGGTCGCAAACAGAATTGCAGAAGAGCTTCGGCACGTCTATGTGATCAGCTACTATCCGACAAATCCGCTATCAAACGGCGGCTATCGTTCTGTTCGCGTGAGCGTCAAAGGGCGCGATGACATCGCGGTGCGTCATCGCCGCGGTTACAACGCGAAGCCGAACGGAACTGCCAGGCCTACGATCTAGCCTTGAACGGGCGGTCTCCGGGGCCGCCCATCTTTACGTAAGCCACCATCTTGTCTTTGCGATTAGCGGCCACACAGGTGGTCCGCAGCCGACAAACACTGCATTTCAAAACGATCTCTGGGCATACCCGAATGGGTGACATGTTCTTTGTTTGACTGGTCATGGCGCTTGTACGAGAATCTCTGCATTCGTTCATTCAACGCCGCGGCCAAAGACCCTGTTGCATGCTGTGGCCGCGACTACTAACTGGTTCTCGAGTCAGTCTAGCGGAGGTAGGCCATGAATACGTTAGCCCCCACAAGCCGGCGCGGCGTCCGCCGCGTTGGTTCGCTTCTTCTGTTTGCAATCCTCTTCGTTACCACTGCCGCGGCGCTTCAGGCGCAAGGTAGCGCGGTTCGCGTCGAGACCTTTTCCCTAAGGCTCAACGGCGAGGTCGTGGTTGAGAATCCACGCGGATCAACTCGCGTTGAAGCATGGGACTTTCAAACCGTGCGCGTGGTCGCCGAGAAAAAAGGCGCGGCTGAAAACTCGCTCGAGCCTGGCGAACTCGTGCTTATGGGCGCGCAGAACTCGGTCATCGTTCAATGCAGGCAGGGTTTTGGCCGGATCGACCTTACCATCTATGTTCCGAACAGCGCGCGGCTACAAGTGACCGGCGGTGGTTGGCCCGTCGACATCGGCGGCAAACTCGCAAGCGCGGTTATAGACACGACCAGCGGAAGCATCGCCTACCGCTTGCCCTCGAATGATGACGCGCGTGTCGCGATGCGTTCGGCTCTGGGTACCGTACGTTCGACATTTCCGCTCACCGCTGTGGAGAGAATCGGCACTCACAGCCTGCAAGGACAGACTGGAAGCGGCGCGGCGCAAGTAATTCTGAACAGCCAGAACGGAAATGTGACGCTCACACCCGGACCGAACTCCGCCGCGGTTGCGAAAGCCTCCAGCACGGAGATCAGCGGCGCGGCGGCAAACACCCAGGCATCGCAAAGCACGACGTCAGCCGGGTCAGAGACCGACCGACAAACAAGCATCGTACAGCGCGCGCCTGGAAACTCACCGATGAAAGGCGATCCCGCTCAGCAGGACGACCCCGCTGCGAGCGATCCAGTCGCGACCAGACAAGCTGTCCAGAGCAATGGTTCCATCGTCTTCGCCGGGAGCGATCGAAGCGACGATGCGAGTCTGACACAGACCCGTGGGCCATTAACCCGCCCGCGCAGCGAACGAAAAACAAGCAGCGGGGATTCCGGATTGAAAGTTCGAATAATTCCTTCGAACTCGCCGCCGCGAAGCACCCAGAATGCTTCCGGATCGGTCTTCGATCAAGGCGTCGACGAGCAGGACGCGCAAAAGGGCAGTCAGTCCCCCGCGAAAGGTACAGCCTCGGGGGCGTCGCCAGCCGCCGCTCCCACTTATCCAGCGAGCGGGTCGGTTGTATTCGGTGGAAGCGACCGCTCAGATGACGGCTCCACCAAAGAGCACGTTGGGCCACTTGAACACGATCGCCAGGTTAGAAATACCGGTGGCGGCAACTCTGGCTTGCGGGTCAGGATCATCCCCGCCAACGCACCGCCGCGCCCGTCGCGCGATTCAGGCTCGGTTTTCGATCAACGAGACGAAACGGCACAAGAACCTGCGCCGAGCGGTACACCGACGCAAGCACCTTCTCAAACCGGACAAAGCGCTCGATCAAACGATCAAGTGCGGCAAGCCGGGAATGCACGTCGAGCCGATCCGACTGAACGAACCGATGATGAGATTGCGTCAACCAATTCGCGAAGGGGCGCGCCACCCGTGTTGCGCAACAGCCGGGAGGAGGATTCATCAAATCCAACCGCGAATGCCGATTCTGAGACGAAAACAAAGAGTCCTGATGAAGAGGCCATCGTGCTCAAGGCGGCGCTGGTGAATCTGAACGTGTCGGTGACAAACCGGTCCGGAGTTGCTCTCACTAATTTGAAAAAAGAGGATTTCGAGGTCGCTGAGAATAGCGAGCCGCAGAAGATCGAATTCTTCCAGACCACAACGGCCCCGTTCAATCTGGTGCTGGCTCTCGATCTTTCGGGTTCGATCAAGGACAAACTGGATGTCGTGAAATCGGCCGCCCTGCGTTTCATTGACGTCCTGGGCCCGCAGGACAAAGTCGCCGTGGTGACCTTTACCGACGAGATCCGCGTCGTGTCTCAATTGACCAATGACAGGGAGGAGCTGAAGCGCCGGATCAAGGCCGTCGATCGGTCGCAAGGAGGCACGGCGTTTTATGAAGCCCTCTGGTTTTCGCTGATGGACACGCTTCGTGGGACTCGCGGGCAACGCAATGCGATAGTGGTCATGACTGACGGCGTGGATAGCTCGCTGGATCGTTACAACCCGATGGAAAGCCGCGTGTCGTTCAATCAACTCACGCACAGACTCGAAGAATCGGACGTGATCGTGTTCCCGATTTATTTGGACACGGAGTACGAAGAGGTCTTCGAGCGTGGCAACAGCTCGTCGGAAGCTTATGCAATTGCTCGCGATCAGCTCGAGCGAATCGGTGAGTTGACCGGCGGACAGATGTTCAAAGCCGAGAAGGTTGGCGATCTTTCGGGCGTCTACAAACAGGTCGCCGCCGCGATTCGAACGGTTTACAGCGTGGGCTACTATCCTACGAATCCGGAGAGGGATGGGACCTTTCGCCGCGTTAGAGTGGGCGTCAATCGCGCGGACGCGGCAGTGCGAACCCGAAAGGGTTACTATGCGAAATAAGGAAAGCGTGATGCGTGAAATGTGATGCGTGAAAGGTGTTGCGTGAAACGTGCGTGCGTGAAACGTGATGCGGAAGTAGCATAGACTCTAAAGTCTATGTCACCGTGAGATCCATACCGGATCAGTTGCCGATGCGAGATGCTTCTTGATCCTCGTTAAGCGTCTCGCAAACTCACGACGTTCGTCTTCATCGAGCGAGCGTGTGCCTTCCGCCACCAGATCCGAAGTGATCACACCATCCAACTTCAACGCGTGCTTCAGACAAGCAATCATCTTCTCGACTGGCCCGTCACCTTGTGAGAAATGACACGCCGCGACAAACTGCTCGAACGCCGATTTGTAGACTGACATCAATCGCTCGTCGCTTGCATAGCACGCCCGCCACGCTCGCTGCCATTCGCGCGGCAGCGCGTTGGCAGGGCCAGACACGACTCCTATCGGCAGCTCGTTGTGAAGCAGATAGCGGTTCCAATACTCGCGCACACGGCCCAGGAATCCGTCTTCAAGATTGAACACCTGAAACATCAGCATCGCGTTGCCGACATAGACGCCAAACTCGCCCTTGTCCTTGAAGTGAGCCGCGCCCTTCGTGTAGTTGCCAAGCACGTGCCGGGGCGCTGACACCTTCAAACCAAAAATGAATGGCAGCCGGCTGAGCCGCTTCACGTCGCGGGTGCGAAGATGCTGGATGCGCGGATCGGCCGCGATGTCCGCATTGTCGTAGAGAAAGACCGGGAGCCAGCGGCCGCGGTGGTCGAATAGATTGCTGACGTCTTCCTGAATGAATGAGACAACGTCGACAAGGTCGGTGATCGAAAGCGGCGCGATCACCACGGCGTCGGCTCGCGCCTCTATCGCGCATTCGAGATTCGCAAGCGTTTCGGTCTGAGTCGCGGCTGTCACCCCCACCCACGCTTCCACTGGTTGAATCTCTTGTTTTGATGCCTCGTGATTGATGCGAGCGACCTCATCGGTCTCGATCCAAATCAGGCGCTGGCGCTCTTCGTTTGAGATTCGGTTCCACTCGCCTGTGGTGCCCACGCCAAAGAGAATGTCCGCGCCGCGGCCTTGCTGAGCGAGATAGCGAAACACTGCACGTTGATCATCCTCAATCACGCGGCCGCGTGCGTCGAGGACAGTTATTGCCGGTATGCTGAGCCCGCGGCGGGGTTGGTATTGAAGGGGATGTGATGCTGGATGCGTTGCGAAATCGTCCAGCGTAGTTTCGGCTTGGATGCGACCCGGTTCCATGATCATTATTTGTTCATGCAGCCCGCTAAATGTGATCCAAATCCGCGACGGTTCTTTCATTCGCCACATTGCCGGTGTTCAAAGTAGACTTCGGCTCAAGTAACAACACATGAACTTCTTCGTCGGCGACCGGCAGATGTTCGACGCCGCGAGGAATGATCACAAACTCGCCTTCTTCGACTCTAACGTCGCGATCCCTTAACCTGATCAACAGGCTGCCCTTCACGACAAGAAACAGTTCATCCTCGGCCTCGTGATGGTGCCATACGAACTCGCCTTTGAGCTTGACGAGCTTCACGAAGGACTCGTTCACCTCGCCCACGATCTTCGGGCTCCAGTAGTCCTGAAATGAGTTGAGCTTCTCAACCAGACTCACTCTCTCAATCGCCTTTGGGTCTTGCATAGCAGATCAGAGGGTAGGCAACCGCAACAAGCAGTGTCAAGCAAAGAGGCCGCCACGTTGAACCGCGGATGCCCGTTGTGTATATTGAATTTCATCTCTGATTATCGAGGAGCGACCGATGGAACAAACTGCCAGAACCAACAAGGACTTGATTCAAGCCCTGGAAACGATGGGCAACAAGCTGCGGATTCACTCGATCGTTGCGACTTCTGAAGCGGGCTCCGGACATCCGACAAGCTGCATGTCGGCGGCTGATCTGACGGCTTCGGTGTTTTTCCACGCTATGCGCTACGAAGTCG